>MEKI01000104.1 GCA_001766905.1 Acidobacteria bacterium RBG_13_68_16
GACGACCTCGCTCCCGGGCCGGGGTCCAGCGAATGAGGGCTCCCATGACGATGGGTGGCAGGTCGTTGATCGCGAGAGGAGTCGAGCGAGCCACGCCGATTCGGGCCTTTCGTGGCCGCCGCTGCACGCGATGACTCGAACCAGCGGCTCGTTCTTGGTCAGGATGGTGAGATGGTGAAACAAGGTACCCATTCGCCGAGAAGGGAGGACCACGAGAATGGAAAGAACAGAAAGCTTGGTCGTGCAGGTCGCTCCGGACTACGAGAACGACAAGATCCAGGAAATGCAGGCATTTGGGTGGAATCTCCAGGGACGACAGGAGATCCATGAGAAAGGAGAGGTCGAGGGGCGGCCCAGTTTCGTGAGCGATTCCACCTACGTCGTCAAGACGACCGTCTACAAGTACGTGAAGCTTCACTTTGTGCGGAGCCTGGAGCTGCCGAAACTCGCAAAGATAAAGGCGCTTGAAGCGGAGTATTTCGCTTTGAGTTTTCCCTCGTTGCCGGGCCTCAAGGCCGCTGGGTGCTTCACGTTTTTTGGGGTTATCAGCGCAGTGACGTACGCGAGCCAGCTTGGAAAGCTCAAGGGAGCCGGCACATTCGTGCTCATCATGCTGATATTGACGATAGGTACCAGGTATCCCATTCCGTGCATTGTATAGGTACCAGGTATCCCATTCAATGCATTGCCGCCATTCAACCGGATACCTAATCTTCTAGAAATTCTGGACGCGCTTCGACCGTGTGTCATCACCCATTTGGGTGATGTGCCGCGGCGTCGTCTGTCTGAAGCTATCAGCTGACGAGACCGACGCAATGACGAAAACCGTGCCGGACCCCGTACAGCGATCATGCCGCGCAGCTCCGTTTGATCAAGATGGTGAGCTGGTGACACGCGGTACCCCTGAGTGCCTTGACACCTATCGGCCGGGAGGTGTATCTGAGACTCACGTGACCATCCCTGCTGCGGCAGTTCGTCGTGCAGCGGTTCATGGCTGGTCTACAGAGGTGTCGTGAGGAGGCGACCATGAGGGTCTGGGTGAAACTGGACGAGGCCAGGAAGATCGTCACACCCCACCTAGCTGATAAAGAGATTCCGCAGCACGTTGCGCTGGGCTACGTGCGATACCCCTTGCCACCTGTCATCGGGTGGGCGCCTTTGCTTGTTCTCGTTGTCTTTCAGCTCTTGGGCCGCGCCTCAACCGGTGTACTGGGCTGGGTGATGGCGCTTGCTTGGGCCTTGCTTGTCAACGGTCTGTTCACCAGAAGGTATCTGGTCGCGACCACGAGCGAGCGATTCCTGCTCATTTCTCTGGCACGGTTGCGCAAGCGCGAGAGGAAGAATGCCAGTTGGCCGCTCGCCCAGGTCGGCGCTGAGGGGCTGAAGGAGGGAAAGTCCCGTGTGCGATTCAACTTTCGGATCGCGAACAAGCGGCTGAGGTTGGACCTTGCGGACACCTATCTTGAAAACAACAAGAGCAGCGCAGCCGCAATCTATCAGGCTCTTCTAAAAGGGCGTGGGGACACCCTGCCAGCCCCCAAATGGCTGCGCAAGGAACAACTTCTGGATCGTGTGGTCATCATCTTGGCCGTGATAGTCCCCCTTGTGCTTGTGATGGTAGGAGTCGGGATACTAAGCGGGACGGAGCTCCAGCAGAGAGTCGCGGGTCTGCTTCGAGGAAAGCTATCGGTCAGAGTGGCTGATGACTACGTTCCCTCGATTGTGGTTCCAGCCTGCCAAGTCCAGCAGGGACAAGCGAAGGTCGCCGAGAGCACGTACCTGTGTGTGGCGAGTTCGGCAGGAGACCCTATCGGACAAGGAAAGACTTGGATTTGTGGTTCAGGCGATGCTGCATTCAGGTCGGACTTCTTCGAGTGGGGCAATCTAGTCAGGGTGTTTGTCGAGGGATCCGCAGAGCCTTCCGCTTTTTGGCACTTTGAGTTTGATCCGCCGAAGGGCCAGGCTTGGGTCGCCGGTCTGTACCAGAATGCCGAAGAGCGGGCGTTTGGAGATGAGGCCAAGCCAGGTCTCTCGGTTTCCGCCTTCAGTACCGCCTGCGCGCATTCACGTGGAAGGTTCGAAATCCTCGAGCTCGATTGTGATCGATCCGCTGGTAAAGTTACACATCTTGCGGTGAACTTCGAACAGAGCTGTGACGGCGGACCACCTCTGCTTGGCGTTATCCGCATCAACTCGACCCTTGGTCGCTAAGGGCGCGGCGGATTGGCAATAGGTGCCAGGTACGCAAGTAGCTGAAGTGCGGCATGCGTACATGGGGACCTGATTGGATGAGTAGGTCGGTCTCCTGATTTGCGGCGTAGCGTAGCGCTCGCCAGACGGGCCGCGCCGCAAAGGATCGAGTCGGCTTCTGCAGAGGACGGCAGAACCGACCAACAACCAAGAGACTCTCCGGAAACCGTAATGTCGGCACTCAAATCATTGGGCGCTCACTAGTCGCAGTTAACCGCTGGCCTCGCCCGGCCAGGAATTCGCAGCCCCACCAGACAACACAAACGGCATTTTGGGCAAAGACAGAACAATCGCAAGTGCCGGGCTTCGCTTCCTCGACTGTGTGCGCTGTGTTGGCCTCCACCGACATCACCCAAACGGGTGATGACAGGATTCGCGGGACTTGCGAACCTAGAAAACAGAGAGGCGACATGAACACCGAACAGATCACCGCGAACCGCCCTACCGCCGAAGGAGGAAAACACGAGTTTGAGGTACACACGCCAGACACTACATGGAACGCGGTTGGCGGCATCTGCATCCTCGCCTATAGCGACACCAAGAGCTGGTGGGCTGTCTGTGTTGGCGAGACGGAAGACTTCAGCCAGGGTCTCCCGAATCATGAGTGCTGGCCGGAGGCAAAGAGGGCGGGAGCGACTCACATTCATGCTCGGGTAGAGGAACAAGTGGCCACCCGGCAGGACCTAGATCAAAGGCTGATTCAGCATCTCCAGCCACCACTAATCGAACATAGCCGTCAACCCCGCAACGCTCAGGCACCTTTTCACTCATCTAACACGTGCCGTTTTGACTGGATCGCTCAAACTAACCCACTACCGGCGTGTCGGCCCGCGATGCCAGCGCTGGCCTCTGGTCCTATACTGTCGCAATTTCTAACTCGGTGGAAGGCGACACCATCATGATGTGGATGCCAATGCTTGCCCAGGTTACAGCACTGAGCATCACAATCATCCCTTCCCCTAATGGTGTGGTGATGAGCAAAGCTGCCACGGCCAAGGACGCAACGCCGCTCGTACTCCATGTTGACCCCACCCTTTCTGCGGTGTCTGGTGCTGTTAATTGCCTGAACCCGACGACGGGTGACTGCGTGAGTTGGGTCTTCAGTGACACCTGTCCTACCGGCTATCCCTCGGTCGCCACCTGTCCAGGCGCGGCACCGACTCCAACTCCCGCTCCGGCGACGGCGACACCAACGAAGACACCACCACCGGCACTGGAGGCGCCACCCCCTCTTGACACCGGTCGCTCCATATCAGGTACCAGTCGCACATGACGCGGTTGCGGCACCACAAGGCAGATCGGTGGATCGGTGCCTGGTATCCCATTCCATGCATTGCGGCCATGCAATCAGGTACGCACCTTGCGAGAGGTCTGGACGGGCTCGGACCGTGCGCCATCACCCATTTGGGTGATGACCCGGGGCGTCGATGGTGCGAATCTATGTCGCGATGAGGCCGGCGCAATGACGAAGATCGTGCCCCGCCCGGTGCTACCATCCAGCGGAAACGCCCAGCGTCCCGATGGGCTAGACGGCGGTGATCATCGAAAGCGGGCGGGGCGCGCGACGAGCGCCTCGTTGGATGCGATGCAACCGGAACTGGTCAGGGCAATCCAGGCGGCCTACGAGGCGGCTGCTTCGCCCGCGGCGTGGCCAGAGGCGCTTGAGGCGGCCGCTTCCGTGGCCGGAGGGAGCGCCGGCATCCTCCTCTTCGGCCTGAGCCCTGGTGAGCTGACGCCGCTCGCGACCTGCGGCCTGGACGAGTTGAGCCCCACGCTGCTCACCGGCAGCGTGGCTGCCTCGCTTCTCCGTCTTGGTGGCAGCCCCCCGGGTGTCCTGGTTACCAGCGAACTCCCGAGCGCGCCGTCGGGTCGGGACGGGGAGGATGCACTCGCGGCGCTCGGCGCGGGCGGTCGGTTCGGCGTGGCAGTCGGTGCCTGCCTTCTGAGTGAGGAAGGCGCCTTCGCCGCGCTCTGGCTCCTCCGGCCACCGGGGGAGCGGTTCGACTCGTCCGCCCTTGAGGGACTGCGGGTGATCATGCCGCACCTCACGCGCGCGATGAGCGTTCACCTGCGCGTGGAGCAAGCGGAGCGCCGCGCCGCCGAGGCGCGCGACGCCTTCGACCGCGTCGCGCTCGGCGCCGTCCTGGTGGACGAGGGCGCGAAGCCAATCCTCGCCAACCGGGCGGCCCACCGCATCGCAGCGCAGCAGGACGGGTTCGTGATCGCCTCCGACGGTCTGCGTGGCGCTACGCCCGCCGACACGCACGTGCTGCAGCGCGCCGTCGCCGACGTGGCCCGCGGAGGCGCCGGGACCGGGCTCGGCCTGCGCCTCTCGCGGGCCTCGTCTTCGCGCCCGTACGAGGTCATGGTCGTGCCGGTCAGCCGAGGGCGGCGATGGCTCGCGCGGCGGCGGCACACCGCGGTCGTCTTCATCTCCGACTCCGGGCTTTCTCTCGTGAGCCCCACGGGGCTTGTCCACGACCTCTACGGCCTGACCCCTGCTGAGACGCGCCTCACGCTTCTTCTCCTCGGTGGGCAGACCCTGCGTGAGGCAATGGCGGTGCTCGGTGTGTCCCGCAACACCGCGCACACCCAGCTCGCCAAAATTTTCCACAAGACCGGCACGAACAGCCAGGCGGAGCTCGTCCGAATCCTGCTCCGTGGACCGGGCGCCGTCCGCCTCCCCGGCGACTCTTCGGACAGCTACCCACCCGTGGAGGGTGAGCCGTGAGTCACGATCAGGCTTTTGTGTCGCCTTGCGATGGGCGGGGCACGGTACAGATCACGGAGTCACATCCGAAAGGTGGGTTTGAAAGGGTCCCCGAAGGTGGGCGCCTGGCAGGAGGTCTGGTGAGATCACCCGGAATCGTGACGTGACGACATCCATCTCGAAAGCAAGGGGTTCTTACTTGGGCGACGCTCCACCAATGCCCAGGGCTTGGGAGGACGTTTGTGTGTCACGCGAGGTCAACCGGAAATCGACTGGAGGAGGGAGAGCAACATGCCGACGAAGACGTACGAGCTTGTCACCGTCACAATGCAGAACGGCAAACTGAAGTGCGCTCCAGACTGGGTCCACCTGTACTGGAAGGACGGCCCCGGGGACATTCGGTGGGCCTTCAACGGCATGCCGAAGAACGCGGCAGGCGCCGTCGTGGAGTTCGTGACGGCCGTTCCTACCAAGTACGAGGCGCCGCTGAAGAGCCCGGGCGGGTTCCGGCCGCGCGGCGTGCACCGCGGCCTCGGCTACAACCGGCCCTCCGCGGGGTCCCACCTGCCGGACGTCGTGACGGCGGGTAACACCCAAGAGTCGGGGTACTTCTACTATGACGTCAAGCTGCTGGACCATGAGGGGGAAGTCATTGCCCAAGCGGATCCTGGCGGCGACAATGACCCGGACCCGGGTCCCCACTAGTCGACGATCCGATCACGGCGGAGGAAGGTCACCGTCTTGAGGTGAGCG
>MEKI01000105.1:0-10261 GCA_001766905.1 Acidobacteria bacterium RBG_13_68_16
AATGCCGCTTCCCACTCTGCTGCTTCGAAGAAAGGAGGGGCCAGATTAAGCCGTCAAGCCGCAAGTCCGGTGACCCAGTATCAACCACTGCAACTGCAATCGTAGTCGTTCGAATCGAGGGAGAAGGAAAGGAGGCTGTATGAAGTGCGTCAAGTTTGCACTTCTCGCGTTCGCCGCGACGCTTCTCGCCGTGGGGGTCTACGCCCAGGCCACGGGAAGCATCGAGGGCAGAGTCACTGACGAAACAAAAGCGCCTCTGCCGGGCGTCACAATCGAGGCGACCTCACCCACGCTGGCGACAGCAAGGACCGCCGTCTCGGAGGCCAACGGCAAGTTCACGTTCGCGTCTCTGCCGGCCGGCACATACAGCATCAGGTGCGTCCTGCAGGGTTTCGCGACGCTTGAACAGGCAAACATCAACGTTGCCGCGGGGAGTGCGGCGACCCTGCAGGTTCAGATGCAGAGCGCCGTACGGGAAGAGGTGACGGTGACCGGTACTCTGATCCCGCGCCCCACCCTGGAGGCCATGAGCCCCGTCACCACGATGGACGTCGAGGCGATCACCTATGCAGGCAACACCCGCCTCGAAGACATGCTCACCACCCTGCCGCAGATCTTCAGCGCCCAGAACTCCACCGTTTCGAACGGTTCGTCCGGAACTGCGACCATCAACCTGCGGAACATGGGTTCCGTCCGCACGCTGGTCCTGATCGACGGCCAGCGGATGCCGGCAGGCGACGCGATCGCAGTTGCGCCTGACCTGAACTTCATCCCGGCCGGGCTCGTGAAGAGGGTCGACCTCCTCACCGGCGGGGCCTCGTCAACCTACGGCGCCGACGCCGTCGCCGGCGTGGTCAACTTCATCGTCGACAAGGACTTCGAGGGTATCAGGGCCGGCATCTACGGCGGCGGCTACAACCACAACAACAACGACGAGACCGCCCGGGAAATCAACGCGCCCAGGAACTTCACCGTCCCGGAAGGGATGGCCACGGACGGCGGCCAGTTCGAAGCCTACGTATCGCTCGGCGGCAAGTTCGCCGAGGGCAAGGGCCACGGGATCGTCTACCTGGACTACCGCAAGGCCGCCGCGCTCAGGAAAGACCGTCGCGACTACACCAACTGCTCGGTCGGGGCGCTCGGCGCCACCGGCCTGGCCTGTAGCGGCTCATCCACGAGTGCGACCGGCCGCTTCTGGACCGATGACGGGAGCAGCTGGACGGTGGACCCGACGCAAGAGAGAACGTTCATTCCGTGGTCCACGTCGAAGTACTCGTTCAACTACAACCCCTACAACTTTGCGCAACGCCCCGACACGAGGTGGGCGGGCGGCGGTTTCCTCGACTACGAGTGGAACCCGCGTTATCACGCCTACGGCTCGGTCATGCTCATGGACGACACGACGGACGCGCAGATCGCGCCCTCCGGCAGCTTCGGCAGCACGCTCTACATCAACTGCGACAACCCGATGATGAGCGCGCAGATGAAGCAGATCGTCTGCACAGACAACGGGTACGGTCCGGGCGTCTTGGGGCCGGACGGCGTCGACAACCACGCGGGCCTGCAGGTCTTCCGCCGCAACGTCGAGGGCGGCGGCCGGATGGACAAGCTTAGCCATCAGGCCATCCGCCTCAACGCCGGTCTCAAGGGCGACCTGGGCGCCGGCTGGTCCTACGACATCAGCGGCCTCTACGCCCATACCCGCATCCCGGAGACGTACATCAACGACTTCAACGCCACGCGCCTCCAGGAAGCGCTGTTCGTCCAGGGCGACCCGGACGATCCGAGCACCTGGGCCTGCACCTCCGGCAATCCCAACTGTATCCCCTGGGACATCTTCACGCCCGGTGGGGTCACTCAGGAGCAGATCGCCTACCTCAATCTGCCCATGCTCTCGAACGGCTCCGCGAGGTCGGAGATGGTCTTGGGGACGGTCACCGCGGATCTCGGGCAGGCCGGTTTGATATTCCCCGGCGCGACCGAGGGTCTCTCGCTCGCTCTCGGTGCCGACTACCGGAAGGAGTTCATCGACTTCCAAACGGACCTGGCCTATCAGACGGGCATCGGCGCCGGTCAGGGTGCTACCACACCGTCAGTCACGGGTTTCTACGATGTCAAGGAGCTGTTCGCCGAGCTGCTGATTCCGTTCGTCCAGGGCGCCCGCGGGGCGCAGGAGCTGTCCGTGAACCTCGGCTACCGCTACTCCGACTACAACGTGAACGGGGTGCACCCGACCTACAAGGCGGAGGGAGTCTACGCACCCAGCCCCTCCTTCAAGTTCCGCGCGGGCTACAACCGCGCCACCCGCGCGCCCAACGTGGTCGAGCTGTACCAACCGCAACGGCTTGTGCTCGGAGGCAGCAACGACCCGTGCACGAATGAGGAGGGCGACACGCCTCAGTTCAGCCTCGAGCAGTGCCTGCGGACGGGCGTGACCGCCGCACAGTACGGCCACCTCGCGCCGAGCACGGCCGGCCAGTACAACACCTGGTCCGGCGGCAACCCAGCCCTGGACCCCGAGGTCGCCGACACCACCACCTTCGGGCTGGTGTTCACCCCGGCGGGCACGAGCCTTTCCATCGCGCTCGACTACTACGACATCCAGCTCGACGAGACCATCAGCACTTTGGGCTTCGACGACATCGTCTCGCAGTGCGGCCTCACCGGTGATCCCGCCCTCTGCAACCTGATCCATCGCGATCACTTCGGCTCGCTGTGGCGTTTGCAGAGCACGCAAGAAGGGTTCGTGGACACGCTCAACGACAACGTCGGCAAGAAGGAGGCGGAAGGCATCGACCTGAACGCCTCGTACACGCTGCCCGCAGGGAACACCTTCTTCAGCTTCACCCTCCAAGGCACCTACTCGATGACGGCCTTCACCGACACGGGCCTCTACCAGTACGACTGCGTGGGCTGGACGGGCAACAAGTGCAACAACCCGTACCTCCCCTCCGTCAACATGCAGCCCGAGTGGCGGCACCTCTTCCGCGTGTCGTGGCAGACCGGCGGCACGGTCCTCACCCTGGGCTGGCGGTACCTGGGTCCCGTGAAGGCCGAGGAGGCAAGCGACGAGCCGGCCCTTGCGGCGCCGGAGCAGATTGAGCTATTGAAGCTCAACGAGGCCTACGAGTACAGCGGCTGGAACTGGTTCGACCTCGCGGTGGGCTTCCAGCTCGCGAAGGGCATCCAGTTCAACTTCGGCATCAACAACATTCTCGACAAGCAACCACCGAGAGGGGCGGGCAGCGAGGCCGACGACTACGCGAAGGGCTTCTACGGCTCGTACGATCCCTACGGCCGGTACATCCACTCCAGCATCCAGTTCTCGTTCTAGCAAGCCCGCAAAACGCTGCGTCGGGGGCGGCCCCTTCGGGGGTCGCCCCTTTCTTTTCTTTCATGGATGGTCGTCACCGCCGCGGAGCAGGGTGTCGATCTTGCTCGAGTACCTGCGCTTCAGGGCGTCGGTCGCGGCCACCTCCTGTGCCTTGGCCAGCCAGCGCTCGGCTGCCCGCTTGTCCCCCTTCTCCAGGTAACACGCGCCCAGCAGGAAGTAGAACTGATCCTCCTTCGGCCGCTTGCGGATCGCGTACTTGAGATGGCCTATGGCCGCAACGCAGTCCTTCCCGGTGTACGCCCGACGGGCGAGCTCGTAACGGTAGTACGGATTGAGATAGCGATGGTGGATTACCTTCTTCTGGTACGCGGCAGCCCGCTTCCGATCACCCATCCGCTCGTAGAGTCTGGCCAGGTCGCTCAAGGCGACGAGGTCCGATTTGTTCGCATTCACGGCCTGCAGATACGCCGCCTCGGCATGAGCGGGATGGCCGGCTCGCAGGTACAGCGTACCCAGGTTGGCCCAGGCCGGCGAAAACTGGCGCTCGCTGTCGGCGATGGCCGTGCGGAAGCACGAAAGAGCCGCAGCCGTATCACCCGTCTGCATGCGCTCCACGCCGATGTTGTTGTAGTAGTGGGCCAACGCCCGCGTGTCGGGGATCCTTCGCATCTCGTAGCTGGTCTTGAAATCAGCGATATTGAAGTCCACGACGCGCACGCCCGTCTGCCCCAGGTCCACGTACACGTTGACGTGCTGGTTCAGCACGTAGGTGTCTTTGTCGAGAGTCCAGTCTGGCGGAATCTCCACTTCCTGGAACTCGACCTTCAAGCCCACGTGACGGGCCATCGCGACGAACATGTTGGAAAACGACAAGCAGTTGCCCCGCCTGGCGTGGAACGTCTCGGAGGCGGTGCGGGTCCTGTCGTCGTACACCAGGCCGAAGGTGTCCGCGTCAACGATGGCATAGGCCAGCTGCTGGAGCTTGAGACTGTCGCTGGCCTTGCGGTCCACGTGCTTGTCCAGGAAGTCACGCATCTGCGGACTGAGAGCGAGCACCTCATCCTCGGCGACGGGTGCAGGTGGAACCCCCGCCGACCCGAGAACAGTTCCAGCCAGCAGCTCATCGGGGGTGATCCCCGCACGGTCGAGGCTCCCGCGCGAGGTCGTGCATGCGACCACGGGGACCACCAGACAGAGGAGAGAGGCGCGAAGCCACGCGATTAGGCCTGCTCGCGGCGGGCGGGGCGTTCGAGCGCGCGCACCGGTCACCGATCCGGCCGGCTCGCTCGTGCGAACGGTGGTCACCATCTCAGTATCCGCCACGCTACCCGGTCCTGCGCCCCGGGCGACGGCTGGCGGGCCCATGGGTTCTTACGAGTGCTCGCCCCCCGGGGTTGCCGGTTCGCCCGCTGGCAAGCAACCGGACGTCGCACGCGTGCTGGGGATCAGAACCGACCGGAATCCTGGGCACGTTTGTCGGCCCCCAGTGGTCGGATGGGCGGGACTCGCCTGGTGAGCCTGCCGCTGCGCCGTCGATCAAGAACTGCAGGGCCTGCCGTCTCACTCGGGCTTGTACGAAACGACGAACGGCTGATCCCCCTTCATGAAGCTCACGGTCACGACCGTCCTTTGGCCCTTGGCAATCACCACGCTCGACGACAGCCACCGACCTTTCCATTCCACGAGGATCCGATACTCTCCCGCAGGGATGTACGAGAAATTCAACACCCCGTTCGCCGTCTCCCGTATCATCCCGGCGAACTTGACCGTGCAGCGTGCCGGCGTCGAATACACGCGCAGCGATCCCGTGCCCTCGTGGACGGTCTCCACGCTGCCGCCCATGAGATCCCCTCGAACGGTGACCTCGACTCCCGGCCGGATCGTGACCACGCCGGAGATTCGATCGTATCCGGGTTTGCTGAAGGCGATCGTGTGCTCACCGGCCGCAAGCCCTTCGACCAGCAGGATCGGTACGCTCTTGTTCTCGGTCTTGCCGTCGATCTCGACAAGACACTCCTGAGGGGCCGATGTGACCAGGAGCTTTCCCCCGGGCTGCTTGGCCATGGCCCTGTCGGTCTCCACGTCCTTGCGCATCACGGGCACCGGGGAGAACGCCCCCACCTTGACCTCGATCGGGAGTTTCGCAACCTCGACCTGAAAGCTCTGCGGGACGAACCCATCTTTTTCAACCCGAATGACGTGTGCGCCTGCCGGCACGTTCGCCAGAAAAAGGCCATCCTCCTTCGAGCTCGAGGTACCTGCGAGCTTCCCGTCCAGATAGACTCGGAGACCGGGCTCGCACGCGACCTGGATGTCACCTGCGAACGACATCGCCGCCACACCGGTCATGAGAAGCAAACAAAGCCAACGCAGGCGCTTCATGCGTCCTCCTGATGGCCCTGAATCAACCCTCGCCAGCATCGCCCTATGAAGTTTATGCCCGTCCTACCGGGTCCCGAGTTCCCCCATGTCGACGTGACGCGCGATCTCGGCTCGCGAGTCGCACCACCCCGTTAAGCATTTGCCGCACCTGAATGGTCCATTGCGCCAAGCGCGGACAGAACCCGGCTAGCCCTCCGACCTAGGCGTCGTCCGATACTTTACCAGTCTCTCGGCTTGCTCCTTGTCAGCGACGGCCTCGACGCGCACAATCCGGCAGGAGACCTGATGACCGAAATCCGTGAAGGTAATCGCGGCCCCCGTGTCCGAACAGACACGGCTGAAAATGTTAGAGATCGTGATTCCGGTCGCGAAGGGCAGCCTCGTGTACACGTGGTCCAGGGTCAGCAGATAGCTCTCATCCCGCAAGAGCCGAACATACACGAACATCTCATGGAGGGCAGTGAAGCTATCGGCATTGCGAACGTTGAAACACGCCTCTTCAGGATCCGTCCAGCTACGGCCGGTGATGCCCTTCTGCGTCGACGAACAGGCGGGTCCCGACACCGTTAAGATCAGGCCCAGGAGCCACGCCGCCGTCCACTGCTCCCTGTGCACTTTGACTACCTCCCTTTCCGCTCGGGCCGTCGTGATGGCCGCCCCCCGCGTCCAGATTTTGGACGCCCCGGTCGTCGCCCCCGAGCACGCGACACGCCATGTTCTATCACTAAGGGCACGCATGCACCAGAGGGCCGCACCCGGCCCCGCCTCCCCTGCCCCCGCGCCCGCACGGGGGACCCAGGCAGGCTAGAATGCGGTCGCCGAGAGCCGTTCACGGGAGGTTGCATGTCGCTCGAGCTGGCAAAAGAAGTCCTGACCACCGAAGCCGAGGCGATCCTGAACCTGCGGGATAAGCTCGATGCCAGGTTCCTGAAGGCGGTCGACATGCTGGTGGGCTGCCAGGGGCGCGTCGTGTGGACGGGGATGGGCAAGTCGGGGATCATCTGCCGCAAGCTCGCCGCCACCATGGCATCGACCGGCACGCCGGCGATGTTCCTTCACCCCGCGGAGGCGATCCACGGCGACATCGGCATGGTCGCCCAGGGCGACGTCGTGGTCACGGTGTCCAACTCAGGCGAGACCGACGAGCTGGTGCAGCTGGTGGCGTACCTGAAGCGACTCGGGACTCCCCTCATCGCGATCACCTCCAATCCGTCCTCGAAGCTCGCCGGCCACGCCGACGTCCACCTCAACCTGGCTGTGGACCGCGAGGCCTGCCCGCACAACCTCGCGCCCACGGCGTCGACCACTGCCGCCCTCGCCCTCGGGGATGCCCTGGCGATGGTGGTCTCGGTGCGCAAGGGCTTCAGGCCCGAGGACTTCGCCCAGCTCCACCCGGGTGGCAAGCTCGGCAAGCGCCTCCTGACCGTGGGCGAACTCATGCACGCCGGCGAGCAGATCCCGCGGGTGAGCGAGGGGACGCCGATGAAGGACGTCATCTACGAGATGTCGCGGAAGGGGCTTGGCATCACGACCGTGCAGGATGATGGCGGCCGCCTCCTCGGGGTGATCACCGACGGCGATCTGCGGCGGCTCATGGAGAAGGACCGCGATCCGCTCGCACGCTCTGCGGGCCAGGTGATGCACAGGGGGCCAGCCACGATCGAGCCCGGCACGCTGGCCACCGGGGCGCTGCGCCAGCTCGAGACGCGCCGCATCACCTCCCTGGTCGTCACGGAGCAAAACGACCGGGTCGTCGGCATCCTGCACCTCCACGACCTCTGGGGCGTCGGCCTGTTCTAGGCGTGAGGGACGCCCGCCCCAGCCCCCAACCGGGCGCGAGGCACGAGCAAGCTTCCGATTCTGCGAATTTTGGGCAGGTGCGCAGTCGTCCCTTTCTCCCGTTGCCACCCATGCCTCGTTCCTCGTGCCTCACTTCTTCTTCTGCCGCCCCTTGCCAGGGCCACCCGCGCAGAGGAGAATGAACGGGTGTTCAGTTCCCACGCTGGTGACGAACGAGTCTCCAAGCTTGTATGTAGAAGGACAACAAGGAGATAGTGCATGTCCAGGGAAATCCGCAAGGTCGGGGTGTTGGGGGCCGGGGTGATGGGGTCCGGGATCGCGGCGCACCTGGCGAACGCCGGCGTGCCTTCGCTGCTGCTCGACATCGTGCCCCGTGACCTCTCCCCCGAGGACCAGAAGGCGGGGCTGACCCGCGAGGACAAGCGCTTCCGCAACAAGCTCGCCCTCGCCGGCATCGAGAGCATCAAGGCCGCCAGGCCGGCGGCGATCTACACCAAGCGCCTGCTGCCCTTGATCTCCGTCGGCAACTTCGAGGACGACTGGGGCAAGCTCGCGGAGTGCGACTGGGTCGTCGAGGTGGTGGTCGAGAGGCTCGACATCAAGCAGCAGGTGTTTGAGCGGCTCGAGAAGGTGCGCAAGCCCGGCTCGATCGTCTCCTCCAACACCTCCGGGCTGCCGATCAAGAAGATGGTGGAGGGCCGCTCCGGGGACTTCCGCAGGAACTTCCTCGTCACCCACTTCTTCAACCCCGTGCGCTACATGCGCCTGCTCGAGGTCGTGGCGGGCGAGGAGACCGACCCCGAGGTCGTGAAGTTCATGACCGACTTCGGCCAGTTCCTGCTCGGCAAGGGGATCGTCTTCGGCAAGGACACGCCGAACTTCGTCGCCAACCGCGTCGGCGTTTACGGCCTCATGGACACCATCCACACCATGATGGACATGGGCTACCAGGTGGACGAGGTGGACGCGATCACAGGACCCGCGATGGGCCATCCAAAGAGCGCGTCTTTCGGGACCACCGACCTCGTCGGCCTCGACACGATGGTCCACGTGGTCCGCACGATCCGGGAGGAGTGCCCCGACGACGAGGCCCAGCCGATCTTCGCCGTGCCCGACTTCATCACGAAGATGCTCGAGAACAAGCAGCTCGGCCGCAAGACCAAAGCCGGCTTCTTCAAGCGCGACAAGGGCCCCAAGGGCGAGAACATCGACCACACCCTCGACTGGAAGACCGGCCAGTACCGTTTGAAGGCCAAGCTCGACGCGCCGTCGCTGAAGGTCACCAAGGCCATTCACGAACCCGGCGCGCGCATCAAGGCGCTGGTCAACGCACCGGACCGGGCGGGCGTCTTCGCGTGGCGCATCACGCGCGACACCCTCGCCTACGCCTCGCGCCGCCTCGGTGAGATCTCGGACACGATCGTGGACATCGACAACGGCCTCAGGTGGGGGTTCGCATGGGAGCTCGGGCCGTTCGAGACCTGGGACGCGATCGGGGTCAAGGAGACGCTCGAGCGCATGAAATCCGAGGGCGTCGAGCCCGCGCCCTGGGTCGGCGAGATGCTCGCAGCGGGAGTGACGAACTTCTATCGCGACGGTGCGCAGCGCTTGGAGTTCTACGACCCCCGCACGAAGTCGTACGTCCCGGTCGTGCGCCCGGAGAGCTTCCTTGTGCTGCGCGAGATCAAGAAGCGCACGCCCGCGGTCTTCGAGAACGCGGGCGCCTCCATGATCGACCTCGGCGACGGGGTCGCGTGCGTCGAGTTCCACTCTGTCCTGCAGCCCAAGCTCAACCCGATCGACGGCGACATCATCGAGGTCATGCACAAGGCCATCGCGCTGGCGGAGAAGGACTTCCGTGGGCTGGTGATCCACCATCAGGGGGAGCAGTTCTGCGCCGGGGCCAACCTCCTGATGATCCTGGAGGGGGCGCAGAGCCAGGCGTGGAAGCTGATCGACGAGACGGTCCGGGCCTTCCAGGGGATGACGATGGGGTTGAAGCGGGCGCACATCCCCGTGATCACCGCCCCGTTCGGCTTCACGTTTGGGGGCGGCGCCGAGATCACGATGGGCGGCGACCGCGTCTGCGCCCTGGCCGAGACCTACATGGGGCTGATCGAGGTGGGTGTCGGCCTGGTGCCCGCCGGCGGCGGCCACGTGTTCATGCTCGAGCGCGTGCTGGAGGGGGTTGACGAGCCTGTGCTCTCCAACCTGCCCTTCCTGCGGAAAGCGTTCGAGGCGATCGCCATGGCCAAGGTCGCGACCTCGGCCGAGGAGGCCCGCGAGCTTAAGTACCTCCGCCCCTACGACCACGTCGAGATGAACCGCGACCAGCAGCTGTGGACCGCCAAGCGCATGGCCATCGCGCTGGCCGAGGAGGGGTACCGCCCGCCGCTGCCGAGGAAGTTCAACCTGCCCGGCCGCGAGGGCCTCGCCACCATCCAGATGTTGCTGCACAACATGAAGATCACCCACTGGATCTCATCGCACGACGAGAAGATCGCGACCCACGTCGGCAACATCCTGTGCGGCGGCGACACCACGATCAACAACCCGGTGAACGAGGAAACGATCCTCGACCTCGAGCGCGAGGCGTTCCTCTCGCTCTGCGGCGAGCCGAAGAGCCAGGAGCGGATCACGTACATGCTTCTCAACAACAAGCCGTTGAGGAACTGAGGGAGCGACGCCATGCCCAAAGCCGTGATCGTCTCGTACGCCCGGACCCCTATCGGCAGGGCCAAAAAG
>MEKI01000105.1:10282-47556 GCA_001766905.1 Acidobacteria bacterium RBG_13_68_16
CCCGAGGAGTTCACCGCGCCGGTGCTCAAGGCGCTGATCGAGCGCACGCCCGGCCTCGAGCCCGCCATGGTGGACGACATCATGCTCGGCTGCGCCATGCCCGAGGCCGAGCAGGGCATGAACGTCGCGCGGCTCATCGCGTTGCGGGCCGGCTTCCCGGTCGAGGTGCCGGCATGCACCTCAAACCGGTTCTGCTCCTCCGGCTCGCAGTCGATCGCCTGGGCCGCCGACGTCGTCAGGTCGGGCAACGCCGACGTGATCATCGCGGGCGGCGTGGAGTCCATGTCGGCGGTACCGATGGGCGGCAACAAGATCATCGCCGACCCGGAACTCTTCGAACTCCTGCCCAACGCCTACGCCGGCATGGGGACCACCGCCGAGGTGGTCGCCCGCCAGTTCGGCATCACCCGCGAGGAGCAGGACGCCTACGCCCTGCGCTCCCACCAGCGCGCCGCCGCGGCGATCGCGGCCGGCAAGTTCAAGGACGAGATCGTGCCGCTGAAGGTACGCACCATGGACGACGGTGCGTGGCGCGAGTTTGTCTTCGACACCGACGAGGGTCCGCGCGCCGACAGTTCACTGGAAGCGCTCGCCAAGCTGAAGCCCGCCTTCGACCCACGCGGCACGGTTACCGCGGGCAACTCCTCCCAGATCAACGATGGCGCCGCGGCGGTGGTCGTGATGTCCGACAAGAAGGCCGCCAAGATGGGCCTAGAACCCGTGGCCTATGTCCAGCACTGGGCGGTCGCCGGGGTGCCCCCCGACGTCATGGGGATCGGCCCGGCCAAGGCGGTCCCGAAGCTCCTCAAGAAGGCCAAGGTGAAGCTCGAGGACGTGGACCTCGTCGAGATCAACGAGGCGTTCGCCAGCCAGTCGATCTACTGCTCGCGCGAGCTGAAGCTCGACCCGGAGCGGACCAACGTCAACGGCGGCGCGATCGCCACCGGCCATCCGTTGGGCGCCACTGGTGCGGTACTGACGTGCAAAATCCTGGGCGAGATGAAGCGCCGCAAGGCCAGGCGCGGCATCGTCACCATGTGCATCGGCGGCGGGATGGGGTTCGCCTACCTCCTCGAGCGCCCGTAGGTCGGGCCCGCTAGCCGAAGATGGGAAGGGAGGCACACCGCCCCGTTATTTGTCCGCCCCATTCGCTGCGAGTGCCTTGTCGATCTCCATCTTGAAGGTGGCAAACGGCTGCGCGCCCCGGATGAGGCTGAGGCCCTTCACCTTGTTGGGGTCCCCGCTGTCCCTCACGGCAACGAGGAAGGTCGGAGTGCTGTTGATCCCCAGCATCTGAGCCGTTGCCATATCCGCGCGGATGGCCCCGGCGAACCTTCCGGTGTTCATGCAGGCGTCGAATCTGGCGGTGTCGAGGCCGAGCGCCCTTGCGTGCGCGCTCCACGGCTCCAAGGCCTGCTGGTTGGTGAAGAGGCGCTCGTGCATCTCCCAGTACTTGCCCTGGTCCCCGGCGCAGCGCGTCGCCTCCGCGGCCTTGAACGCAGACTTGTGGATCGACTCCAGCGGCATGTCGAAAAAGACGTACCGAAGCTTGCCTGTCTCGACGTACTCCTTCCTCAGTAGCGGATTCGTGTCGCGGACATGGCGACCGCAGTACGGGCACTGATAGTCGGAGAACTCGATCAGCGTGAGCTTGGCCGTGCTGTCCCCCTTCGTGGGGTGGTTGCCGAGGTCGACCGGGATGATGCGGATATCGGGCGCAGCCGGCGCGGCGGCCGCGCACGCCTGGATGAGCTGCTTGATCTCCAGGAGTTGCCTCCGGATCTCCTCCTGGCCTCTCTTGAGGGCTTGGATCTCCTCCCAGAGCTTCGGATCCGTCTGCTGCCCGAAGGCGCGACCAGCAAGAACGACATGGAGAGACAGAACCACGCACAACACCCAAAACCAACGTCTCATCATGTTCGACGGCCTCCTCTTTGCACCCGACCAATCATGCTAGTGGAGACACTCCTGCCGGTCAACGGAGGAGCCGATCCCCTCGCTCCGATCATGGACCTCGAACATTGTGGTGTGCGCGCGAAAGGCGCCGCACCGCCGGCACGTTCCGGACACCCCGTGCCGCCGCGGGCAAACTGCTACTGCGCACCCGGGAGGTCCATCCGTGCCGCCCCCCAGGCGCCAGTGCCCAACTCTTCCACGACAACAACCACCTGCTTGGCCTCCGGCGGCCATGTCAAAGGCACGACGTAACCCCAGCTCGTCCCCTCCTGGCTGGGGTCAGCCTCTGCGTCTTGGTGGGTTACAAACGCCTCGGCGCCGGCAACCCCAACCGCGACGGTGACGCGCATCCTGGCTTTGCCCAGCTGCACCAGCACATCCTTCACGCTGGACAGATCCGCCCGGACCCGAAGCTCCCCGGACCTTGCGCCGTGCTTACCTTGCTCGCCGGTGGCTAGTGCGGCCAGCTGCACCGGTAGCCCTCCGGTCGCCTTCTCGCCGCCGAGGATCCGGCGCGCGCGCATCTCCGATTCGCCCCGCGCGGTCCCGGAGTAAACCAGCTTGGGTGCGGTGACCGTCACACCGGCGCGCTTGCAGCGGACATCCACCCGGTGCGATCGACCGTCGGCCGGCCTGTCCACCTGGTACGTGACCAGCAGGCTACTGCCGAGGGCGTCGAGGGCTCCACGCAGCGGGCCACCGGGTGGCACGATCAGGCCGCCGGTCGTCTCCGACACGACCTGCAGCGGCTCGCGTGGGTCCAGGAACATGAAATTCGCGCCGGACGAGGTTGCGCCCGCCACGTACGTGTTGAGCTTGCCCCAGCCAGTTTGCTCCGCCGCGTTGGCGAACCCGGCCAAGGTTGCGACGCCGTTGTCGAAGCTAACGACCGTCCACCCCTGCTCGGCGAGGGCGGCCGACGCCTCCCGGACGAACGGGCCGAGCCGTTCCGCCTGGAACTGCTGGACCGCGCGCTGATGCGCCGCGAGTTCTTCGGGGGCCTGGCCGGTCGGGTCCAGAGCGTCGAGGTAGAACTCCTCGGGGTTGAGGTCGAAGCCGTCAACGGCCAGGAACAGCACACGGGCCCCGGGCGAGGTGTCCGCGCTCGCCCACGCCACGAGGCGCGAGAAGATGTCGCGCACAGCAGCGCCTTCCTCCACAACGGCCATGCTGGCGCGCCCGAGCTTGGCTTGGTAGGTGAGAGCCTTCTTCCCCTCCTGCGTGTCCTGCAGGCTCGCGGTCAGGTTGACGGGGCTTGCGATGCTCGTCAGGAAGTCCCGCCGACGTTGCACCAAACGGTTCGGTGCGAGTCTTCGAAGGGCAGCGCTTCCGACCACATCCTCCAGTGCCGCCCTGTTGGTGAGGCGAAGCCCGAGCACGCGTGGTTCGAGGTCGGCCAGCACCACGGTGGCCGAACCGAAGTTCACGAGGAGTTGGGCCTCCTCCCGCACCCGGTCGAGAATGCGCGCCAGCCCGGCCCGCGTGCAGAGGTCCGGCACGACGTAGATCACGAGGTTCCACGGCACCAAATCCGGTGCCGGACGCGCAACGCCAGAAACTGCTGATGCCCTGGCCTCGTCCGCGGTCGCCACTCGGTCGATCCCGATCACCCTCACGGGAGCGCCGTCCTCAAGCACCTCGATCTCATCGGGATCGAGCGTCGGCGCCGGCTTGCGCCCGGACCACTCCAGACGCATCAGGACCCGCACGGCCGTGACGTCCACGCGACCGCGGACCGTCCGGCCCGGGGCAGCAATCGGCATTTGTGCCGGTGGGGTCGGAACGACCTCTTCCGCCGGTGCCGCAGCCACCGCGCCAGCCACTGGAGGTGCCCCGACCCGGCCCGCGATCGTGACGCCGGTCAGGTCCCCGGGTAGCCGAAGCAAAGCAGGGTTTACGCTCCCCTCCAGCCAGGCGATGCGCTGTGCGTCGAGACCGGCGCGCAGGGCCTTCACTGCCGCAAGAATCGTCTTGCTGGTGATGCGTGGCCCGTCCGGCCACCCCTTGCCCACCCCGTCCTCCACCCGCCAGACCACCAGCGGGACCATGATGTCGGACAGGTAGCGGCTGGCCTGCTCGGGTGTGAAGGTGCTCTCGTCCCGGTGGCGCCCGGAGACGACCAGCACCACCGCCCTCTTTCGCGGCGCCCCTGCGACCAGCATTCCCGCCGAAGCAACCGCATCGGCCAGGCGCATGGCCTTGCCCTCGAGGGCGCTCGCCCCGTACGCGAGTCTCGAGAGCCAGGCGTCCCGCCCTCCCTGGAGCCGAAACACATCGAAGCGATTGAGGTCCTCGTTGGGCACGACAGCCGTCAGCGCCTCGAGGAAGATCAGCTCCCCGTTGATCTGTTGGCTTAATGGCGCCCCCGGCACCCGAATCTCGGACCACGCCCTGGTCCACAGCGTTCTCATCGCCTCCAGGGCAAGCGGCTCGACGACGAACGCCACCTCGGCGGCGGCATCCCCAACGCTTTCCACCGGCAGTACGCCGATCGTCTCCGGTAAGCGGGCGCCCGGCGACGACACTACGGGTACGGCCTGCAGTGAGGCCTCCGCGAAGCCCGCGTACCCCGCACCCAGTGCCCGGATCTGCGAAGCCCGCCGCCCGTCAGGGAAGATCACATCCACCGAGACCACCCGGTCGCTGCCAGGCTCCGTCCGGAATCGCACCTCGTGCTGCACCTCCCTCAGAATCGGCTTCCCGTCCAAACTCACAACCATCGCCCGCGGGTCGAGCTTGCCCGGGTGCCCCCAGCCAATCGACACCGTGCACTCCCCAGAGGCCTTGTCGCAACCACCCCGCAGGTAGATCTCCGCCTGTGCCCCAGGGCCGTTCACCCAGCGCGTCGTGCGCTCAACGACCGCGCCTTGCACGTCGGTGCGCACAAGCTCGAGCAAATGAACGTGCAGGTCGGACCCCAGATCCACCGTGCACTTCGGGGTCTCGACGGTCATGACGCACGCCGCCCGCCCGTCAAGCAGGAGTTGCCCCGGCGGGCTCCCAGAAGGACCCAGGTTCGCCACCACCGGCAGCAGCCCCACCACCAACCCGATGGGATACGTCAGAATCTCCACGAGGTGCCTCCTGGCTCCTTTTCGACGCTCAGTCTATATCCACTGGTCTTCCCTGTCGGGCCAGTTTTGTCACACGAGATCGTCCGCGCGGAAGGCGGCACGCAGGTGCCGGACCCGGGGGATCGGCCGGCGCTTCTCGATTGCGATCACGTCGAAGCGGCACGGCGGTGTTGGCTCCCGTCGCCGCGCCAGGTAGGCCTGCGCGAGCTGGACGAGGCGCGCCTGCTTGCGCTGGTCCACTGCCTCCTCGGGCGATCCGGCCGTGGAACCGGTGCGGGCCTTGACCTCGACGAACACCAGGGTCTTGCGGTCCCAGGCCACGATGTCGATCTCGCCCAGCGGGCAGCGCCAGTTGCGCGCCTCGATCCGGTAACCCTTCAACCTCAGGAGCAGCGCGGCAAGAGCCTCGCCCTTCTTCGCCGTTCTCCTCCGGGAATCGCCTCGCAACATCCTCTCCATCTGCGCCCTTCCCCGCCGCAGGGATTCGCCTTCCCTCTTTCCTCTTGACTACTTCCTCTTGCCTTCCTCCCCCAGCGCCTGCGCCGCGAGCGTGATGACGTCCACGGTCTGCGCGGTCTCGAGGCCGAGCTCCTGCTGGGCGTTTCCGACCATGACGGCGCAGAACGGGCACGCCACCGCGACGTCGCTGGTACCCGACTCCTGGAGCTGGCGCATGCGCGTCTGGTTGATTCGCGTCCCGAGCTTCTCCTCCAGCCACATGCGTCCGCCGCCCGCTCCGCAGCACATGGCCTTCTCGCGTGTCAGGGGCGCCTCTCTGAGCGTGAGGCCCGGGATCGCCTTCAGGATCGATCTCGGGGAGTCGTACTCGCCGTTGGTGCGCCCCAGGTAGCACGGATCGTGGTACGTCAGCTCCCGCCGAATCTCGGTCGTCAGCCTCAGGCGGCCCTTCGCCACCAGCTCCGCGACCAGCTGGGTTCCGTGCCGCACCTCGTACTTTCCCCCAAAGTCGGGGTACTCGTGGGCGAGCGTGTTGAAGCAGTGCGGGCAGTTGGTGACGATCTTCGTCACCCCGTACTTTCTCAGCGTCTCCACGTTGCCCGCCGCAAGGGTCTGGAACAGGTACTCGTTCCCGAGCCGCCGCGCGGCATCGCCGGTGCAACGCTCCTCCGGCCCCAGGATCGCGAACTTCACGCCCGCCGCCCGAAGGAGCCTCACCAGCGAAACCGAGGTTCTCTTCCCGGCGTCGTCGTAGGAACCGGCACACCCGACCCAGAACAGGACGTCGAACTCTCTGGCCTGAGAGGCCATCGGCACGTCCAGCCCCTTCGCCCAGTCGCCCCTCGCCTCGGCTGCAAGCTGCCACGGGTTGCCGTTGACCTCCATTCCGCGGAACGCCGGCTCGGCCTCCGCGGGGAACTCGGCCTTCTCGAGCACCAGGTGCCGGCGCACCTCCACAATCTTGTCCACGTACGAGATGAACAGTGGACACGACTCCTCGCACCACCTGCAGGTGGTGCATGCCCAGATCACCTCGGGGTCGATCACGTCACCCGCCAGCTCGCGGCTTGCCGCGCCGGGCTTCTCGCCGGGATCCCGCAGGATCTCTTTCGCTGAAGCGTTCAGGTGGTCGCGCAGGTCGATCGTGAGGTCGCGCGGCACGAGCGGTTTCTTGGTGATCGTGGTTGGGCAGACGACCGTGCATCGCCCGCACTCGGTGCAGGTGTAGAGATCCAGGAGCTGCTTCCAGTTCAGGTCGGTGACCTTCGCGACGCCCAGTGCCGTTCCCTCCTGGATGTTCTCCAGGTCCATCTTCGAGAGCCGCCCAGGCTCGTCCAGAGGCCGCAGCAGCACGTTGGGCAAAGACGTGTAGACATGGAAGTGCTTCGAGTACGGCAGGTAGTTGGCGAAGACGTAAAGCGCGAGGAGGTGCAGCCACCACGCCGCTGTGTAGGTGGCGTGCAGGCTGACCTCGCTCGCCCCTGCGAGAGCGCCACCGACGATCGAGGACACCGGGGTCCACGCCCAGGGCCCGGGGGCGCCGCCGCCGATGCGCGCGCCGTCCGCCCCCAGGTCGGTGATCATCAGGGCTGCGATCAAACCGAGGATCACCCAGGCGTCGCCGCTGTACTCCAGCCTCTCGGGTCGCGTCACCAGCCGGCGCCAGGCGGCGATCGCGACCCCGACCAGCACCAGCACCGCGAAGACGTCCTTGCTGAGCAGGTACGCGTGCCCGAGGGTGGTGTGCATGAACGGCAGCTCCCACCCCTGCGTCAGCCCCTCGACCACCATCGAGAGCGAACGCACCGTGAACACCAGGAACCCCCAGAAGATCAGTGCGTGCATGATCCCCGGGATCGGCTCGAGGAACATCCGCTTCTGCCCCACGAAGAACACGAGGAGGCCGCGAAGGCGCTCGCCCCACTGCCCCAGGTGAACGTCGCGCCTGCCGGCCAGAAGGAGTGAGAGCTTGCGGCTCAGCGACCAGGCGACGCCGGCGAGCGCCGCAACGGTCAGAAGCACGAACCAGAGGTTGTCCGCGATTCCCAGGAAGCTTCCCACCGTGGCGTGATGGGGCATCGGCGACCTCCCCTTCGACCAGGGGCATTCTCCCACACCAGGCGCAGAAGACTGGGAGCGGCCGCTCCGGGGCTGCTACAATCGCTGCCTCGGACAGTGTTGCGCCGACGCTTCAGACGGAGGTTCTTGAGATGACGGGGAAGGTGAAGGTGCAGCCGCTGTCCCGGGCCGGCCTGCAGCCGCTGGTGGCGATGGCGGAGCAGTTGCGTGCGTCCCTCCCCGGCTGGGGGGACACGACACCCATCGCGGTGCGCGGCCAGCCCCCGAGCGACCTCGCCCTCGATCTCCGCCACCTCGCACACCACGACGGAGACGGTTTTCTGACCGCGAGCATCGGCGACGAGGTTGTGGGGTTTGTGGCCAGTTACGTCCGCTCCCGCCAGCTCAACGTATCCCAACCCTGGGTCCTGCCGGAGTACCGCGACCACGAGGTTGCCGAGCAGCTCGTGAAACGAGCCATCGCCTACGGTGAGCGCGCTGGCGCGACCGACTGCGCTGCGCACGTCCTGGGCGAGAGCCGCTGGCAAGCGATGTTCTTCCGGTTCGGTCTGCGACCACGCTTCCCCATCTACCGGCTGGCGCTTTCCGCGGAACACGCACGCGCGGCCGGTCAGGGGCTCGCCAAGCTCAAGCCCTCCAGCGAACTCACCCAGGATGCGTTGCAGCGTCGCTCAGGCGCTGCGGACCTCGAGCGCCTGGACCGCCTGGCTCGCGGAGTGACGCGGCCGACCGACCACGAGTACTGGCTGACCGAGCGCCGCCTGCGCCTCGTGAAGGTCCGAGACGGCCAGCGCATCGCAGCCTACGCCTGTGGTGGCTTTGGCCAGTGCGGACCCATGGCCGCGGCCACCGGTGAGGCTGCGCTCGCGGCTCTCGGCCGGGCGCTACAGTTCGCGGCCGACGCCGGTGAGCCCGAAGTTCAGGTGCTCGTGTCGGCCACCTTCGAGAGCGCAATCGAGAACCTGTTGGATGCCGGCGCCGAGTGCCGGGCCTCCTCGGTCTGGATGAGCCGCCAGCCCGGCAGCACCCTCGAGCGCTACGTGCTCGCGTCCCCGACCGTCAGCTAGCTGCCTTCCCTCACCCAGGTAACGCGCAAGGTCATCCCGACGCGCGGCATCGCCATGGGATGTTCGGACAGCTTCAGGCCAGGCGGCTAGCGGCGCGGCCCGCGCCCGTGGACCTTGCGGACACGGACACTCCTTGGGCCTTGCCGCCGCGTGAGAGGCACGCCCTTGCGGCCCGGCTTGCGCTCCTCCGTCGGCTCCCCTCCCCTCCCGCGCCCGCGGCGCTCCGGCTCCGGCGGCGGGAGCAGCGGCTGGAGCTTGACCTCCATGAACTCCTCGTCGATACCCTTCACCAGCACCCGCAGTGGGTCGCCGAGGCGCAGCACCCTCCCCCGCCGCTGGCCGATCAGCCTGTGTCCGGTCTCGTCGTAGCGGTAGAAGTCGTCGTTGAGGTCGGCGACGTGCACCAGACCTTCGACATAGACCTCCTCGAGCTGGACGAACAGGCCGAACGCGACCACGCCGGTGACGTGCCCTGAGAATTCCTCCCCAATGTGGGCGCGCATGTACTCGGTCTGCTTCCACCTCACGACCTCACGCTCGGCCTCCTCGGCGCGTCGCTCGGTAAACGAGCAGCTCTGCGCCAGCTCCTCCAGGTCAGCCTCTGCAAGCGCTCGCTCCGCGACCTGCAACACCTGCCCCGACAGGAGCTGGCCGAGGAAGCGGTGGACGATAAGGTCCGGGTAGCGCCTGATCGGGGAGGTGAAATGCAGGTAGAACTGGGTCGCGAGGGCGTAGTGCCCCTTGCACTGCGGGTGATAGGCGGCGCGGGCCAGCGAGCGGAGGACCAGCGTCTGCAGGAAGCGCTCCGCGGGCTTGTCCGCGATCTCCGCCAGCACCCGTTGCAGCTCGCGAGGGGGCAGCTCCTCAAGGTCGCCCTTGAGCTGGATCCCGAACTCGGCGAGCACCGCCTGTAGCTCGGCGAGCTTGCCGGCCGATGGCCGCTCGTGAACACGGAAGAGGCCCGGCTGCCTCCCCCACACCAGCAGGCGGGCCACGCACTCGTTGGCCGCGATCATCAGCTCCTCGATCAGGCGGTGGGCGCGGTTGCGGGGTGCGGCCTGGACCCCGGTCATGAAACCCTCGGGGTCGAGGAGGATCTCCGGCTCGGGTAGGTCGAAGTCGATCGCGCCGCGCCCGCGCCGCCTCTCCCCGATGCGCTGCGCCGCCTCGTCCAGCAGCTCGAGCGAGCGCCGCACCTCGGGCGCCAGGCCGCCGGGCCACGAACCCTCCTCGAGCCAGGCGAAAACCTCCGTATAGGTGCAGCGGCGACGGGAGCGGAAAACTGTGCGCTCGGCCCGATACCCCTCGACCTTACCGTCGGGTTCGACCAGAAAGCGAACCGAGAACGCCAGTCGGTCCTGCTCGGGAAGCAGGGAGCACAGGTGGTTGGAGAGTTTCTCCGGCAGCATCGGGACGCAGCGGCCCGGTAGGTACACGCTGGTCCCCCGTTCGCGCGCAGCCGCGTCGAGTGCGCTGGCCGGGCGCACATAATGCGAGACGTCCGCGATGTGCACGAAGACCTCAATTGCGCCCTGCTGTGCGCGCACCGCCACGACTGCGTCGTCGAAGTCCTTCGCGGTCTCGCCGTCGATCGTCACCGCCGGCTGCGAGCGCAGATCCGCACGGCCGGCAAGGTCTTCAGGTAGTACGTTCACAGGAAGTGCGTCCGCGTCGCGCAGCGCGTCCGGCGCGAACTCCACAGGGATCGCGAGCTCGGCGAGCACGACCTCCTCGTCCACGCCGCTCTCCCCGGGTGCCCCGAGACGACGGAGCAGGCGCCCCTGCACCGGCCCCTGCTCGGGGATCTCCCCCACCGCCACCTCGACGAACTCGCCCGGGCGCGGGAGCTCGTCCGGAATCGGGTCGAGGACCACGCGCATGTTGAGCCGGCGAGCGTAGGGGTCCACCCACGGCCGGTCCGGGTCCGGGACGAAGCGGCCGACCAGTGTCGGGCGCCGTCGGCGCAGTACGCGAACGACCTCACCGTGCTTCTCGGGGACGAGCTGCCCCTTCCTGCGGTGCATCCCCCGGTACACCAAGACCTGGTCCCCGTCCAGCGCCGAGGAAAGGTTTTCGGGGGGAACCACGATGTCGGGGATGTCGCGCTCGCCGAGCCGGACGATCCCGAACCCGCGCGATGTCAGCCGCAACTCGCCGACGTAGTAGTCGGTGAACTCCACCGCAACGAGACGGCCCTTCGCCCGGACCAGCTCGCCGCGCACCTGGGCTTCGTCAACCAGCGCCGGAAGCTCGCGGTGAACCGTCTCCCTGTCCCAGGATGCCAACAGCTTCCGCTCCAGCTGGGCGAGGGTGAGCCCGTTGCCGCGCGCGGCGCGCACCTCGTCGAGGACGGGCTTACGGTGCATCGATTGCCGTTTCCTGGAGGCCGGAAACCGCGCTCCCGTTGACAGTTTTCGCACCCGCCGGTACACTCTCGCCGGCGCGTGCGAAAGTGGCGGAATTGGTAGACGCGCAAGGCTCAGGACCTTGTGAGCGCAAGCTCATGGGGGTTCGACTCCCCCCTTTCGCACCATCGTCCCTCTCTCGGCCGACCTGAACGGGCCGAGACCGTTCACCGTTCTGTCGGCCCTTCCACACGGAAACGCGAACTATGACGCCACCGAACCGCTGCGAACGAAGCGCAGGGCGTCCTCGCGCTCCCAGAAGATCGGGAAGATCGTTTCCAAGCGGGTGAGCTTGAGCAGTGCCTCGAGGCGATGGTGGGGGCGGAAGAGCGCGACGCGTCGGTTGGCCCGGGTGAATCTCTGAAGGTAGCCGACCAGCTCGCCGATCCCGGTGGAGTCAACGTAGTCGATGCGCGCGAAGTCGATCACAACCCCGCTCATGGTCTCGTCGAGCACCGTCTGGAGCTCCTTCGCAAAGAGCTCGGCCGACTCCCCGAGCTTGATCGTGCCCTCGACCTCGACGATTGCAACCCCGCCATCCTCCGTCCGGCGCACTTGCATGTTTGGCTCTCCCATCTCCGCCGTCACGGACCCGAGACCGTGACTTCCGCGGTTGCTGCCAGCCCACCACCCCGGTGGCCACGGCAGAGATACCGCCGCAGCCCGCCAAAGGTCCCCACCTCTTCCACCTCGACCTCGAGACGGTCACCTGGCTCGAGGGACTGGTACAAGGCCACCTTGTCCAGGCCGACAAGACGCAACGTGCCCTGGCCCGCAGGTTTCACCACGAGCAGTATGGCCTGAGCCAGGGCCTCCGCCACCAACGTGATCGGCCACGGACCGGTGCCGGGCAGGGCGCCGCCCGCCGTGGAGAGAACGATCGCGAGGCGGCCGTCATTGTCCGGCTCCACCCGCTCGACCAATCGGAATGGAAACTGGTGCGGGACCTGCTCAGGCGCCTTCGCTGACACCTTTGCTCCGCATGAACTCGACGAGGGCGTTGACCGACGTGAACGCCTTTGCACCGACTTCCTCGTCCTGGATCTTCACTCCGAACATTTTCTCGATGCCGATCACTAACTCGAGGGCGTCGATCGAGTCAAGACCCAGGCCATCACCGAACAGCGGGGCTGCGTCGTCGATGTCGTCCGGCGTCATCCCCTCGAGCTGAAGCCTGTCGATGATGAGTTGTTTCACCTTTCTGTGCAGCGAGGCCTGGCTCATCGCGCCCAACCCTCCCGTGTCAGCCCAGAGTATAGCCGACCGCATCAGCGCCCCCGGCCCCGCGGCGAGACGATGCCGACGTCGGCAAAGGCCGTGCTGCTTCCGTTAAAGCCGACCGAACAGCGCTCGTGGTCCACGAGCACCGGCAGCCGCCGTTCCCAGGTGAGCGTCACTAGCTCCGCGATCCGGCCTGGTTCCACCGTGAGATTCACGGCGGTGAACGCGACGTGCCTTCGACGGAGGTCCTCCAGCAGCGCGGCGGAGTGGGGGCACCCGTCGGCGACGTACACCATTACGGTCACGGGCCTTCGCCCTCATCACCTGGAGGCGTCCAGGGGACCTCCACCGGCTCCAGCTCGGCCAGAAACCTCTGGTCCTCGCGCCAGCCGTGCCGCGCCTTGACCCGAAGATCAAGGAACACCCTCGCACCCAGTGCAGCCTCGATGCGGCCCCGCGCCGCCGTTCCTATCTCCTTGATCATGGTGCCTGCCTTCCCCACCACGATCCCCTTCTGGCTCTCGCGGTCCACCACGATGTCCGCGAAGATCCGCAGCAGCGCGCCCGCCGCCGTCTCCTTCTCCTGGAATTCGCGCAGGTGCACAGTGGACGTGAACGGAAGCTCCTTCTCGACCCGCTCGAGAAGCGCCTCGCGGATGAGCTCGGTTACGAAGAACCGCTCGCTCTGGGTGGTCGTGAACGACGGGTCCAGCAGCGGCTCGCCCTCCGGGAGCAGTCCGAAGATCGCATCCCTCAGGGCGGGCAGGCCGTCCCCCCGCAGTGCTGAGATCGGAACGACCGCCGCGTACATTCGTCGCGTGGTGTAGAACTCCACGCGCCCGGCCAGTTGGGCGGCAGCGTCGGGCCGGTCCACCTTGTTGGGAAGCAGCAGCACCGGCACAGCCGCATCTCTCACCAGGCCGAGGACGAACTCCTCTCCGGCGCCGGGTGCCTGGCTGGCGTCGAAGATCTGAACGATCAGGTCCACCTCGGCCAGGGTGTCGCGCAGCGCATGCATCATCTGCACGTTCAAGCGGTGCAGGGGGCGGTGCACCCCGGGGAGGTCGAACAGCACGGCCTGGCCGCGCTCCTCGCTCAGCACGCCGGTGATGCGGTGGCGCGTCGTTTGCGGCTTGGACGAGACGATGGCAACCTTCTCGCCCAGCAAGGCATTGACCAGGGTGCTCTTGCCCGCGTTGGGCCGGCCGAGTAGGGCGATCGTCCCCGAGTGTTTCACGGAGAGCGCCGTGCCCGGACCCGCCGTAGGCGGCGCCGGTCGAGCTCGACGACCTCGAGGTCCAGCGCCTGCCACCTCGCGTGCTCGCCGATGCGGGGCATGTGCCCGAGGCGGTCGAGGACGAGCCCCGCCACCGAGTCGAACCCGACTTCCCCCACCTCAACGCCGAAGAGCTCGTCCAGTATCTCAACGTGGGCAGCTCCGTCCAGCAGGTAGACCCCCTCGGATTCCTTCTGGACTTCCGGCACCTCGCGCTGGTGCTCGTCGCTGATCTCGCCGACGATCTCTTCGAGCACGTCCTCCAGTGTCACGATCCCCGCGGTCCCGCCATACTCGTCTACCACAACCGCCAGTTGCTGGCGCGCGCTCTGGAACTCACGCAAGAGCTCGCGTAGCGGCTTGGTTTCCGGCACCACAAGCACGGGGCGTAGGAGCTCCCCTACGGTCGGCGTTGAGCCGCCGGCGACCGACTTGAGCACGTCCTTGACGTGGACCACCCCCTCGATGCGATCGAGGGTGTCGCGGAAAACCGGGATGCGCGTGAACATGGACTCTGCGAACACCCGTTCCACCGTCGCGAAGTCCGCGTTGACGGAGAGGGCGACCACGTCAGTGCGCGGTGTCACGATCTCGCGTGCGACGGTCTCGGAGAGCTCCACTATGGAAGCAACGAGCTCCGCGTCCTCTCGCTCGAGAATCCCGGCATCCTCGCCGGCGCCGATGAACGCCTGCACCTCGTGCTCGTCCACCGCTTCCCCTTCTTCACCCGGTTTCGGCTCCTCCTCCGGGCCCTCGAGAAACGCGAGACGGCGGAGCAGCGGTGTCCAGGGCCGGAGGGCGACCAGCGCGACAAGGGTCATGGGCTCCACCCTCGGACCGCGCGCGATTCCCACCCCCAGCACGATAACCACCAGCCAGGCGAGGAACAGAACCGCGAGGAGACCCATGTTGCTGGCGGCGATGAGTCTCCCAGCCCGGACGACGGCCAGCGAGAACAGCACCAGCAGCACTCCCGTCATGATCTGAAGGAATACGATCAGAGTCGCATAGGCGTCGGATCGTCTCGGGTAGCCCGGAAGCAGGCCCGTACGCTGCGCCAGAAGACCCCCGAGCTGGATGTTGCCCAGGCGCACGACACCGATGAGCCCCGCCACCGTGAACGCCAGCGGCAGTAGCAGCACGATCGCCAGAAACACGGCTGTCACCGGGTTCCCCCACCAGATCGCAAGGGCCGAGCTCATTGGATCAGCTCCCGCCGCAGCCGGTTCTCAAGTCGCCTCATCTGGCCACGGTCCGCCTCGTGATCGTAACCGCACAGGTGCACGATCGCATGCAGCACCAGGACCTTGAGTTCGGTTTCCAGGCTCGTTCCCGCCTCGGCCGCCTGACGCGCAGCCGTCTCGAGCGAGATCGCCACGTCTCCCAGGTAGGGCGGTCCGTCCGGCTGGGCGATGTTTGCCGGAAACGAGAGCACGTCGGTGGGTCGGTCCTTGTCGCGGAAGCGTCGGTTCAGCGAGCGGATGGTCGCGTCGTCGCACACCAGCACGCCGACCTCGGCCGGCGCCACGTCCAGCCGTGTGAGTACGCGGGCGGCCAGCTCCCGGAGCGGCCCGGTCTGGCACCCTCCGGGGTGGTGCTGCCAGCGAAACGTTACGCGTAGGTCAGGCACGGCGCTTTCGGTTGAAGTCGAAGCCGGGGTAGTCGATCCGGTGGTGGAACGCGTTGCTGACCACCCAGAAGAACGCGGCCCCGATCTTTTCGATGTCCTTGAGGGTCAGCTCGCAGTCGTCGAGCTGTTCGTCCTCGAGCACGTTCTTGATCACCTGGTCGATCATCGACTGAATGCGGCCCGGCGTGGCGTCCTGCAGCGTACGGCTCGCCGCCTCCACCGCATCGGCGAGCAGTAGGATCCCCATCTCCTTGCTGCGAGGCCTCGGGCCCGGGTAGCGGAACTCTGTCTCCTGGACCTCGCCACGGTCGGGGTCCTCCTTCTCCTTGGCTCGCGAGTAGAAGTACCGGATCAACTTGGTGCCGTGGTGAGTCGCGATGGCGCCACGGATCGCCTCGGGCAATTTGAACTCGCGCGCCAGCTCCAGCCCGGCCTTGACGTGGTTCGAGACGACCAGTGCCGACATCCACGGCGTGAGATGGTCGTGGGGGTTCTCGTTGCGCTGGTTCTCGACGAAGTACTCCGGTTTGGCCAGCTTCCCGATGTCGTGGTAGTAGCAGCAGACACGCGCCAGCAGCGGGTTTGCACCGATCGCCTCCGCGGCCGCCTCTGCGAAGTTTGCCATCGCCAGCGAATGCTGAAACGTGCCTGGCGCCTCCAGCGAGAGCCGCCTGAGGAGCGGGAGGTTCGGGTTGGAGAGCTCGAGCAGACGGATATCCGTGATGTTTCCTGTGAGGGACTCCAGCACCGGCAGGAGGAAGCTGGCCAGAGCCGCGGCAACAACACCACCTAGCGCCCCCGCCACAACCTGCGCACCCAGTACCTGGCCGTCAGCGATCCTCCCATGCCAGAGCGCCAGTCCCACCACCGCCACTGCGTTTACGCCGGCCACCAACGCGCCCACACGCGCCAGCACGTAACGTTCCTTGAGACGCTGCGAGGCGAATGCGGCGGCGATCCCGGCCATCACCGCGTAGACCGCGACGCTCACCTCGCCGCCCAGCAGCAGGGCCACCAGCGCGCTCTGGACGACGGCGAAGAGCACACCGACAGGGAGTCCGAACATGAGGCTCGCCAGGATCGGGCCCGCCCCGTGGGGCAATGCCGGGAGGTAGATCTCGACATGGCCAAACGGGTCCCGCATCACGCTCGCCGCAACTCCCCCGGCCAGGAATGCGAAGCCGCGCTCCAGTAGCAGAACCAGCACGGTCAGGATCACGATCGCTCCGAAGCGCGCGCGGGCCTCCTCCGGCGAAGGGCTTTGCCTGCGCAGGAAGAACTGCCAGGCGCCAGCGAGCAGGCCCAGGAGCACGGCAGCGCCGGCCGCCGGCAGGAATGTCTGGGTTGAGGTGTTGCGCTCGGCGAGCGCGGTCAGCAGCCGCGCCGTCTGTGCCGTTACCTCATCACCTCGCCGCACCAGCACCTTGCCGCGCGGGAGTCGAACCGACACCTCCTCCACGCTGCTGGCCGCCTTGAGCCGCCTCGCCAGCGTCTCCCCACGGTCGAGCACTACGTTGGGGACCATGGCCCGCGCCAGCGCTGTGCCCAGCGGTGCCCGCCAGCTTCGCTGGACAGCGGGTTCAGCGGCAAGGCGCTGTTCGACGACCTCCGCGAGGCTCGATCCGCCGTCCAGGAAGCGGTAGACGTCAAGCTCGACGCGCTCGTCGTTCCTGTCGAGGGTCCGCAGGGTGACGCCGCGCTCGGCGGAGTGGAGCAGCTCCATCCGGTCGCTCACGACCCCCTGCCGATAGAGCCGCTGGACAACCTCGCGGAGCACCCCCTGAAGCTCCTCCGGGAAGCCCGCGGAGCGGAGCACCTCCGCCTCCCGGGGTTGGATCACCAGCGAACCGACTTCACTGAGACGCTGGGCCACGTCGATCGCATCGCCGCCCGTCTGCCTGCGGCCCTCCTGGAAAACCCGGTCCAGCTTGCCCAGCAGCACGGTCACGACCGCGGGGTCGTAAACGTAGACCGGGAGCACCTCGAAGCTCGCGCGACGTCGTTTCTCCTCGGTCGACTCAGCGTCGGGAAGGACGACGTCGCGGTCCATCACAACGTCGGTCGGGGCGATCTCGCCTGCCGCGAAGGTGGGAAGCCTGCTCGACCGCCCGGGGACCACGATGAGGGCGCCGACCACGACGAAGCATGCGTACCACCACCAGGTCTTGGCGAGGAGCCTCCGGCGGAGCTGCACGAACTCGCCCCTCCGTACGGCGAGCCGCGCCGCGGTGGTGCGCACCTTGGTGGCGTCAGTGTCGGTCATCTTCCGTTCCCGCGCTTGCTGCCGTCGAACTTCTCGTAGGCTGCGACGACCTTCTCCACCAGCCTGTGGCGGACCACGTCTTCCTTCGCGAAATCGAAGAAGCATATGCCCGGCAGGTTGTCGAGGATCTGCCGCGCTTGCACGAGCCCCGAGGTCTTTTCGTTGGGCAGGTCAATCTGCGTGACGTCGCCCGTGATCGCCGCCTTCGAGTGGAATCCGAGGCGGGTGAGGAACATCTTCATCTGCTCCGGGGTCGTGTTCTGCGCCTCGTCGAGGAGCATGAACGAGTCGTTCAGCGTCCGCCCGCGCATGAACGCGAGCGGCGCGATCTCGATCACCCCACGCTCGATGTGCCGGGCCACGCGATCGTAGCCGAGAATGTCGTAGAGGGCGTCGTAGACCGGGCGGAGGTAAGGGTTCACCTTCTCGACCAGGTCGCCGGGCAGGAAACCGAGGCGTTCCCCGGCCTCGACGGCCGGTCGGGTGAGCACGATGCGCCGCACGCGGTGCTCGGCAAGCGCCGCCGCCGCCATCGCCACGGCAAGGTAGGTCTTTCCCGTCCCCGCAGGGCCGATCGCGAACACGATGTCGTGCCGGATGAGCGCCTGAATGAAGAGGCGCTGCTTCAGGTTTCGCGGGACCACGAGCCGCTTGACGGAGTCCGGGATCGTGGCGTCGGTGAAGAACTCCACCAGGTTCACGCTCGGGTCCTCCTCGAGGACCCGCAGCGCGGTGCGGAACTCCTCCTTACCCACCGCGTACCCGGTGGCCACCAGCTTGCCCAGCTCCTGCAGCAGTTTCTCCGCCAGCACCACGGATTCCGCTTCCCCCTCGAGGGACACCTTGTCGCCGCGCGCAGCCACCCGAACCCGCAGACGCTCGTTCAGGTAGCGGAAGTTCTCTTCCAGGGTCCCCGACAGGATCTGGAGGTCCCTCTCCGGCAGTGTGATCGTCGTCATGCCTTTAGTTGCTCCAACATCCTCTCGCGGACCGCTTCCCCGACTTCTGCCGTTGTGCGCTTCCCTCCGAGGTCCGGCGTCACGATATCGTCCCGGACCGTCGCGGTGACCGCCGCGTCGAGCGCGTCGGCAAGAGCCGGGTGCCCGACGTGGCGGAGGAGCAGCCCGAATGAAGCGACCGCCGCCAACGGGTTGGCCCTCCCCGCCCCCGCGATGTCCGGGGCGGAGCCGTGAACAGGCGCGAACATTGACACCCGCCCGGGGTGCAGGTTGGCCGACGCCGCCAGGCCCAACCCCCCTCCGAGCGTAGCCGCCAGGTCGGAGAGAACGTCGCCGAAGAGGTTCTCCGTGACGACCACGTCGAAACGCCCGGGGTTGCGCACCAGCTCCATCGCTGCCGTGTCGGCGTAGAGGTGGTCCTTCGCAACGTCCGGGAACTCGGCGGCGACCTCACCGAACGTCCGTTGCCACAGCTCCCCGGCGAACCGGAGGACGTTGGCCTTGTCTACCAGGGTCACCTTTCGCCGCGGCCTCGCGCGGGCAAACTCGAACGCTGCCCTGATGATCCGCTCCACGCCCATGCGAGTGACGATCATCTCCTGGACCGCCACCTCGTGGGGCGTGCCGGCGTGCAGCGTTCCCCCCGCCCCGCAGTACAGCCCCTCGGTGTTCTCTCGCACGATCACGAGATCGATGTCGCGGGCTTGGACGCTTTTCAGGGGGTTGAGTCGCTCCTCGAAGCAGCGCACGGACCGCAGGTTGATGAACAGGTCCAGCTCGAACCGCATTCCGAGCAGGATCTGCCTGGCGTGCGCGAAGTCCGGGATACGGGGGTCGCCGAACGCCCCCACCAGGATCGCGTCGAAGTCACGCAGGTACTCGATCCCCCCCGACGGCATCGCCTGCCCGGTGGCCAGGTACCGCTCGGCGCCCCAGTCCAGCTCCTCCCAGGTGGCGACGAGGTGTCCACCCCGGCGTACCGCTTCCGCGAGTTGCATCACCTCGGCGATCACCTCTCGACCGATCCCGTCGCCGGGCAGGACGGCTATCCGCTGGGGGTGTGCGCTCATCTCGGCCTTAGGCCGCGCAACCTTCCCCGCCAGCTTGATTGTCTCGCCATAGTGGGGGGTCAGGCGCGCGCATGCCAGAGCACGTCCGCAACGCCGACCCTGTGATTGAGCCAGCGTGCCAGGACGAAGAGTGCGTCGGAGAGTCGGTTCAGCAGGGGGATCACTCCCTCCACACCGGCACCGCGATCGCGCAGCGCCACCACGTCGCGCTCTGCGCGGCGGCAGACGGACCTGGCCTGATGGGCGAGCGCGGCCGCGCGGGCTCCGGCGGGCAGCACGAAGTTCCGCAGCTTCGGGAGGTCGCCCTGCATCGAGTCGATCCACCGCTCGAGCCACTCGGGCCTGGCCACACCCTCGGAGAACACGGGCCGGCCCGCCGGATCGGCGAGGAACGCTCCGACCTCGAAGAGAAGAGCCTGCACCCGCTTGAGCTGCGGAGCGACGGCTGGCGGCAAATCCTCGGCACGAAGAACGCCGATGACCGCGTTCAACTCGTCCACATCGCCGAAGGCGGCCACCCGACCGTCGGCCTTCGAGACCCTCGTTCCGTCGGCGAGGCCGGTGGACCCGTCATCGCCGGTCCGCGTGTAAACGTTCACCGCGCAATGGTACCACCCGGTTCTCGACCGGGGACGGCACGCGGCGACCCTCTTCAGATGGTCTCGAACTTCTGCATAATCAATTGATTACGCAGCAGAATGCCGGCTCCGCGGAAGCCGTTCCGATTTCATGCTCGCCGCCGAAGCGGGTCGTTGACCCTCGATTGAGATACCCTGGCCGCGTCCCGGCGGAGGGTCTTCGCCACGCTGTCGGACGGCGCGGCCAGCCGGCGGGCGGTTCTCCGAACGGCGTCGAGCGGCAGTGCACGCGGAGGTTTGAAATGAGAAAACCGGCTACAGCTCTCCTCGCATGGCTCCTCACGGGCTTCCCCACCAGCGCTGCCGACCGCCCCGAGGGGCGTTCCTTCGCCACAAGGTCGGTCACCGTGGCGCGCCACGGAATGGTGGCCGCGGCCCACCCGCTCGCGGTCCAGGTTGGCGTTGACGTGCTCAAGCGCCGAGGTAGCGCCGTTGACGCGGCCATCGCGGTCAACGCGGCTCTCGGCCTCATGGAGCCGACCTCGTGCGGCCTCGGGGGCGACCTGTTCGCCATGGTCTGGGACCCCGCCACCGGTAAGCTCTACGGCCTCAACGGATCGGGGCGGGCACCGCTGGCCCTGACACCCGACAAGGTCACGGCCCTCCCGGACGGAACGATCGAGCCCTACTCACCATACGCATGGACGGTGCCCGGGTGTGCCGATGCGTGGTTCGAGCTGCACAGGCGATTCGGCCGCCTTCCGATGAAGGACCTTTTGGCGCCCACGATCGCGTACGCCCGCGAGGGGGCGCCCGTGCCGCAGGTGATCGCCGGCTCGTGGGCGCGCAGCCTCGCCCGCTTCAAGGAGAAGCCGGGGTTCGCCGAGGTGTTCATGCCGGATGGCCGGGCCCCGGCCGAGGGCGAGCCTTTCGCCAACCCGGCGCTCGCCCACACGCTCGAGTTGCTCGCCGCCGGCGGCCGTGATGCCTACTACAGGGGCGAGATCGCCGAGAAGATCGTCGCCTTCTCGCAGAACGTCGGCGGCTTCTTCTCGAAGGAGGATTTCGCCCGCCACAGCAGCGAGTGGCAGGAACCGATCTCGACCACCTACCGGGGCGTCACGCTCTGGGAGCTTCCACCCAACGGTCAGGGGCTCGCGGCGCTCGAGATGCTCAACATCATCGAGGGCTTCGACCTCAAGTCCCTTGGCCGCGACGACCCCGACTTCTGGCACGTTTTGGTCGAGGCCAAGAAGCTGGCGTTCGCGGACCGGGCCGCCTACTACGCCGACCCGGCGTTCTCCCCCGCCCCGGTGGCGGCGCTGCTCGACAAGACCTACGCCGAGAGGCAGGCGAAGCGCATCGACATGAAGAGGGCCGCGAAATCGGTCGAGCCCGGCAACCTCGCCCTGCAGCGCGGCGACACGACGTTTCTGGTCACGGCCGACGAGCGAGGAATGATGGTGGCGTTGATCCAGTCCAACTACACGGGCTTCGGCTCCGGCTACGTGATCCCGGAGCTGGGTTTCGGCCTCCAAGACCGCGGCGCGCTCTTCTCCCTCCAGGCCAGTCACCCCAACGTGCTGGCGCCCGGCAAGCGCCCGTTCCACACCATCATCCCGGCGTTCCTGGGAAGAGGCGGCATCCCCGACACCGCGTTCGGAGTGATGGGCGGCGACATGCAGCCGCAGGGGCACGTTCAGATAGTGGTCAACCTAGTGGACTTCGGAATGAACCTTCAGGAAGCGGGTGACGCGCCGCGCTTCTACCACACCGACGACTCCGAGCCCACGGGCACGGTCATGAACGACGGCGGCATCCTGAGCCTGGAGTCCGGCGTGCCGCAGGACGTCCGCCAGGCGCTCATCCGGCGCGGCCACAAGCTCGTGGAGTCGAACGGAATCGTGTTCGGCGGCTACCAGGCGATCTTCCGCGACCCCAAGACCGGAGTCCTCTTCGGCGCCTCCGAGTCCCGCAAAGACGGTTTCGCCGCCGGATACTGATTTCTCTATTCACTGCGTGAGGCTTCTGTTTTGCCCCACGGGCCTGGAGCAGTCGCTCGGGCTGGGCCTCGAGCCCAGCCCTCCGACCCGCCGGGCAATAAATAGCCTCACGCAGTCAAAAGACGAACGGACTGGTTCGAGGGGTTAGAAGAAAGCCTCCACGCTGTGGAAGAGGGAAAGCCGATTGCGCGGGCGCCTGAGTGCGCTACTTGCCCTTCGCCAAGCGGCAGCCGAGGGCGATCGAAAAGAACTTCGACTCCTCCGAGTCGGCCCGCGAGGTGAGCACGCAAGGAGCGGTGGTTCCCACGACCACGGCCGCAAGCCGCGCACCCCCCAGCACCGTGGCCGCCTTGTAGAACACGTTGCCGGTCTCGATGTTGGGGAAGACGAGCACGTCGGCGGCACCCTCTACGGACGATTTGAGGTCCTTGATCTCGCACGCCTCGGGCGAGAGCGCCACGTCGAGGGCGAGCGGGCCATCAACAATCGCCCCCTTGATCTGTCCCCGCTCGGCCATCTTGGCGATGACCGCAGCATCCAGAGTGGCGGGCATCCTGTCGGAGACCTTCTCGTTGGCCGCAAGCAGCGCCACCTTCGGCTTCTCGATGCCGAAGCTGCGGGCCGCCGCCACGCAGTACTCCACGATCTTGACCTTGGTCGGCAGGTCCGGCGCCGGGATGATCGCCACGTCGGCCACGAACAGCAGCTTACCGTGGAGCTTTTGGTAGGCCGGGACGTCGAGCACGGTGAGGTGCGAAAGAACGGCACCCCTGGGGAGCAGCCCCTTCTCCTTGTCCAGGATCAGGTGCATGTACTTGTCGGTGCTGATCAGCCCCTTCATCAGCACGTCGGCCTCGCCCTCGCGCACCATGTCGCGGGCCTTCGTCCCCGCCCTCATCTCGTCGGGCTCGTTGACGACCTCGAACAGGCCGGGGTCGAGCTTGAACTCCTTGCACAGGGCTTCGATGCGCGCACGTTCGCCCACCAGAATTACCCGGGCGATGCGTTCGCTCGCCGCGCGCGCCGCGGCCTGAATCGTGTTCTCGTCGTGGCCCGCGGCCACCGCAACGCGGCGTGCCGACGGCGCCACGGTTGCACCGGCCTCCTGCTTCAGCTGTTCGACCAGTCCCTCGAGCGTTCGTATCGGTTTCATCAGCGTGCCTCCGGGTGGTAGTCGCGCGGCTCTTCCTTGCCGTTGAGTACGCGCAGCGCGCCTTTCACCAGCGCGAACATCTCATTCTCCCCGGCATATACAGTGACTCCGCACCCGAGCCCGCCAAGCAGGCCCGAGATCGCCTCCACCAGCCTCTTCGAGCGCGCCATGCCCCCGGTCAACAGGATGCGGTCCACGTGCTCTCCGTCGAAAGCCGGCACGAGGCCGGTAATCCCCTTGGCGATCTGGTAGGCCATGGCCTCGAAGACCCTGGCGGCCTCGGCATCTCCCTTTTCGATCCGGCTCTCCACCTCGCGCAGATCGGCGGTGCCCAGAAGATCGATGAGCCCTCCCCGACCCTTGTTGAGCTTCTTGAGCTCCTCCTTGCTGTACGCGCCCGAGAAGCACAGGTCGATGAGCTGGCCGGTGGGCAGGCTTCCGGACCGCTGCGGCGTGAACGGCCCCTCGCCGTCGAGGGCGTTGTTGACGTCGATGTAACGCCCCTTCTTGTGGGCGCCGATGGAGATCCCGCCGCCCATGTGGGCGACGATCACGTTGACCTTCTCGTAGAACGTCTCGTTCTCCTCGGCGAACCGGCGCGCTGTGGCGATCTGGTTGAGCGCGTGGCTGATGACCTTGCGGCGGATCGCCTTGATCCCCGCGACCTTCACCCGCTCGGGAGCCTCGTCCACCACGACGGGGTCCACGATAAACGCGGGTTTGCTGGCGTCCCCCACGAGTTCGTGGGCGATGAGCGCCCCGAGGTTGGAGGCGTGTTCGCCCATTACGCCTGACTTGAGATCAGCCAGCATCTCGTCGCCGATGCGGTAGGTGCCGTGGGGGATCGGCCGCAGAATCCCGCCCCGCGCCGCTACCGCGTCGATGTCGTCCAGCCCGAGATCGTGCTCCGCGAGCGACTTCAGGATCATCTCCTTCCTGAATGCAAACTGGTCGGTGATCCTCTTGCCCTCGTGGGGCGCGAGCTCGCTTGCCGAGTGCTCGAGCTCGGTGGTCCAACTCTCCTGCTCGCCCTCGTAGACGGAGATCTTGGTGGAGGTCGAACCCGGGTTGACCGCGAGCACGCGGTAGCGGCGGAAGAAGGTGTCCTTGGGCGTCTGCTGCCACTCCCCGAAGCGGTGGAGGCGCACAACTGCGGCTTTGACCGACAGGCGTACGTCCTCGGGGGTGCAGTCCATGGCAAGATCCACACCGCGGAACGCGAGGCCGAACATCACGCTGAACTTCTTCGCCGTCGGGTAGCGAGTGGCGTACAGGTGGTAGAGGAGGTTCCCCATGTCCAGGTTCGGGCAGATGATCACGTTGGTGCCACCGGACCAGGCCCCGCTGCCGGGTGCGCGGTAGTACATGGCGGAGCGCTCCGAGAGCGCCACGCTCATCTTGACCTCGGAATCGATGTGGATCGAGGCGTACCGGCTGCCCCGCCGCACCCGGTCGGCGAGGGTCCCCGGGACCAGCTCCGCCGCCCGTCGCACCAGCTCGGGCGAAGGGCCCTCGTCCGAGCCCCGGTGCGAGTACGAGACGATCGCACCGCGGATCTCGGGAAGCACGTCTTCCGGGAAGAGGTCGCGGGCCACCGCGCAGGTGCCCACCGCCACGTGTGCCAGCAACTCCGGCGTCATGGTGGCGTTTACGCCTACATCGCCGAAAACCACGATGTTGTGTGGGAAGATGTTGTCCGGGTGCTCGTCGGGCAGCACGAAGACCCCGGCCTCGCACGGTAGGTACCGCCTGGTGAGCGCCTTGACCATCGGCCGGAAGAAGTCCTTGGGCTCGTGGGTCGCGCCGCCCACCACGATGTCCGCATGCCCCTGTTGCACCGCGGCTATCCCAAAGTGCGCGGGGTTCGAGACGAAGCGGCGAGCCTCGCCGATCGTCATCCTCTGGCCCGCTTCCTGCGAGTTCTCGAGGTAGTCGCTCGCAAAGGCCTTGATCAGCCCGGGCTGTCCGTCGAGATCGAGGAACGCACTCTCCGACAACGCGAACTCCACGCGGTTGGGATCCACGTGCCCCAGGGCGCCCGCCACGACGCCGCGAATCATAGGCTCGGGGGCAAGGAAAACCGGTCGCACGAACCGCGCCAGATGGCACGCCGCTTCGAGCACGCGCGGGTCGATCGATTCGACGAAGATGACGGTTGGCCGGTTCCGCGGGACCGACAGGACCTGCCTGTCCAGCGATCCCTCGATGTCGAACATGCGTTCCTCCCGTCACGGCGATTGTAACAAGGGAAAGTGACCAGCGTGAACAAGCGACGCGACGCTTCGGAGGAGCGTCACGCGGCGGAGACGCCCGCGAGCCAGCGTTCGCGCAGGAAGCCGAGTCCCAACGCGGTCACCCGCCCAAGACCCTCCTGGGCCGGCACCACGTAGGGCTGGATACCGGTGGCGAGGGCGTCGGTGCGAACCGCCTCGGTACCGTCGTCCTCGACCACGATGCAGCGCGTTTTCGGGTGCTCCCGGACGAAGCCGGCCAGGGCAGAGTAGAAGGTGCCCGCGTTGTGGCAGGACGTGGAGACCAGCAGCAGGTCAGGACCTTCGGCAGGCAGCTCGTGGGTGTAGCCGACCGTCTCGGCCCATTCACCCACAAACAAGTAGCGAAGGTATGGGTGGTCGGCCGCGACGACGGGCCGGTACAGCGCGGCTACAACCACCTGCTCGGCGACCTGCTTGTCGGGGTCGAAGGCATAGTCCGCCCCGGCGCGAACCGCATCCTGCTTCTCGGTCAGGAAGGCTCCGGCGAACAGGATCTTCCCCGCGAAGCCGTTCCGGCGCAGCGAGGCGATCGTGTTCATGCGCTGCTCGTGCGCCGTGATCGGTCCCCTGAGCACCAGCGCCAGGTCGAATCGGCCGCCGGCGGCGCGCTCGACCATCTCCCAGGGCAGGCCGACCGTCTCCACGTGGAGCTCGGGGTGGCGCTCTGTGAGCAGGCGCTCGATCTCATAGCGCTCCGGGAGGTCGCCCAGCACGACGACGCGCCCGGGCACCGTCAGTTCTCCCCGGCGATGAAGCGGTCGTACTCCCTCTCCAGAAGGTCGTAGTGCTTTGCCTCCTCCTTGGCGAGGAACTCGAACATCTTCCTGACCCCGGGATCGGCGACGATCCCGGCGCATTCCAGGTAGAACTCCTTTGCCATCTTCTCCCGCTCCATCGCGATCCTGACCGCCTCTTCGGGGCGCGTGTGCTCGTTGACGCCAGACTCTCCCTTGCCGCTCATGGCGACCCTCCGGGTTCACAAGGTGCAGAGCACCTTATAGCAGATTACGCCGCCGTGCGGCGGCTCTCAGCTCGTCGCGGAACTCCGGGTGGGCGATGGCAATGAGCTCCTCGGCCCGGTCCCTCAGACTCTTCCCGAACAGCGAAGCCACCCCGTGCTCGGTGACAACGTAGTGCACGTCGGCACGGGTCGTGACGACCCCGGAGCCCTCGGGAAGCGCGTCGCAGATGCGCGACACCTTCCCTCCCCTGGCCGTGGAGGGCATCGCGATGATCGGCTTGCCCCCCTTGGAGCGCGCGGCCCCCCGGATGAAGTCCACCTGCCCCCCGAACCCGGAGTAGATGTCCCGGCCGATGGAGTCCGCACAAACCTGGCCGGTGATGTCCACCGAGAGGGCGGAGTTGACCGCGACCATCTTGTCGTTCTGGGAGATGACAAAGGGGTCGTTCACGTAGTCGTTGGGGTGGAACTCCACAAAGGGGTTGTTGTCAAGGAAGTCGAAGGTCCTCTTTCCGCCCAGCACAAACGCCGCCACCGTCTTGCTCCGGTGCAGCGTCTTGGCCTCGTTGGTTACGACACCGGTCTCGACCAGTTCCACGAGCCCGTCGGAGAACAGCTCGGTGTGGATGCCCAGGTTGCGTTTCTCCTTGAGGTACAGGAGCACCGCATCTGGAATCTCACCGATGCCCAACTGCAGCGTGGACCCGTCCTCTATCAGGGCGGCGACGTTTTGACCGACGGCCCTGGAGGTGTCGCTGACCTCGGCGGCCATCGCGATCTCCAGCAGGTCGCGGTCAACCTCAACGACGTGGGTGAGCCTGGAGACGTTAATGAACGCGTCCCCGAGGGCGCGCGGCATGCGTTTGTTGACGAGAGCGATCACGGTCTTGGCCCTCTCCGCCGCCGCCTTGGTGCAGCCGACCTCGACCCCGTACGAGCAGAAGCCGTGCTCATCGGGGGGCGAGATGTGGATGAGAGCCACATCGATGGGCAGGATCCCCTCGTAGATCAGGCGGGGGATCTGGTGCAGGTGGACGGGCACGAAGTCGGCCCGGCCCTCGTTGACCGCGTCGCGGACGTTGGCGCCTGTGAAGAGAGATCGATGGCGGAACGATTTCGCGAACTGAGGTTTGACGTAGTCCGCGTGGCCGAGGGTCAGGATGTGCGACACCTCGACGCCCTCCAGCTCACCGGCGCGTGCGACCATTGCGGAGATCAGCTCCTCCGGGTTCGAGCAACCGCTGTGGATCCAAACGTGATCGCCGGAGCGGATCACCTTTACCGCCTCCTCGGCGGTTGTCACTCTCTGGCGGTAGAGCTCGAGCCAGCGCACGCAACCCCCGCTCAGCCTTCCGAGAACGGCAGCGGCTTGTATGGGACACCGAAAACGTGCGCAAGCGCCTCGCGGCTGCACCCGCCCCGGTAGAGGTAGACCCCGCGGCGGAGGTCGGGGGATGCAGCCAGCGCCCCGTCGATACCTTTCTCTACGACCTGCGTCAGGTACGGCAGAAGCGCGTTTGTGTAGGCGAGCGTCGCGGAGCGCGCCGCCACGGAGGGCAGGTTGGGGACGCAGAAGTGGAGGATGCCGTCGACCTCGTAGACCGGGTTTGGGAACGAGGTGGGCCTTGAGGTCTCGAAGCAGCCACCCATGTCAATGGAGAGGTCGATCACCACACTGCGCGGCTTCATCAGCTTGAGCATCTCGCGGGTAACGAGCAGGGGCGCGCGCTCACCCCGGATCGCCACCGCCGCCAGGAAGAGATCAGCAAAGGACAGAGCCCTCTCGATGTTCGGCCTCGTGGCGAGCATCGTGGGCACCTGCCGCCCGAGGTGCTCGCAGGCGTAGCGCAGGTGCTCCACGCTTCGGTCGAGCATCACCACGTGGGCGCCCATCCCGAGCGCGACCTGCGCCGCCGAGCGCCCGAGCACGCCGGCGCCGAGGATCACAAAGCTCGCGGGCGGGACGCCCGGCGCCCCCGAGAGCAGGATCCCCTTCCCGCCGAACTCGTTGAGCAAGAGGCCGGAGCCGATCGTGAGGGCGAGCCTCCCGGCGATCTCGGACATCGAGGTGAGGACCGGCGCATTTCCCTGGTTGTCCTCGATGACCTCACCCCCGATGGCTGTCACCTCGCGCTCGAGCAGCGAGCGAAAGTCCTCGGGACGCGCCGCCGGCAACCCCCAGAACGCCACGACGGTCTGTCCGGGCACCAGCGACTCATACTCCGCGGGCTCGGGGGCGTTTATCCCGACCACCAGCTCGCTGCGCCCGAACACCTCACCACGGCTGTACACGGTGGTCGCGCCCGCGCGCTCGAAATCGGCGTCGAAGAATCCCGCCTCCACGCCCGCATCCTTCTGAACCCAGACCCGAGCGCCCGCCTGGGCGAGCGCCTTGACCCCCGACGGGGCCAGCGCCACACGGTGCTCGCGCCCGCGGATCTCCTTCGGGATGCCGATGTCCATTGGCGTGTCTCCTGTAGGGAATTCTAAGGCCCGCCCGGCTCGACGGGAAGCCCCAGCACGGCTGCACGGCCCCGACTGGTGCGGTAGAGTTCGCCCGGGGGTTGCATGACACCGGAGGAGCTGGAGGAGATGGCGGGTGGGTTCCAGGCCGCCACGATCGTCCTCGCCGCCAACCGCGCGGGGATCTTCGGCGCCCTGTGCGCGGCGCCGATGGGCACCGAGCAACTTGCAAGGCGCCTGAAGCTCAACCGCCGCGCCGTCGCAACCGTGACCGACGCGCTGGTGTGCCTCGGGGCGCTCGAACGCGAGGGCGACCGACTGCGTGTCCCGCCGGGGCTGGCCCCCGCCCTGGATCGGTCCTCCCCGGTCACGCGCGCAAACGCCCTGGACCACCGGTGGTACGTCCTGCAGCGCTGGGCCAGGCTCGATTCGGTGCTGGAGACCGGCCAGCCGATCCCACGGTTGCGGGAGGACGAGGAACGCCTGCGCGCCTTCATTCTCGGCATGGCCGACATGGCCCGGCGAGGGGCCACCGCGCTCTGGAGCGCGGTAGACCTCTCGGACCGTGCGCACCTGGTGGACGTGGGCGGGGGTCCGGGCGAACTCGCCCTCGCGGCCCTCGAGCGCTTCCCGGGGCTGGTCGCCACGGTCTTCGACCTCCCCGCGGTTCTGCCGATCGCCCGCGAGTACGCGGCGGACCGGGCACCCAACGAGCGGATCCGGTTCATGGCGGGGGACGCTCTGCGCGACGACATCCCCGCCTGCGACGCGGCGCTGGTTTCCTCGCTGCTCCACTCGTACGGACTCGACGGCGTCAGTAGGATCGCCGGACACGTTGCTGCAGGCCTGAAGCCGGGAGGCCTCGTCATCATTCGTGAGTTCATGTGGGACGACGAGGCCCACTCGGGCCCCCTGGCGGCGGCCCTGTTCGCGGTGAACATGCTCAGCGGCACGCCCGAGGGGCGCTGCTGGACCGCGGTTGAGCTGGAGGCGGCGTTCGGCAGCGCCGGTTTCGGCGGATGGAGGCTCACCCGCCTCGACCCGCGAACCTCGCTCCTGGTCGGTGCGCGGCAACGCTGAGCCCGGTTGCTAGGGGGCGTGCGGCCGGTCGTCGCAGAGCGTGCGTATCTCTGAGGCGATCGCCCCGTTGACGTTGAAGCGCCGCTCCAGGTACGCGAGGATGGCCAGCGCCGACTGCCGGCTGCGCTCGTATCCCTGCATGAACGGCGGCAGTTCGTCCGCCACGCCGGGGTACCGCCGCTCGAAGCGCCTCTCCTCGGCGAACGGGTCACGCTCGACGTCCATCGCGGCCTCGAGGGTTCGGGCGAGCTCGATCACGTGGCCCACGGTCTGGACCTGGATTGCCCGAAACGCAGCGAGTGTCTCGCCGCGCTGCAGCCGGCACAGACCGACGTACAGGCCGGTGAGCGCCTCCCCGAGAAGCCACTCGGCCGAGTGTGATTCCGCGGTCCAGGTCCTGCTCGGCGCGCACACGGACTCGTCGAACCCCTCCCGCTTCCACACCACCCGTCCCGGCGCAAAGGGGATCTCGGACAGCTCTCGGGGCTCGAACACGGCAAACTCGCAGAACACCCCGTCGTCGAATAGCGCCTTTTGCCCGTCGGGTGTGTTCCGGTATGCGAAGGCGATCGGGCGTACACGTTCGAGCCACCCCAGGCTCTCGATGAACGCCGCCTTGCAGCCGTCTCTGACCACGATGAAGAAGTCCAGGTCGGAGTACTCGTCCAGCCTGCCGGTCCCAAGCCCGACCGAGCCAAGGCCCAGCAATTCGAGCGCGCCGTCGTTCCGCTGCAGCGACGCGGCGATCTCGTCCAACCGCTTCAGGAGCAGTTCACGCTTATGCATTCCATTCCTTGGGGGTTACTCGCCTTTTGCCTCGTGCGCCTTGCCTCTTGCCTTCCTCCAATCACCCTCGGGGCATCGGCAGCAGGGCGCCGCCGGAGACGGGCAGATCCAAGCCGGTGAGGTGACACTGCCGGTCGTCGGCGAGAAAAACCACTGACGAGGCCACGTCCTCGGGCTCTGCGACGCGCCGGAGCGGAATCGCGCCGACGATCTTCTCGAGCTTGCCCGGGATGGAGAAAGAGGACGCCGACATCGGCGTGTTCACCCACCCCGGCGAGACAAGGTTCACCCTGACGTCGGGGGCCAGTTCCTGCGCCAGCGACTGGACCAGTCCCCAGAGGGCCGCCTTCGAGCCTGCGTAGTGGCTGTGCCCGGGCTCCCCGCGTTCACCCGCGGTCGAGCCGATGAAGATCATGCTTCCCTGCTTGATGACGCGCGCGGCCTCCCGGGCCAGGAAGTAGGCCGAAAAGGTGTTGGTCCGGAACATCTTCTCCAGGTTCTCGGCGGTCAGCGTGCGGATCTCCCCGTCGTTCCAGATTCCGGCCGAATGCACGAGGACTCCGAACGCGCCTGCCGCGCGGACGAGCGCCACGCATCCCTCCTCCCGCGAAAGGTCCGCAGCCACCGGCACGACCCGATTCGCACCGTACTCCGTGCGCAGTTCCTCGACGACCGCGCGCCCCGTACGGCAGTGCGCGACCACGGTGTCGCCCGCGGTCAGGAATGCCTTGGCGCACGCCAGCCCGATCCCGCTCGATGCCCCGGTCACCACCACCCGCTTCATGCCGTTCCCTCCCTCGCGACACCCAGCGCGTCCCCGTACGCCGCCACCGCCACCAGGGCCTTCAGCGTCAGCCAACGCGATGGCTGGCCGACCGGCTCTCCAAACGGCGCCGCCTGCTGAGGCGCCCACCGACCGCCGCTGTCCTGCCGGCCCAGGACCCCGAGAAGCGCCGCGAGGACTGGTGGCTCGGCGGCCCAGCCGAGACGCGCGAGCGCCGACAGCGCATCCAGGAGATCCGTCCGCCCCAGCGTGGGGTGGGCAAACGTCCACCACCCGCGCGGCGCATTCCCTTCGAGGAACAGCCCCCGCTCCACAAGCCCCTGGCCCGCACGCGTGGAGAGCCTCGCCACCTGCGACCTTTCGGACGGCGGCAGCTCGCCGACGAAGCGCAGCAGCGCCACCGCCGCGATCGGGCAGGCGCCCCCCACCAGGTGGCGGAGCTCGGGGCACGACCACAGCCCGGCCCCCCCGTCGCGCTCCACGAGCCAGGCTACGGCCTCGCGCACCCGCGGATGGTGGGCAAAGCCGAAGCGCGCCATCGCAGCACACACCTCGGCGGTGAAACACGCTGCGGGCGGCCTCCCCTTGGCGGCGCTGAACCCCCCGGAACGCGGCCGGAGCTGCTCCAGCAGCACCTCGGCGGCCCGGGCCACCCGCGGGTCCTCGGGATCGGCGCCAAGAGCCGCGAGAGCCATGAGGTGCCAGGAGGTCCCTCCCCAGCGTGCCCCGTAGGCCACGGGCGAACCCCAGTAGCCGAACGGGTTCTGCTGGGCGAGGAGGTCCGAGCACGCGCCGGCCTCGCGAGCGGCGAGACGCGAGCGCACCACCGCCGGGCTGTCGTGCGGGCGCCCCAGCAGCTCCACGAGCGTCCGCCACACCACGCCCGGCTCGTCATCCGCGAGCAGGAAGCGGGTGGGGTCACCCTTGAGGTGACGCCACCACGTGGCCTCGCTCACGCCCCGCGCCTCCGCTTGGCCTTGGTCGCCTGGATCTGCTGAAGGGCCCCGCTGATGCGGGCAATCTTGCGGTTCCGAAACTGGATGGCCGCGATGTCCTCGAGGTCCATCGGCTCGCCCCGGATGTCACGCAGGATCTTCTCGAGCTCGAACTGGAGCTGGTCCATCTCCGGGTCCGTGAGGCGTTTGAGCTGCACGGCGGAGATGAGGGTGTACCCCGCCGCGACCTGATCCGCCATCGCCGGTGCCGACCCGCCCATGTACGGACTCATGCACACCCTCCCCGCTCTTTGCCTCAGTCGCAGGACGTTGCGGTGGAATGGTAGCACTTCTCGGAACCGCGAAGCCCGCCATCACCTCCAAATGCCGGCGCAACGGTGTGAGCGGGCGGGTCCAGGCATGGAAGCACCATGGCGCGCGCTCCCCGGCAGTGATACGTTTCGGCAGGGGCACTGGCCCCGGGGGGAAGCCATGGTGCTGGGCAGCCTGGACCTATACGGCGTCGAGGAGCTCTTCACCGACGAGGAGCGGATGGTTCGCGATACCGTCCGGACGTGGGTGCGCGAGCGAGTGCTTCCCCGCATCGAGGGGTGGGCGTGGGAAGGACGCTTCCCCGCCGAGCTTGTACCCGAGATGGCCGAGCTCGGGCTGTTCGGTGCCACGTTTGGGGAGTACGGCCTCCCCGGTCTCTCCAACGTGGCGTACGGCCTCGTGATGCAGGAGCTTGAATCCGGGGATTCGGGGCTGCGCTCGTTCGCCTCGGTGCAGTCCGCTCTGGTCATGTATCCGATCATGACGTGGGGCTCGCACGGGCAGAAGGACCGCTGGATCCCGCTCCTCGCAAAGGGTCGAGCGGTCGGATGCTTCGGGCTCACCGAGCCCGACTTCGGCTCCAACCCGGGCGCGATGCGCACCCGCGCCAGGCGCGATGGCGAGGAGTGGGTGCTGTCCGGTGAGAAGGCGTGGATAACCAACGGGTCGATCGCAGACGTGGCGGTCGTGTGGGCCAGGGACAACGACGGAATCGTGCGCGGGTTTCTCGTCGAACGCGGCATGCCGGGGTTCTCGGCCGCCGAGCACAAGGGGAAATACTCCCTGCGCGCTTCGGTGACTTCCCAGCTCGTGCTCTCCGACTGCCGCATCCCCGAGTCAAGCCGCCTGCCAGGCGCCTCAGGCCTCAGGTGCCCTCTCGGCTGCCTCACGCAGGCCCGTTACGGCATCGCCTGGGGCGCGCTCGGCTCCGCCCTCGCCACCTTCCATGCCGCGCTGGACTACGCCAAGACCCGCACGCAATTCGGTGGCGCGCCCATCGCCAGCCACCAGATCATCCAGGAGCGCCTGGTGTGGATGGCCAACGAGATCACCAAGGGGCAGCTGATGGTGTGGCGGCTGGGGCGCTTGAAGGACGAGGGGAAGGCCACCCCCGTGCACATCTCGCAGGCGAAGCGCAACTCGTGCTGGGTAGCCCGGGAGTGTGCGCGCCTCTCGCGAGAGATCCACGGCGCCAACGGAATCGTCAACGAGTTCCCCGTCATGCGACATCTGATGAACATCGAGTCGGTCTACACCTACGAGGGTACCCACGACATGCACACGCTTATCCTGGGGGAGCACCTCACGGGGATCCCAGCGTACATGCCGCCGAGGGAAGAGGGCTAGAAGAGAGTTGGGAGTTGAGTATCAAGAACCAGAGCCGAACACAAAGACTATGGAACCCGACACGACGGAGTCCGAGGCACGGGCGTCACTTCCGCTCGCGCTTCCACACGACCTTGCCGCCGACCACGGTCGAGGCCGGCCAGCCCCTTAGGCGCTGCCCCGCGAACGGCGTGTTGCGGGAAAGCGAACGGAAGCGGTCGGGGTTGACCGTCAGGCGGGCATCCAGGTCCAGAAGCGTCACGTCGGCCGGGCTGCCCGCCTTCAGTGACCCGCCCGGAAGCTTGAATAGACGCGCAGGGTTCGACGACCACAGCGCGACGAACAGCCGCAGCGGGAGCTTGTGCTTGCGGACGAGCAGGTCGTACGTCACCGGGACGGCGGTCTCCAGTCCCACGATCCCGAACGGCGCGAGGTCGAACTCGAGCGCCTTCTCGTCGGCGTGGTGCGGTGCGTGGTCGGTCGCGAGGCAATCCACGGTGCCGTCCAGTACTCCCTGGACCAGCGCCTCGACATGTTCGGCGCTGCGCAGCGGCGGGTTCATCTTCGTGTCGGTGTCGTACGAGCTGTCGGCCACCGCCTGGTCGGTCAGCGCCAGATGGTGGGGCGTCACCTCGCAGGTCACCTTCGCCCCTCGCGCCTTCCCCTCCCGGACCCGGTCGAGTGCCCCGCGCGTCGAGAGGTGCGCGATGTGCACGCGTCCGCCGGTCAGCTCGGCGAGCGCCACGTCGCGCGCCACCATCACCTCCTCGGCGGCGGCCGGAATGCCGCGCAAACCGAGGCGCGTGGCCACCGCGCCCTCGTGCATGACGCCCTTGGCTACCAGCGTCGGGTCCTCGCAGTGGTCCACGACCGGAACATCGAAGAGCTGCGTGTACTCGAGAGCGCGGCGCATCAGGTAGGCGTTGTGGACCGGCCGACCGTCGTCGGAGAACGCAACCGCGCCGGCACGGACCATCTCGCCGATCTCGGCGATCTCATCGCCCTCCAACCCCTTGGACACCGCGCCCACCGGGTAGACGCGCGCCAGGCCGGCTTCTGCCGCCCGCGCGCGGATGAACTCGGTCACGGCGGCGCTGTCGTTGACGGGCTGGGTGTTGGGCATGCAGCAGACGGCGGTGAAGCCTCCGGCCACGGCGGCCGCGGTGCCGCTGGCGATGGTCTCCTTGTACTCGAACCCTGGCTCGCGAAGGTGGACGTGGGCGTCGATGAACCCGGGGGCAACCACCAGGCCGGTGGCGTCGATCACCTGCGCTTCCTTGTCTTCGATGCGCTCGGCAAGACGGTCGATCTTACCGTCCACGATCAGAACGCTCAGCCCCGCGTCGAGGCGCTGAGTCGGGTCCACAACCCGCCCGTGCTTAATCAGCAGCCGGCTCACCGTGTCCTCCCGCCAAGAGGTAAAGAACTGCCATGCGCACTGCCACACCGTTGGTCACCTGCTCCAGGATCACCGACTGCGGGCCGTCGGCCACCCGCGAGTCGATCTCGACCCCTCGGTTCATCGGCCCGGGGTGCATCACCAAGCAGTCCTTCTTTGCCAGCTTCAGTCGCTCCGGCGTAAGCGCGAAGAAGTCGTAGTACTCCCGGACCGTGGGGAAGTTCATCCGCCCCTGCCGCTCGAGCTGGATGCGCAGCATCATCACGACGTCCGCCCCGGTTATGGCTTCCTCCATGCGCCGGTACACCTCGCATCCCATCGTTTCCATGCCGAGCGGAATCAGGCTCGGGGGACCGGCCACGCGCACCTTCGCACCCATGCGATTCAGCAGCAGGACGTTCGAGCGAGCGACCCGGGAGTGCTGCAGGTCACCCACGATCGCCACGATTTGGCCTTCCAGCGTCCCGCGCTTGAGCCGGATCGTCAGCGCGTCGAGGAGCGCCTGAGTGGGGTGCTCGTGCGCGCCGTCGCCGGCGTTTATTACCGACGACTTGAGGATCCTGGCCAGCTGGTGAGGGGCGCCGGCGTACTGGTGCCGGAGCACGATGAGGTCCGGCTGCATTGCCTCCAGGTTGAGGGCGGTGTCCAGCAGAGTCTCGCCCTTGCTCACCGACGACGCCGATGCGGAGAAGTTCAGGGAGTCCGCGGAGAGACGCTTCTCCGCGACTTCGAAGGAAAAACGGGTGCGGGTCGAGGCCTCCATGAAGAGGTTTACGACGGTCTTGCCGCGCAACGCCGGCACCTTTTTGATCGGGCGCTCAGCGATGGCGCGCATCTTTTCAGCAGTGTCAAGAATGAGCTGGATCTCCCCCGGCGAGAGCGGGTCGATGCCCACAAGGTCCTTGCCACGCAGGCGCGGCGCCGGTTTCACGGTCATCCGGCCATCTCCTTGGCGATCCACACGCCCTCCTCGCCGTCGCTCTCCTTGAGGCGCACCTGCACGTCCTCGGCGCGCGAGGTCGGCACGACCCGCCCCACGAAGTCGGCCGCAATCGGCAGCTCACGGTGACCACGGTCCACGAGCACCGCGAGGCGAATCGCCTTCGGCCTTCCGTAGTCCATCAGCGTGTCGAGGGCGGCCCGCACCGTTCTGCCGGTATAGAGGACGTCGTCCACGAGACAGATGACTTTTGCGTCCACCGCCACCGGCAGGTCCGTGTCGCGGAGAACCGGTTGCTGGTGGGCGGCGCGCCAGGGCCCCACGTCATCCCGGTAGAGGGTGATGTCGAGGGCGCCTACCGGCGGCTCGTGACCTGTGGCGGTCGCCACGAGCTTCGCCAGTCTCTTTGCCAACGGCACGCCGCGGGTCTGCACGCCGACGAAGTAGAGCAACTTCTCGTCCCCCACCTGCTCCACCAGCTCGGCGGCCATCCGCTCCAGCACCCGCCCAACACCGCGCGCGTCCAAAACTTGCACTCTATGCATGGGTTCCCCCGTGGGACCGCTGACCGCTTCGCATCGGGCGCTAATCCTAACACACCCGGGACCGCCCGGAAGTGGGCTATGATCCGGTCAGAACAGGAGCGCATGGATGAGGAGCGTGTTGTTGCTGACGGCCTTCGTGCTTCTGGCCGCGGCGGCCCTGGCGGCTGACCAGCCCACGGCGACCGCAGCGGTGTGCACCGCCGTGAAGGACCGCAAACCCGAGGGAATGGCGGAGACGTTCCCGGCGAACGTCGGG
>MEKI01000105.1:47572-48118 GCA_001766905.1 Acidobacteria bacterium RBG_13_68_16
CCCGGCTCATCAACGTGACCGACAAAGTCATGCACGTCTGGTTCCGCGCCGACAAGGAGGTCTTCCGGATCGAGCTGCCTGTCAGGGCTGCCCGTTGGCGTACCTGGTCGGTGAAGAAGGTCACGCCCCCCATGACAGGCGCATGGCGAGTCGAGGTCCAGGACGCCGCGGGCGCGGTGCTAGCCACGGCGAGATTCACGGTCGAGTAGCCGCAATGCCGCGGTTCCCCGACCCATCTCATCCGGCGTGGAATGCGCTAGGATGGTATTCGGAGGGGAAGATGAGAGTGGCTTTAGCCTTTCTCGCCCTGTTCTTGCTCAGCGCGACGTTGGCCTCGGCCCAGGAGCCCTCCGCCACGGCGGTCGTCTGCACCGCCATCGAAAACAACTCGTGCGAGGGTGCGCGTACCGTCTTTTCCGCCAGCGTCGGCAAGGTGTACGGGTTCTCACAGATGGTCAACGTACCCGACAGGATCGTGCATGTGTGGTTCTACAAGGACCACGAGCAAGGGCGGTTCGCAATGTCCGCCCCCAAGGCCCCACGCTG
>MEKI01000105.1:48126-48219 GCA_001766905.1 Acidobacteria bacterium RBG_13_68_16
TTTCCAACCTCACGCTGGCGCTGAACATGCTCGGGCCCTGGCGTCTCGAGGCCCGGGACGCCAACGGTAAGGTGCTGGCGAGCTTCAACTTCA
>MEKI01000105.1:48230-50880 GCA_001766905.1 Acidobacteria bacterium RBG_13_68_16
TAGGGTGCGGCGCGGCTCAGGCGGTCCGCTCGCGCGGCGCGTACTCGAGAGCGAGAGCGCCCAGCACGAGCGCGGCACCCGGCAGCACGTGCAGCGGCGGCACCTCACCGATGAAGAGCCAGGTCCACAGCGACGCCAGCACCGGCTCCAGCAGCACAGCCAGGTTCACCCGGTACGCCTCCAGGTGCGCGAGCGCCCAGTTCAGGAGGGTGTGACCAACAAGGGTGGGCCCGAGCGCCATCCCGAGCAGTGGTAACCAGGCGATCGTCGCCGTCGGCCAGGGGGGGACCCTCAGGACCACCACGGCGGCGACCAGCGTCAACGCCGCACCTCCGTAAACTACCGTGAGGTAGCCGACAAGCGGCACCTCGTGCCGCAGGCGCTTTCCGACGATCAGGTAGCCCGCCGCGCACGCTCCACCCGCAAGGGCCAGGAGGTCCCCCACCAGCGCCCGCGGTGAAAGGTGAAAATCCCCACCGACGATGATTACCACCCCGGTGAGCGCGAGGGCGAAGCTCACCAGGTTCCGCCCCGCGATGTGGACCCCCAGGAATCGAGGTGAGAGCAGCAACACCCACAACGGCCCGGTCGTCACCAGGACCACCGAGGCTGACACGCTCGTGAGCCACAGCGACGGAATCCAGAGGCCGAAGTGCATCCCAAGGAGCAGGCCCGCGAGAAGCGCCGCGGGCCGGTGCCGTGCCGGGACGACGAGTGTGCCGCGCACCGCCGAGAACGGCAGCAGCAGGCCGGCCGCCAGCGTCATGCGCCACATCGCGACCGCGAGCGGGGCAGCGGCGGTCACCCGTGCAAGCGGTGCGCCCCACGAGACCGCAAGGACCGCGACCGAGAGGCCGAGCAGGGCCTTCCAGCTCATCTGGAGAACCCCTCGGCGAGGCCGGCGGCGATCGCGTGCGCGAGCTTCTCTCGATACCTCCAGCTCAGCAGGAGCTGTCGGTCCTGTTCGTTGTTCAGGTTCCCAATCTCGATGAGGACTGCCGTTGGCACCGTGGAGTACCGCAACACTGCGGGCACCCAACGCGAACCGCCACGCAGAACGGAGGCGCGGACCGGCTGATAGGCGTGCACCGGCAGGGAGGACCGCTCGGCGGACCGAACGATGGACTCACCCAGCTGGGTCGAGAGCGCCTCGGATCGGGAGCGGAAGCTCGGTGGGTAGCGCGGGCTTCTCATGGTGCGCGCCTCACGATATGGGTACGCGGCCCTCACGAACGGGGCCCGAGATGAGCGCAACGATCGCGACGGCACGTACACCATCAGTCCCCTGACCGCCGGGTGAAGTGAGTCGGCGTGGATCGACACGAACGCCACTCGCTCCGGGCTGACCTTCTGTTTCTTGAGGCGCTCCAGGATCGAGTTCCCAAGGATCCAGCGCAAGTGCACACCCGTTGAAGAATCGCCAAGGTCGTACGGCGGGTCCACCAGGAGTTGCTGGTTTCGAGTCCGGGGAAGCAGGTCACGCTCATCCCTCCTCTTGGGCAGCGAAGCGTCCCGCACCGTCAACCAGACCGTTGCCCTCGTTTGTTCCTCCAGCACCCTCTTGACCCGGTTCATCACGTCATAAACGTAGGTGCTCTCCCACACCCCATTGGCGATCGCGCCGGTGTCCCCTCCCCCATGACCGGCGTCGAGGATGACGTGAATGCCGGTGAGGTTGGCGGCCCGGATCACGCGCCTGACCGCCGCCAGCTCCTCCCTTTCCTTCTCCCACTCCACGCGGCGTGGATGCCCCGTGGGCAGGAACTCCGCGAGCAGCAGGTCGAACGGGATGCGGATCGGGTAGCCAACAGGGATGGTCGTGACGTCAGCGATTCCGGACCGCTTTGCGATCTCCCGTGCGGTGGCGTTGACGTCGGCTGCCTCCAGTTGCCCGGTGAAACGAACGACAACTGCCGAGTACAGCGCCTCGCCCTGCCTGAGCCGGTAGACAACCTCGCCGTCACCGTACTCGAGGGGAACCGCCGCCGGCGTGGCACCCGCTGCTGAGGTCCTCCCTGGATGAGCCGGCACGGGTGTCGGAGCTGGCGCCGCCATGGGAGCAAGCCCGACGGCCACGACCTCGGGCGGGGGTGGCGCCTCCGGAGGAATCCGTCGAAATTCGGGCAGCAGCGACGGGGCCGGGATCAGGATGCGGCTCCCCGGCGCGGGGTAGAGGCCGAGCGCAGGGTTGGCATCACGCAGCGCCGGGTAGCGGCTGCCATCGCCGCAGAACCACTCGGCCAGCTCCCACCACGACTCGCCGTCCCCGCCCCAGGGAGCGAGGATCACGTGCTGCCAGCCGCCCGCAGCCGGCCAGTCCCGCCGGAACAGCGAACGGGCGCCCGACACGCGCAGGTCCGGCCGCAGGAGCGCCCACGGCACCCGCACCCGGATTCCGGCGAGAGGCTGCCGGAGCCCTTCGTTTGCGGCACGCAGCTCATCCACGTTATCCGCTTTGCCGGTCACACGGGCCGTGAAGCGCGTCCAACCCTCTCCAGCAACGGGCAGCACCAGGAGCTGCGGCGCGTCGCCGCGCCGCCACTCGACTCGCCCGCCGTCTGGAAGTGCCGCGACCACGGCGCGCTCGGCCGAGAGGGGGGCTGCCAGCAGGAGTAGACCTGCGATCACCACCGGACCAGAGGGGGAAACG
>MEKI01000106.1:0-2703 GCA_001766905.1 Acidobacteria bacterium RBG_13_68_16
GACGAGCTCGCAGGCTTGTTCTACCCGTGCTCGCCGGAACGCTTCGCGGGTGGGGCAGGCGAACTGACGAGCTCGCAGGCTTGTTCTACCCGTGCTCGCCGGAACGCTTCGCGGGTGGGGCAGGCGAACTCCACCCAGTCGTCCTTCGCCCGCTCGCCCTTTGCCGTGACGGCCCACAGGTCAGGGTCCCGCTTGAGCTCGTCGGGGGCGTAGAACACCGGGAAGATCACGAACAGCTCCGTCCCGGTGCGGGCGGCGACCGCCCGGAAGTCGTCGCGGCCGGCCAGATCGGCGCCCACGAATGCGGTCGTGATGCCGAGCCGCCGCCACTGTTCGAACAGGGCCTCGAGATCGCCCTTGTAGTCGTAGATCTTCACGCCAACGATCGGGGGCTTCGTCGCGGCCAACGGCTCCGGCGGGAACACCTCGTTCACGGTGAAGTCCACCCAGAAGAGCGCGCGGGCGTTGGGTACCGCGGCCAGGATGGCCTCGCCGATCTCGCGCGGCGGATCCCCAAGACGGGACCACCACGGCCTGTCCGACGGGTAGCCGACCTGGAACGCCACCGGCCCGGGCGCGAACGACCGGCCCCACTCGGCGAACTCGGCCACCATTGCGTCGAGCGAGGGCAGGATCTGGCTGTCGTCCACGAACAGGATGCCGTCCCGCACCGTGGGCGGCAGCTTTTCCTGCTCCCAGTGCTTCAGGAACAGCCCGTACCCCGGGTTGTGCGCTCGGATCGCGGCCACCCACGCTTTCGCGTCCTCGTCGGTGACGGCCTCCCCCTCGGGCTCGGTCGTGGATCGGTACCACTCGACGTCGACGCCGAACCCCACGACGCTGGGGTGATGGCCGTAGCGGGCGAGGACCAGGTCGATGAGTTGCTCCACCGGCGCGTGTCCGGGCTCGACCTGGAGCCACACCCTAAAGCCGTTCCGGTCGAACGAGTCGAGGACTGTTTCGTTGCGGTCGGTGGCCTCGCCGCGGACGAGCGGATGCACGCCCTCGACGGGGAAGGAGAGACAGACCCCGTTGCCGTCCAGGTGGCCCACGATCCAGATCGTCTCCGGCGCTGCGCCGGGGAAACGGGCGGCCATCTCTTGGCCGACACGCACCCAGTACTGGGGGCCGGGATCGCGCTTGGGGCCGTAGTCGGAGTACCTGAAACCCGCGCCGAGGGCTGGGGTCCCCGCCCTGCCGGCAGGCGGCGCGGCCGTCCGGCTGCACCCGGCCATCGCTACGACCACGACCGCTGCCGTGAGCGTCCGTGCAACGTTGGTGGCGCGCATCGTGCCTCCCCTCAGCGTTACGAGTGGCCGCCGCGGGTCTCGGCCACCGGGGTGTCAGCGGCCTCGCGAAGACGCATGGACCGGAGCGATGCGGGCCTGATAGTAGCGTGCGTTCCTCAACGCCTCCTCGACGTCGGCGCGGCGCCCCTGGCGCGAGTAGATGTCCGCGAGCAGGAAGTAGCCGAGCGCCTTCTGGTCGGGTGCTGTGGACTTTTCGAGTCCCGTCTTCACGAACGGCAGCGCCTCGTCCGGGCTGGCCGACCGTGCGAGCAACGCCCGGGCCAGGAAGAGGTTCGCACGCGGTTCGTCTGGGCTCTCCTTCAGCAGTTGCCTGAGCTGGTCCTCGGCCCCGGCAACGTCACCGCTGCGCAGCAGCAGGTTCGCGAGGTTGAAGCGGGCGGCGACGATGTTGGGGTGCAGCTCGACCTCCTTCGCATAGGCGCTCCGCGCGTCGGCGACGCGTCCCTTCTCCTCGTAGAGCAGGCCCAGGTTGAAGTGCGTGAGCGGGAACTTCGGGTGGTCCGAGAGGATCCCCTTCAGCCCGGTCTCCGCCTCGTCGAAGCGGCGCAGCCCGATCAGGCACGCGGCGAGGTTGTTGCGGTTGCGCGTAAGCTTGGGCTGAATCTCCACCGCCTTCTGCAGGTACGGAAGCGCGCCAGCGTGGTCGTTCACCGCGATGTGGGCGCCGGCAATGAGGACGTACGCTTGCGTGTTGTGCTCATCCTTGGCCAGCGCCCGCTGGCAGATGGCCACCACCTCTTCGTAGTTCCGCTCCTTCGAGAGGATGTTGGCCATGGCGATGAGTGCCCTCACGTTCTCGGGGTCGTCCTTGAGGACCCCGTCGAGGATCATCTTTGCGTCGCCGGTTCGGTCCAACTTCTCGAAGCACATCGCGAGGAGGAACCGCGCCTGCGGGTTTGTCGGGTCGTCCTTGAGCACTCCTTCGAGCGTGCGCGCCGCACCGGCGTAGTCGTTCTCTACGGTCCGGCCCGCCGCGGCCGAAATTGCGTTGTAGAGCCGCAGCATGTCCTTCGGGTCGGCAAGGACCTTGGCCTCGTTCTTCCTGGTTGCCATCGTGCCGCCGATGTAGCCGAGGGAGGCCAGGCGTCGCATCGTCTCCTCGTCGAGGTTGGCCTCCTGCGTCTCCGGTTTCTTGCTGTCCATGCTCTTCCTGATCTTCTCGAGTTCTTCGCGCAGCTCCTTCGCGGCCCCCGGCAACCTCCCCACCACGTTGGTGTCCTCGTCGGGGTCCTCGCGCAGGTCGTACAGCTCCAGCTTCGGCGCTTCGATGAACTTGTAGCGCTCTGTCCGCAGGCTGTAGAGTGCGCTCCACCCGTACTGGATGCTGGTTGACACCGACTCGCTGAAGGCGTACTGCGGCCCCTCTCGACCCGGGTGAGCGAGCAACGGCACG
>MEKI01000106.1:2800-3793 GCA_001766905.1 Acidobacteria bacterium RBG_13_68_16
TCCCGTGGAACCCGTCGAGGGGGAGCCTCACGATGAAGGGCACGTGGATCGCGTAGTCGTACACGAAATACCCGTGCTCGGCCTCGCCGTGGCTCCCCAGACCCTCGCCGTGGTCGCCCACCACGATCACGATCGTCTTCTTGTCGATGCCCTGCGACACGAGCCAGTCCAGCAGGCGGCCGACCTGGGAGTCGGCAAATGCGATCTCACCGTCGTACAGGTGGCTCAGGCTGTCGTTGAGGCGCCAACGCCACGGCTCGGGGGGTTCGTATGGCGTGTGCGGGTCGTACAGGTGCACCCAGGCGAAGAACGGGCGCGCGTCGGTTTCCTTGAGCCACGTGAGCGCGGCGTCCACCACCTTGTCGGCCGGGCGCTGGCTGCGGGCCAGGTCGAGCTGCTCGCCGGGCTTCAGCTTGAGGTCGTCGTCGTAGTGCTCGAACCCCTGCTTAAGCCCCCACCGCCCGTCGAGCACGAACGCCCCGATGAACGCACCCGTTCGGTACCCCTCCTTTGAGAGGCGCTCCGCGAGGGTTGTCTGCGCGTCCGCCAGCGCAAGTCCCCCGTTGAGAGGGACACCGTGGGACGCCGGGTACTTCCCGGTCATGATCGAGGCGTGGGACGGGAGGGTGAACGCCGTCGGGGTGATGCACTTCTCGAAAAGCACGCCGTCCCTCGCGAGCCCGTCGAGTGCCGGCGTCTCGGCGGTGGCATACCCGTAGCAGCCCAGACGGTCGCCACGGGTGGTGTCCAGCGTCACCAGCAGGACGCTGGCCCCTCTGAGCTGGCGCAGGGCCCTGAGGTGCGCGGCGGATCTCAGGAACCAGAACCCCGCGACGGCGCCCGCACCTGCACCAATGGCGAGCCCCACCACGAGAATCGTCCGTAATGGCTTCACGTCGTACGCACCCCCGGATCACGATAACAGACTTGGAGGGCCCTTTCGGGCCCTCCAGGGTTTGGGATGATTGAGTTCAGTCGCGTCTAGAACATGAA
>MEKI01000106.1:3803-6073 GCA_001766905.1 Acidobacteria bacterium RBG_13_68_16
AGCCGGTACACCCGCGGCCAGACCAGGGAGCTTACCAGACCGTAGTTTGCCGATGTGTAGACGACACGGTCCGGAGCGGACGAGTTGAGCGCGTTGAGGGCATCGAAGGAAATGTTGAACCGAACAACGTTTCCGATCTGGAAAGTCTTCTGAAGTGAGAGGTCGAGGATCGTCGACGCCGGCAGCCAGTCGGGCTTCTCTGGGTCGCTCGCAACCATCTGATCGCCCCACCCGACGCCCAGGTAGGTACCTTCCGCCGGCGGGTAGCTCATCCAGCTCGCCCAGATGGGAACGCCCTGGGTGGGCCAGATCGGCCGGCCGGAATCGTACCGGAGCCGGAGCCCGACGTCGGTCTCGATCGTCGGGATCGTGTAACTCCCGGCGATCTTCACCGCCCACTCGGGGGTCATCAACGCCGGACCGCTCGTGTTGTTCTGGTAGTGGTTCTTCGTGCTGCCGAACGGGGTGTCCATGGTGATCGGCCCGTCGATGTACCAGTTCTGGTCAACCGTGCGCGGGTAGAAGCCGTCGGTCTTGTTCCAGTTGATCGCCGCCATCCCCTGCCACCGGTTCGAGTACCGCTTGTTGAGAACGAGCTGGAGCCCGTTGTAGGTGCGGTTGACGCTCTTGCCGGCAACCGAGCTGGCGTTTACCGTTTTCCAACCACGGTAATTGTTGTCGCTCGGGTAGCTCCAGTCGGCGCCGTCGATCGCCCCGTCGCCGTTGTAGTCCTTGGGGACGATCTGCCAGACCTGGGTCTGGTAGCCGGTCCAGGTCGTGAACGGCAAAGCTTCCCACTCGAAGAACTCGCCGGTCGCCTTGTCGTACGGCTGCAGCACAAGGAAGTCGCTTTCTTTCTTGTAGATGTATGTGAGCTCGATGGCAAGGTCGCCAGCGAGCTGGCGCTGGAGCGAGATGTTGAACTGGTCGGTGTAGGGGCTCGTGGTGCCGGGCGCGACCTCGAGAGCGAACGAGGGTGTGCTTACGCTACTGCTCAAGAGGTGGTGAGGCGTTGCTCCGTAGATCGCCCGCATTGCGCCGGGGGTCTCCTCGGCGTCCCACTGTCCGTTGCCGTTGACGTCCACCACCGACCCCGGGAAGGTGTAGAGCCAGGTGTCCTGGACGAACGGGTCCAGGTCCGGCCCGTTCTTCCGCAGGCTCTCGACTCCCATTGCCGCGTAGTAGCGCCCGTAGTGTGCGCGCAGCACGGTCTTGCGGTCCTCGGTCGCGGTCCATGCGATGCCGATGCGAGGCGACCACGTCTTGAAGTCGTAGACGGTGCCCTTACCGCTCCGCTCTCGCTGCACCTTGAGGTTATCGATGTCGGAGGGCGACGTCAACGGCTCGTACATGTACCCCGTGCCGTACCCGGCCTTCATCTCGTCGTAGCGCAGCCCGAGGTTGACGGTGAACCGGTCGTCGAACACCCAGGTGTCGTCCACGAAGGCGCTCTTCGAGTCGGAGTTGCGGACCGTCAGGTACGGATTCGTTTTCACCTGCCGGTTGTAGATCGCGTATACCGGGTTCTCGTCCGTGCCCCACTGCCAGGTCTCGGGGCCGTTCCACCACCAGTCGGCGGGGGGGCCAAAGTAGGGCCACCACTGGTACGGGTAGGCGAAGTTGCCGTAATTCTGGAAGTAGCCGCCCAGGTAGTTGCCCTCGGCCTTGGTGTACTGAACGCCGAACTTGAGGTCGTGCGAGCCGAGGAAGTCTTCCGCGTAGTGGGAGATGTCGGCCTGGTACGTCTGCCGCTTGGCCCTGAATCCCTCGATGTACGGGAAGTCGCCGCCGGTGCCCATGTCCCTTATCGGAAGCCACTTCCACCAGTTGATGTAGCCGGGGTACCCGGTCACTCCGGAGGTGTTCGGGGTCCCCTCGCTGTCGAACGCGAGGTACTTGAAGCTGAGGATGTCGGTGGGGCCCACCACCCACTGGTACTGGAACTGGGGCGAGAAGTTCGTGGTGGTGGTGTTGTACACCATGCTGGCGTCCCACCCGTTGCCCCAGGTGTCGTTGAGAACTTTCGATTCTTCGTAGTGGAGACCCAGCCAGAGACGGTGGTTGACCCCGAACTCGCCGGTCAGCTTGAGGTCGTAGATGCTGGAATCATGCTCGAGCGGGAGGGTCCTCAGTGGTTGTTTGAACTCGTCCTTCGGGTTGCCATAGCCGGCGTAGAACCAGAGGTGATCCCTCATGATCGGGCCGCCCAGCGTGATGCTGGGCTCCGTGGTGCTCTTCGGGTCCCAGGTTATCTCGAGGTTCGGGTCGGC
>MEKI01000106.1:6100-6242 GCA_001766905.1 Acidobacteria bacterium RBG_13_68_16
GGTGCTGTTGTCCGCGGCGTCGCCTATTTGCGTGTAGTAGGAGACGTCGCCGTGGTACTCGTTGCCGCCCGACTTGGTGATCACGTCGATCGCGGCGCCCGAGTAGTTGCCGTACTCGGCCTTCGTCCCGAGCGAGAGGAGC
>MEKI01000106.1:6253-7143 GCA_001766905.1 Acidobacteria bacterium RBG_13_68_16
GTCGGCACCTTGGCGAGGAGCTTGTTGTCGAACGTCGTGGAGACCGTGGACGACCGCGTGTCCATCATCGCTGTTTCCGCCGTGACGACGAGCTGTTCCTCGTAACTGCCGATGTCCAGCTGGATCGGGACGTCGAGCGTCTTGCCCCGCTCGACGACGAGGCCCTCCACCTTCGCGGTCTTGAACCCTTGCATGGCGGCGGTCAGGGCGTACGTCCCCGGTGGGACGCTCATGAAGATGAACTTCCCCTCGGGACCGCTCGTCGCCGTTCGCTCGCCCGTGACAAGTGCGGGGCCGGTGAGCTTCAGGGCCGCACCGGGGATCACCGCCCCGGTCACCTCCATGACGGTCCCCGTGACGGTTCCTTCGAGGACCGTCTGGGCCCATCCCGGCGTCGCGGCGACCAGCAACGCCGCCCCGCAGGCCAGGAGCAGGCCCGTCCTAAGCCACGTACTTCGTCGCATCCGTGTCCTCCTTTCCCCGTGTGAAGCAGGTTGACGTCGTGGCAGGCGCGACCGGCCACCGGACGGACCTACCGACGACACGTCGATTCGATGGGACCCAAGAATCTCGCGACCAGAAGACAAAGCGGGCCCCAAAGAAGGTTCTTCGTCCCAAAGAGGGGGCTGTCGTGCGAGGGAGCGCGCCCATCCGATCGTGCGAGGCGGGCGCGCAGGAGTGCTCGGACCGAAACGAGCTCGGCTCGTCGTCCCCCTAGCCATTCCCCGCCTCCCCGCGATACCCCTCGGACCGGGGCGCCGGAGGCGGCCCGGAGCCGTCTACGCTCGCGGTCAGACCGTCAGCCGAACGGCGTGGCCCAGCCGCGGAACCCAGGGGCTTCTCGCATCCTGTGGCGTCTTCACTGCCCTTCAATCTAGGGTCCGCTGACA
>MEKI01000107.1:0-1571 GCA_001766905.1 Acidobacteria bacterium RBG_13_68_16
GGGCCCGAAGCTCTACAAGCGCGACGGCTGGTACTACATCTTCGCTCCCGCCGGCGGCGTCCCGACGGGGTGGCAGGTCGTGCTGCGCTCCCGTCACGTGCTCGGGCCCTATGAAGACCGGGTCGTCCTCGCCCAGGGGCAGACCGACGTGAACGGCCCGCACCAGGGGGCGTGGGTGGAGACTGCGGGCGGCGAGTCGTGGTTCCTCCACTTCCAGGACCGGGGGGCCTGGGGGCGCGTGGTGCACCTGCAGCCGATGGCCTGGAGTAACGGCTGGCCGGTGATCGGCAACGACCCCGATGGGGACGGCACCGGAGAGCCGGTCGCCTCCTGGACGAAGCCGCGAGTCCGGGGCGGGACCGGCGTCGAGGCCCCGGGCACGAGCGACGAGTTTGAGGGCCCGGGCCTCGGCCTGCAGTGGCAGTGGCCGGCAAATCCCCGCGACGAGTGGTGGTCGCTTGCCGAGCGGCGAGGGTGGCTCCGCCTCCGCGCCGCCCTCGCACCCGGTCCCCGCGCAACGCTCTGGGATGCGCCCCGCATGCTGCTGCAGAAGCTGACGGGACCGACCTTCACCGCGACCACGTCCGTGGAACTCGATGCGGACGTGCCCGGGACCCGCGCCGGCCTCGTGGCGTTGGGTCGCGACTACGCGTACCTCGCACTCGAGACGGCCGCCGGTGGGACGAGGGCGCTGGTCGTCGTGTGCCGCGATGCGGACGCCGGGGGACGCGAGGTCCAAGTCGCCACCCTGCCCCTCGATTCGCCCTCAGGGCAACTACGCCTGAACGTCACTGAAGGCGCCATCGGCCGGGTCAGCTTCAGCCGCGACGGACGCCGCTTCGAGCCGTTCGGGGAGGCCTTCGCGGTCAGGGGCGGTGCGTGGGTGGGGGCGAGGGTGGGGCTCTTCGTCCTTTCGCCAGCGGCCGAGACCCGTCCCGCGCAGGCCGACTTCGACTGGTTCCGCGTGAGGTAGCCCCGGGGCAGGACCGACCTACTTCTTCGTGGAGGTCCCCTCCACGATCGTCTGCCAGGCGCCGTCCTCGCCGAGCATCTCCCACTTGAAGGTGTAGGCGCTCGGGGACGTCTCATTGACGAGGTAGCGGGACTTCACCACCTTGCCGCCCATTTTCGACTCGTCCTCGTAAACCCATGAGGCCCCGTTGACGGTGCCGCGGGGTACCGAGGTCATCGTCATCGGGCCGTTGTCGACGCCGGCGTAGGTGTAGACCTTCTCCTCGGTGCTGTAGCCCATGATTCCGATCGACTTTGTCGGCCCCATCGGGCTGGTCCCCAAGGAGTCGCAGACGACGGCGAAGCCACCCTCGAACCAGGCACAGGTGTCGTCACTCATCATCTTGCCGGCGGGCATGAAGGGGTTCGGCTTGACCTCCGCATCGGTGTGCCAGGTGCCGACGAAGTACCCGAGCCGCTTGTGTTCCGGACCAGGCTTCGGCGGCCCCGCTGGCGCCTGGGCGAGGGCGATCCCCGAGGACAGGGCAAGCACGGCACCGGTCAAACGCAGCATGTTTTTCATGGCTCACCTCCTGATTGCGACGCAGTCTAACACAGAG
>MEKI01000107.1:1580-4773 GCA_001766905.1 Acidobacteria bacterium RBG_13_68_16
TCGGCCGCCGATTATCGGTACGTGGCCACATCCTTGGTTCTGAGCGGGTCGACGCGGCTTACCCGCAGCCGAAAGCGGCCGGGCAGCGATGACATGGGCCTATGTGCCGGCCGCGACGCCTGGTCCGCCGATCACGCGATGCCCATCTCGGTATTCAGCCGCCCAACGAGGTACTTCCACGCCAGATAGTAGACCGCCATGCCTATGGGTATCATCGGAAGCGCAAATCGGAGCTGAATGCTGAATTCGTCCAGGAGCCGTGCCAGTGCCACTCCGCCCGGGATCAGGACCAGGACCAGGAGCGCACCAAACACGCCCAGCGACAGCCGCACCCGGGAACGGATCGCGAGATAGAGCATGTTCCACAACCCCCACGCGTTCGGGACGACGGCCATCGGGAACAAGATGGCGCGGGAGAGCGGGTGCGCGGGCAAGCCGATTACGAACTGATTCGGCACCTCGAAGTAGTATCGGTGAGTCGCGTCGAACGCGATGATCGCGAAAAGAAACAACGTGGGCACGGCGATTCCAGCCATGTAGGCACGCAGGTACGGATGTGGTCGCATGGTTCCTCCCTCACAAGTGGTAGGCAAGAAGCCAGAGCAGATTGGGGAACAGCACCAGGGCGAGCGCCGCGGCCGCCGCGACACCGAGATCGATCCATGACCATGCGTCCTTTGCGTAGCTGTGATCAACGACCGCAGGCCACAGGTCGTGCGTCGGCGACAGGGCGGCCGTCGGTGGAAATGCCGAACGCAAGAGACGTGCGAGACGTTTCTCTTCGATCATGGCCTGAACCCCAAGCGCCCTAGCTCCTTCTCCAAGGCGCGGGTGGCGCGGAATATCCGCGACTTGACCGTGCCGACCGGCAGATCGAGCGCCTCGGCGATCTCCGCGTACGGCTGGTCCTCGATGAGCGCCAGAATGGCGACGATCTGCAAGCGCGGCGGCAGCCGGTGGAAGGCGATCGCGATTGCCTCGCGCAGTTCGGGATCAGCATCCGCATGCGCCGGGAGGTCCTCGCTGGCGAGGCTCCATCCAGCGTGGCGGCGCGCAGCCCGCAAATGGTCCAGCGCGGCGTTTGTCGCGATCCGCCGCATCCAGGCCCCAAAACTCCGTGACGGGTCGAACCGGGCTCGGCCGCGATAGGCCCGCCAGAACGACTCGACGAGGACGTCCTCGCCGGAGCTGGGATCGCGAACGATCCGCAGGATCCAGCGGTACACCTCGGCCTCGTACCGCCGGAAGAGCAGCTCGAAGGCGCCCTCGTCGCCGTACACGAACCTTGCGAGGAGATCCTCATCGTGGTTGCTCACAATCGTTCTCACCTAGCCTTACGGACCGCCACGAACGAAGGTTCCCTCTCCTGGGCCCGAATCGCTAGATACGCCCGGTTCCCCCAACGGCGTAAGAGGAAGAATCACCATCTCTCGCCCTCGGGTGTCACTACCTCACCACTCCTGGTAGAGTGCGCCAGGTAGACGGCGCCCGCGCTCTCCAACGTGCCCGATGTCTGGGTGGTGCCTGACGCCCGTTGTCGCGCCTTGACACGGTTTCGAGCGCCCCTACACTCGAACCCCGTGAAAAGGAACTTCCTATCCCCGGTTGGAAGCCTGCTTCACTTGGAGGACGCGAATGAGATTCGCCTGGGCCATGCTTCCCGCACTATTGATTCCCGTCACGATCGCAAGCGGTCAGAACTTCAAGGTCGAGACCTACAAGCTTCTGGAGGTCTACGGAGACGTCAAGGCAGGGTCGTGTGGAGGAGGCTGTTGCGAGGGCCACGACAGCACTGCCTGCGTCGGGGTGCAGGTCCGCGACGGGAACGGCAAGCTCATCAAGACGGCGATCTACGACAACGCCTCGTGTTGCGACGCACAGTGTGATGATCGCCAAACGTGTGGGCCTTTCAGCGTCATCGGCATCGGCACGAGGGGCCCCGCAGACAGTTGTCGCAGCAACGACAGCCGGTTTTCGGCCCCAGCGGGCACGTTTACATCCCCCGCGGGCAACCTGGGCCTCTGCGTCGCTCCGGGGCAAACGTTCATCGTGCCCGTGCGACACGCGAAACTCGGCAACGTGGTCAACAATTCCTGGAGCAAAGGCTCCAAATGCAGCCCCAGCGATCCGTTCGATCCATACGACAATTCGAACCCTGGGACCTACGCCGCCTGGGGCGGCTTTGCCGACACCTGTCCCGACCCGAGGAGCCCGGATATCGTGTGCGTGCCTTCGGATTGCACCCCGGGGGAGCCCGGCGACGGCTCGCATGCGGTCCCCCGATACACGGCCGAGATCATCAGCCCCTACGGGAACGAGCACGTCACCCGTTGGGACGATCCGGAGGTCTGGCTGCAATGGCGCCCCACCGGCCGCTTTCGACTCGACAGCTACCGCGTCGTGGCCTACGGGGCGGCCAGCAAGCTCATCGACGAGCGGGTGGCCTGCGCAGCGGAACGGTGCTCGTACCTTGCCTGGTTCCCGCCCGAAGCCGCGTCCTACTACTGGTGGGTGCAGCCGCTTTCACCGACCGTGACGGGCGAGCAGAGCCGTGCGGGTGTCTTCAACCTGTCACCACCCCAGACCTCATGCACGAGCCTCGGCGGCTCGTGCGTCGGCTCTGCCGAGCCTGGCGTCCCGGCCATCTGCGAGGGGGGAGCACCGCTCCTGAGCGGCGCCCTCGACTGCCCAGACACGTGCTGCGGCGTGGACTGCTCGAACGAACAGTCTCATGACCACTCGGGCGCATGCGGGTCGACTGACGCGTGTGGCCACGTCTTCGGGACGCCGAGCGATCCCGGCTGCGGGTCTGTCGAACCGGGGGAAACCCCGAGTTGCGGCGCAATGGGCGGAGACTACTGCAGCCAGAACGGCACCTGCCCACCCGGCTACAACTTGCTGGGACGCTCTTCCGACTGCAGTCCGTGCTGCCAGCAGGCTCCCTCGTGCGGGGCGATGGGCGGCGATTACTGCAGCCAGAATGGGATATGCCCGTGGGGATACAGCTCGCTGGGGATGTCGTCTGACTGCGACCCCTGCTGCAAGCAGAACCCAGCACCGCCGACGCCGACCGCGTCGCCGACTCCGAGCGGGCCGTCGTGCGGCGCAATGGGCGGCGACTACTGCAGCCAGAGCGGCACGTGCCCTGGCGGGTACGAGGCGCTCGGCGTTTCGTACGACTGCAGCCCGTGTT
>MEKI01000107.1:4817-4928 GCA_001766905.1 Acidobacteria bacterium RBG_13_68_16
TCGTGCGGCGCGATGGGCGGAGACTACTGCAGCCAGAACGGCACGTGTCCTGGCGGATACAGCTCGCTGGGGCTGTCTTTCGACTGCACGCCCTGCTGCAAGCAGAATCCG
>MEKI01000107.1:4965-5102 GCA_001766905.1 Acidobacteria bacterium RBG_13_68_16
CGTGCGGCGCGATGGGCGGCAACTACTGCAGCCAGAGCGGCACGTGCCCAGGGGGATACAGCTCGCTGGGGCTGTCGTTCGACTGCAACCCCTGCTGCAAGCAGAACCCGGCACCGCCGACGCCGACCCCGCGACCC
>MEKI01000107.1:5196-5904 GCA_001766905.1 Acidobacteria bacterium RBG_13_68_16
ATCTCCCTGATCTCCGAACTATTCGCGGGAGAAGGGTCCCAACTCGTGCTGATTGAAAGACGTTTCTCTGATTGCTACGATCGATAGACTCGGTTTGTCACCGACGGGCGTCGGGAAAGGAGACCAAACGATGACCGTGAAGCGAAGCCTCAGTCTGGCCGTGATCCTTGCGCTGGTCGGGTGCGCGACGTCGTTCAATCCGGACCGCATTCGCAGCGAGATCGCCGCTCAGACCGGCGCCGACCCGCAGGGGATACTCGAGTTTACCCTCGGGCCGACCATGCTGTCGCTCGCCCGCACGCTGTTCGCCGCCAGTGGGACGGAAACCGTACCCGGTTCACAGCCGCTGGCCGGCCTGAGGAAGCTGCAGTTCGCGGTGTACAACCTGGCTCCGGGCCGCGCACAGGCACTCGACTTCACGCGCATGAACGTCACGGGTTGGGAGCCGACGGTGCGCAAGCGTGACGCGACCTCGTCGACGCTGGTGCTGGTACGCGGCGCCGAGGGGGACACCGTCGGCGACATCGTGCTGGTGACTGCCGGCGAGAAGGAAGCGATCTTCGCGCGGTGGACCGGTCGCCTGTCGCGCAAGGTGCCGGAGCAGATCGGCGAGGCGATCGGTAGCGGCGGCCCGGATGCGGTCAAACGCGAGCTGATGTCCCTGACGGACCAACCAGAGTAGATCGCGCAAACCGACGCCGGCGCATG
>MEKI01000107.1:5919-7331 GCA_001766905.1 Acidobacteria bacterium RBG_13_68_16
TGGCCTCACCTCAAGCTGATCCTCGCCGTCGCCACCACTCGTGGTGACCAGGTCCCCGGCGCCGGTTCTACGCGTCTGGCTTCTTGGCGCCCAGGAGGTCCTTGATCATCTCCTGGATGTAGGGCTTCTCCTTCAGGCTCGCGTACGACCCCGGGAAGTCCACGAGGGCGATGCGCGCGCTCGACTTCCCGAAATTCCTCACCACGACGGCGCAGCGCTGATCGTGTGAGAGTCGCGTGTGGTCGATCATCGGGAAATCGAAGAAGCCGGTCCAGAACTCGGCCTCGTCCGTGTCGTAATCCCCCGATGTACCCCGTGGGGTCCGCACCTCGAGCCTGATCTGTATCTCCTTCCGGCTCACGTCGACCTTTTTGATGACGATCGCGAATTCGCGGTCGATCGCGCTGAGCGTTAGCCGCCCCGGCTCGAGCGCCAGGCCACCCGGGCTCTTGGCAACGTCCTCGAAATCGATTGTCCGCTCAAATGACTTCCCGACGCCCTCCAGCACGACCATCTCCTTGCGTGCGACCTCGCGCGCGATCTTCTCGAGGCGGTCCCTCTGATCGCCCTTTCCGGGCGCTGCCGACCTGGAGATGTCGGTCTCCAATTGGGTGAAGAGCGGCTTGAGGTTGAGCGATTCGTGAAAGTTGTAAGCGAGCAGCTCGAGCTTGAGGATCCGGTCCTCGATCGAGGTGGACTCCGGCTTGAGGAACGACTGGATGATGGACATGAACATGTCTTTGCGGAGTGCAGAGTCCGCCTCTTCGCGCTTGCTGATCAGCTCCGAGTAGAAGCGGGCGCGCGTCTCCTCCGCCTGCCGCTTTTCGAGGAACTGCGATCCGAAAAAGCCGAGCCCGGCCACCGCGAGCGCGGCCAGCAGCCCCCCGACCGGGTGGAGGATGACCGCGGCCTTGTCCCACCAGTCCTTCTCCGGTTTGTCCGCCATCACTCGCTCCCCAGTACGTACTTGCCGTCCTTCTTCTCTAGAACCAGGTTGTAGCGCACCGAGTCCTCGAAGGAGTGAACGGCGATCGAGGGTGCCTCCTCCCCGATCCTGACCGTGAGCGTGCACTTCCCCTCTTCCTGCGCGAACAGGCGGTACGCCCCGTTCTTATCAGTCTCGCCGGCGACGGTCTTCTCGCCGCACGCCACCTCCACCTTCACTCCCTCCTTGACCGGCTTCCCGGCCTCCTTGATGGACCCGTAGATCTCGCCCGCCCCGACGAGGGCCGGAACCGCCACGAGGAGCATCGCCGACAGCGTCAGTGCTTTCATTCCGTCCTCCGTTCCACCAACCTCGCCATTGTAGAGCTACTCGACGCCGGCGGGCGCGCCCTGCGTCTTGCGCCTCGCGCTACGAACAAGGTTTCCGATGTTATTCTCGCCGCCATGAATAGGCGCATGCCTCCCTA
>MEKI01000107.1:7353-7458 GCA_001766905.1 Acidobacteria bacterium RBG_13_68_16
AAAACGCTGCTCGACTTCTCCGGGCGTGTGGCCGTGATCACCGGCGGCGGGAGCGGGCTTGGGGCCGGCATCGCGCGGCGGTTCGCCGACGCTGGCGCGTCGGTC
>MEKI01000107.1:7811-8300 GCA_001766905.1 Acidobacteria bacterium RBG_13_68_16
GCGATGAACGTGACCGCCGAGCAGATCATCCGTCACTTCGACCTCCGGCCGCTGGCCGGCGAGGGCGGGATGTTCCGGCAAACCTATCTCGCGGCCGAGCGCATCCCGCACCACGCCCTGCCGCCTCGCTACCCTCACGACAAGCCGCTCGGCACCGCGATCTACTACCTCCTGACCGACGCGCCCGACTCGTTCTCCGAGATGCACACGTTGCCGACCGACGAGGTCTACCACTTCTACGCCGGCGACCCGGTCGACATGCTGCTGCTGCACCCGGACGGACGCGGCGAGCGCGTGCGCCTCGGTGCGGACTTCATGAACGGCCAGCACGTGCAGTTCGTGGTGCCGCGCGACGTGTGGCAGGGTTCGCGCCTCCTGCCCGGCGGCCGGTGGGCGCTGATGGGGACGACGATGGCGCCCGGCTACACCGACTCGGACTATGTGGGCGGCGGGCGGGCGGAGCTGATGGCGCGCTACCCGCAGTTCGCC
>MEKI01000107.1:8420-8925 GCA_001766905.1 Acidobacteria bacterium RBG_13_68_16
GGAGGCAGCCGAGCACCCGGGCCGCCAGACGTAAGGAATTTCGGACTCCCCTCCCCGATTCTCGATGAAAGAGGTAACGCCTGGCCTGATTTGCGGCCGCCGGAGAGGTGAGCGATGGAGAAAGTGGCGATCCTGGGGGCCGGTCCTGCTGGGCTGGTCGTGGCGCGGTACCTGAAAAGTGAGGGGTTTGAGCCGGTCCTCTTTGAACAGGGGGACCGAATCGGCGGCCAGTGGACCGGTGACCCGCGGTACAGCGGGGTCTGGCCCTCCATGCGTACGAACACGAGTCGCGTGATGTCGGCGTTCAGCGATCTTGCGCACGAGCCGGGCACCGCCGTCTTTCCCACCAATCAGGAGATGGGCGCTTACTTCCAACGCTTCGCCGAGCGGTTCGACATCGATTCGTGCGTGCGGCTGAAGACAACCGTCCAGGAGATCAGTCGGGATCGCGACGGAGGCGGTTGGGTGGTCCGCTTTGCGCACGAGGACGGTGTGCCCTGGAAAG
>MEKI01000107.1:8982-9791 GCA_001766905.1 Acidobacteria bacterium RBG_13_68_16
CAATCCCGGGCCTGGGATCGTTCACCGGGATCGGAGGTGTCTCCCACACCTTCCATTACAAAGAGCCCCACCGCTACCGTGGCCTCCGCGTGCTCGTGGCCGGCTGCAGCATCAGTGCCCTCGAGATCGCGAGCGACCTGGCCATGATTGGCGCCACCCGCGTGATCTCGAGCTTCCGTCGTCAGCGTTACATCGTCCAGAAGGTCCTTGCCGGTGTGCCGGCGGATAACATCGCCTTCACCCGCTTCGGGGCGTGGGCCGGCGAGTCGCTGCCGGAGGAGGCCACTGCGAAGGCGCTCAGGGATTTCATAGTGCGCACGAACGGCAGCCCCGAGCAGGTCGGCGCACCCAAGCCCGCGGACAACGTGCTCGAGGCCGGGATCGCGCTCAGCCAGCACTTTCTCCCGCTCGTCGCGGAGGGCCGTATCGTCACCAAACCCTGGATCGCGTCCGTCGATGGGCGGATCGTCCGTTTTGCCGACGGGACCGAGGAGGAGGTGGACGCCATCGTGCTCGGGACGGGGTACGAGATCGACCTTCCGTTCCTGAGCGACGAGGTGAGGGGCGTCCTCGACCCAGATTCGGAGAACCTTGACCTCTACAAGTTCACCTTTCACCATGACCTGGAGGGGCTCGCCTTCATCGGCACGGCCGACGTGATGGGTCCCCACTTCACCGTCCTCGAGCTGCAGGCACGTTGGATTGCGTACGTCTGGAGCGGCGCCCGCCCCGCCCCGTCGAGCGAGGCGATGTGGGCGGGCATCGCGGCGCTCCACGCCCGGCGCAACGGCCCGCATCAGGTCCCGATG
>MEKI01000108.1:0-924 GCA_001766905.1 Acidobacteria bacterium RBG_13_68_16
GTGAAGGCGCCTGTCAGCACATTTTGTCTGCCCAGGCTCGCGTTCCTTTCAACCTGAAGAGCGATCGGCTAACAAGGGCGAGCCTGCTGCGTTTGGGGGCCGAGGAGCATGTCCTTCTGCTTGTTTTCCACCACATCGTTTCGGATGGCTGGTCTACGCGGTTGCTGACGCGGGAGATCGCAGCCCTGTACGAGGCGTTCGCGGAAGGAAAACCATCGCCGCTTCCTGAGTTGCGCATCCAGTATGCCGACTACGCGAGTTGGCAGCGTGAACGGTTGCGGGGCAAGGCCCTCGAAAGTCATCTCGCCTATTGGAAGAAGCATCTGGGAGGCAATCCGCCTGTCCTAGAGTTACCCACGGACCATGCTCGCCCCAGGCTCCAATCCTTCAACGGCGCGCGACGCTCCATGGTATTGCCGAACGCCTTGTTGAAATGTCTGACTGCCGTCAGCCACCGGCACCAGGCCACGCTGTTCATGAGCATCTTAGCCGCGTTCAACACGCTGTTACATCGGCACACCGGACAGGAGGACATTATCGTCGGAACTCCGGTCGCAGGAAGGACACGTCCGGAGACTCAGAATTTGATCGGATTGTTTCTCAACACGGTGGCCCTGCGCACGGACGTTTCCGGGCATCCGACTTTTGAGGAATTGCTGAAACGGGTTCGTGGCGGAACCCTTGATGCGCTCACCTACCAGGACCTACCCTTTGAGAAGCTTGTGATGGAACTCCAACCCGAGCGGAGCCTGAGTCGCACGCCGCTGTTTCAAGTATTGCTCAACATGCTCATGACGCCGGAACCCGAGCCATGCCTCGCGGGACTGAAGATCGAAAACATCACCGAGCAGGAGGCGGAGTCGAAGTACGATCTCACGTTGTATGTCCGGCCGGCAAACCAGGACCTACATCTGGACCTGGTTT
>MEKI01000108.1:1012-1252 GCA_001766905.1 Acidobacteria bacterium RBG_13_68_16
CCGGCCGATTCGTTCCTACTCCCTTGTCACACGAGCATCCCACCAGTTCCTTCCCGACCCAACGACAGCCTTAGCCGAGCCGAAGTTTGCGCCCGTCGCCAGCGAGTTTCTCCTCTGGGTGGAGCAGACGCCCACCCAAGAGGCCGTTGTTCAGGGAGGTACCTCATGGACGTACGATGAGCTGTCGAGAAGCGCTCAGGCCCTCGCCCGAACGGTTATGGCGCACGGCCTCCAGCGCGC
>MEKI01000108.1:1337-2102 GCA_001766905.1 Acidobacteria bacterium RBG_13_68_16
ATGATCGACCGAAATCTACCAGCCAATCGCCAACGTCTGATGCTCAGCGAAGCGCGGGCGAGGTATCTGCTGTATGTCGGCGAGTGGCGCCGAGAGGACGACTGGCTCCGCGAGGTAGCGGATCTGGCCGTCACGCCGGTTACGAAGCTGGATGGGAAGGCCCCATCGAGCGACAACAAATCCAAACCCCGAGAATTCCCGCTGCCCCAGATTTCACCCGATGACGCTGCGTACGTCTTCTTCACGTCGGGCACCACGGGCGTTCCCAAGGGCGTATTGGGTTGCCACAAAGGTCTCAGCCATTTCCTTGCGTGGCAAAAGAACACGTTCAATATCGGGCCAAGAGATCGCTGCGCGCAATTGGCGAACCTGTCCTTTGACGTCGTTTTGCGGGACATCTTCCTCCCGCTGGTCAGCGGGGCCACGTTGTGTCTGCCCGACGAAGATGTTGATCCCGCATCGGACGGAATCTTGTCGTGGCTGGATCGCGAGAGAATCACTCTTTTCCATGCGGTTCCAACGCTCGCACAGACGTGGCTTGGGGTCCCGCCTGATGGAGTGACCCTTCGCAGGCTGCGGTGGGCGTTCTTTGCGGGTGAACCGTTGACCGAGGCGCTCGTGCGACGCTGGCGCGACGCTTTTCCCGAGGCGGGCGAAATCGTGAACTTGTACGGGCCGACGGAAACCACGTTGGTGAGATGCTTCCATTTGATACCTGGTGAGCCTTCCCCTGGGGTGCAACCCTTTGGCAGACCGCTTCCACAA
>MEKI01000108.1:2110-2379 GCA_001766905.1 Acidobacteria bacterium RBG_13_68_16
CGGATGGCACGCTCGAGATTCTAGGTCGTCTGGATGATCAGGTGAAAGTCCGCGGCGTGCGCGTCGAGCCTGGTGAAATTACCGCCATTCTCGGTCACCATCCGCACGTCAAGGCCTGCTTCGTCGCGGCGCGTAAGGACCAGCAGGGAGACAACGTTCTCGTGGCCTATGTAGTCCCGTTTTCCGCGAACCCCGTAACTGTGGGCGACCTGCGGTCGTACCTGGGCACACACCTACCTGCCGCGATGTGCCCTTCCGCCTTCGTCTTT
>MEKI01000108.1:2453-5094 GCA_001766905.1 Acidobacteria bacterium RBG_13_68_16
CAAATCGGAGAGCACGTTCGTGCCTCCTCGCACTCCCATCGAGCGCATCCTCGCCTCAATCTTTGGCGATGTGCTCCGGCTGGAGCGAGTCGGCGTTCACGACAACTTTTTCGAGCTAGGCGGCCACTCCTTGCTCGCAACCCGGGTTGTCTCCCGGATCCGTAGCACCTTCCATGTGGGCCTACCCCTGCGGACCCTATTTGAGTTGCCGACGGTCAACGGGCTGGCGCTGGCCGTGGTCCAGGGCCGGGTGCAGCGTGCAGGTCCGGACGAGATTGCCCGGCTGCTTTCCGGGCTGGACGTGCTGCCAACCCCGCCCGACCCCCCGGGGAGGAGCGCATGAGCACCGGAGCAGAATCCTTGACCTACGTTCTTCTAGACGCTCAGTACCTGGGGGGGCGCACCGCCGACATTCTGCGGGATTCGGCTGCGACGCTCATCCTGGAGGATGCCCGTGCGTGATCTCGCCGACCGGATTGCCGGTCTTTCCCCTGAAGCCCGCGGCCGGCTCGAAGCTCAACTCATGAAACGTGGCACGGCTGCTGCCGACCGGAAGGCGATCCCTCGGAGATCACAGGCCGCCCCCGCCCCCCTCTCCTTCGCCCAGCAGCGGCTCTGGTTCCTCGAGCAGCTCGAGCCGAACAGCCCGCTCTACAACATCCACGCCGCCTTCCGGGTCCAGGGCGCGCTCAACCGCGCCGCGCTGCAGACGGCGCTCGACGCCATCGTCGCGCGGCACGAGGCGCTGCGGACGACGTTCGCGGCGCAGAACGGGACCCCCGTCCAGGAGATCGCCGCACCGCGCCCGGTGTCCCTGGCCGTGCGGGACCTGGCGGGACACCCCGCGGACGACCGGGAGGCGACGTGCCAGCGGCTCCTGGCCGCGGAGGTCCGGCGCCCCTTCGACCTGACCCGGGACCTCCTCCTGCGGGCCATGCTGGTCCGGGTGGGGGAGGACGAGCACGTCCTGCTGGTGGCCCTGCACCACATCGCCTCCGACGGCTGGTCGCTGGGGGTGTTCTGGCGCGAGCTCAGCCGGCTGTACGCGGCCGCGGCGGAGGGGCAGCCTCTCGCCCTGCCGGCCCTGCCCGTCCAGTACGCCGACTACGCGGTCTGGCAGCGGCAGGAGCTGCAGGGGGACGGACTGGCGGCCCACCTCGCCTACTGGCGGCGCCAGCTCGCCGACGCCCCGCCCGGCCTGGAGCTGCCCACCGATCGCCCGCGGCCGGCCGTGCAGACCTTCCGGGGCGCCCACCGGATGCACACCCTGCCCCCGCCGCTCCACGCCGCGCTCGAGACCCTCAGTCGCGCGGCGGGCGTCACCCTCTTCATGACCCTCCTGGCGGCCTTCCAGACCCTCCTGGCGCGGTACACCGGGCAGGAGGATCTCATCGTGGGCTCCCCGATCGCCGGGCGCACCCGCGTCGAGACCGAGGGGCTGATCGGGTTCTTCGTCAACACCTTAGCGCTGCGAGCCGATCTGGCAGGGAACCCGCCATTCCGGACGCTGCTGACACGGGTCCGCGAGGTCTGCCTGGACGCCTACGCCCACCAGGAGGTGCCCTTCGAAAAGCTGGTGGAGGAGCTGAAGCCGGAGCGCACCCTGAGCCAGTCGCCCCTCTTCCAGGTGATGTTCGCCCTCCAGAACGCCCCCCGGACGGCCCTCGCCCTCCCGGGCCTAACCCTGACCCCCCTTCGGGTCGAGAGCGGCACCGCCAAGTTCGATCTCACCGTGTTCGTGACCGCCACGGACGCGGGGCTGCAGACGATGGTGGAGTACAACACCGACCTGTTCGACGCCGCCACCATCGACCGGCTGCTGGGGCATTTCCAGACCCTCCTGGAAGGCGTCGTGGCCGCGCCGGAGCGGCCCATTGGCGACCTCCCGCTCCTGACGGACGCGGAGCGGCACCAACTCCTGGTCGCGTGGAACGCGACGGCGACGGCCTACCCTCGGGACGCCTGCCTCCAGACCCTCTTCGAGGCGCAAGTCGCGCGGACGCCCGACGCCATTGCCGTGGTCTGCGACGACCAGGCGCTCACCTATCGCGACCTCAACCGGCGGGCCAACCAACTCGCCCACTACCTGCGGTCGCTGGGCGTCGGGCCCGACGCGCTGGTCGGCATCTGCCTGGAGCGGTCCCTGGAGATGGTCGTCGGCCTCCTGGGCACCCTCAAGGCCGGCGGGGCGTACGTCCCCCTCGATCCGACGTACCCCCAGGAGCGGCTGGCCTTCATGCTGGACGACGCCCAGGTCACGGTGCTCCTGACGCAGACGCGCCTGCTCGCCGGGCTGCCGGCGCACCACGCCCACGTAGTCTGCCTGGACACGGCCGGCGCGGCGCTCGCCCCGGAGTCGCCCGAGAACCCGCCCTGCGTCGGGACCGCCGACAACCTGGCCTACGTGATCTACACCTCGGGGTCCACGGGGAAGCCGAAGGGGGTGGCCATCGAGCATCACGGCCCGGTCTCACTCGTGCACTGGGCGCACGACGTATTCAACCCCGAGGAGTTGGCGGGGGTGTTGTTCTCCACATCGATTTGTTTCGACCTGTCTATATTCGAGATGTTCGTCCCGTTGACCTGCGGTGGCAAGGTCATCTTGCTCTCGAATGCGCTGCAGTTGTCAACGTCCTCCGCC
>MEKI01000109.1 GCA_001766905.1 Acidobacteria bacterium RBG_13_68_16
GTGCAGTGTATTGACGCCGAATGCGAGGTCGAACTGCCCGGCGTCGAGCCTCTGGCCCGCGGGGTCCAGGTTGACGTCGAAACGCAGGGACGAGAAGTCGCACCCTGCAGGCAGCTTCTGCTGGACCGCGCGGGCGCCGCGTCTCAGGAACGCCGCCTGCAGCTCGGTGAAGACGTACCGGGCGGGCACCTTGTCTGCCTCGGTGAGCGCCCGAAGCACCGCCTCGCCGGCGCTGCCGCCGCCACCTCCGAACTCGAGAACGGAACAACCGGAACGGGCGGCACGGGCAACCGCAACGCCTGTGATCGCGTTGCTGGGGCCGTAGTGCGGGTTGGCGTTGGAGAAGTACTCGAACCAGAGGTTCAGCGTCGTCGGGCCGAAGAGCGCGTCCTCGCCACGCAACTCGCCGCGGAGCACCGCCGGCAGAGCCCCGGCACATAGAGCGAGCACCTCGTAGGCGGGCCTGGCGGCGGGCATTGCACGCTCGGCTTCCTCGCGCAGAGTGGCGGACGGCACTTGGGGGATTGCTCCTGCAAAGCGCCAACCCCCCGCCGCTCGCTCGGCGTGGCCGTACAGCTCGAGCGTTTCGAGCAGCCAGGCGACCGCGAGCGTGCCGCGTTCGCTCCAGCCTCGGGAGGCCAACAGCGCGCCGGGTTGAAGCGGCTCGCCGGCTGGAAGCTCCAGGGTCGCGGCCAGCTCGAGGGCGAGCGCCCCCACATAGCCGTCCAGCCGCTCGCAGGCGCGGCGGAACGGCTCGTCGAAGACGCCCGGTGGGATGTCGGTTTGCAGCGCCTCGAGGGCCGAGGGAATGGTCATCGGCAGGCGCGGCATGTCAGGCGGCGCCTCGGGCTGCGAAGTAACCTTCCACGGCCCCGAGAACCTCGCGGGCCGAGGGCAGGTCGGAGAGACGGTGGCGGAGGGCACGCCCTTCGGGGAGTCCGTGGGTGTACCACCCCGTGAACTTGCGCAGCTTGTGCAACGCCGTGCGCTCGTCGTCGCGGCCGAGGACTTCGTCGAAGTGGGCCCTCAACAACGCATGGCGCTCGCCAAGCGAGGGTTCGGCGTAGGATTCGCCCCGGAGCAGGGCAGCGGCCTGGCGGAAGATCCACGGATTGGTGAGGCTCGCCCGCCCGACCATCACGGCGTCGCACGCCGTCTGCCGCAGCAGCGCGAGGGCTGTTTCCGGCGAGGTCACGTCGCCGTTGCCGATTACCGGGATCCGAAGGGAGCGCTTGAGGTCCCCGATTGCGCTCCAATCCGCATGACCCGAGAACTGCTGCTTGGCGGTGCGGGGGTGAAGCGTGACAGCCTCCGCTCCCTCATCCTGGCAGATACGTCCGAGTTCGAGGTAGGTCTTCGCGTCCTCGCGTACACCGAGCCGGAACTTCACCGTTAGAGGGAGGGTGATCGTCCGGCGTATTTCGCGGACGATGCGCGCGGCCAGCGGCAGGTCGCCGGTGAGAGCGGCACCCGCGCACCCCTTCAGCACCTTGTTTGCTGGGCAGCCCATGTTGACGTCGCAGACGTCGGCGCCCATGGCCTCCACCATGCGCGCCGCCTCGGCCATGCGCGCGGGGTCGGAGCCGTAGATCTGGATCGCGATCGGGCGCTCCTCGTCCACGAAGTGCAGCATCCTCAGGGTCCTCGGGCGTTGCCTGGTCAGCCCTTCGCTGGAGATGAACTCCATCGAGACGAGCCCGCACCCACCTAGGCGCCGGATCAGGAGGCGAAAATCCCGGTCGGTGATTCCGGCCATCGGGGCGAGCACGAGCGGGGGCTCGATAGCGACATCTCGGATGCGCAGCACCGGCCGAGTATATCAAGGGGCAGCGGGCTCAGGCCGTGCCGGGGACGGCGACGGCGAGCCGTGAGAGGAGCTGCCCGCGCGAGGTGATACCGAGCTTGGCGTAGGCGTGTTTCAGGTGGTCCTTGACGGTGTACTCCGTGATGCCGAGCTGGTCGGCGATCTCGAACGCCTTCTTGCCGTGCAGCACGAACGCCAGCACCTCCGCCTCTCTGCGGGAGATCTGTGAATCGGCAAAGCGCTTGCGGATCTCCTCGGCACCCGGCATGCGGATCGGCGTCAGCACCACAAGCGAGCAACCAACGGAGCCGAGGCCCGAGAGTGCCACGATCTCGAGGCGCCACCGACTGCCGTCGCTGGTGGTGAGGACCTGGCGGCGTACCCGCTCGCGGGAATCGCGCCGTCGCGTCATCTCCGCAACGATCAGCGAGTGCAGCGGCGCCGGCTGTCCGTCGTTGGCCAGCTGCCCCTGGGCGCGTTGAAGCGAGAGAAGCTCCTCCCCACGGGCGTTGGCGAAAAGGATCTCCCCACGCGCGTTCATGAGCAGGTTGGCTTCCTCCGTGACGCCCAGGATCTGCAGGAGAATGTCGATCTGGTGGCTGGCGTTGTTCCGCTCGATGAGCGCTAGGAGCGCGCCCTCGAGCACGGGGCGCAGGCACTCGAGCGCGGCTGGGCTGGCCGCGGGCCCTGCACCCGCACCGTACAGCTTGAACTCGCCCCGGAAGCTGTCCTGGGGCTCGACGGGCACGACCAGCTGGGGGCGCGAGCCGGGTTGCCCGAAGCGGTAGGTGGCCTCAGGACCGTCGGGCAGGAGGTGCAGCTTCAGCACGCACCCCGAGGCCCCCGTTGTGCGGGAGAGGCCCTCGAGGATCGCTGCCACCGCCGGGTCGTCAGGAGGCGGCAGGACAGGCGCAAGCAGGATCGGCGGTCGCCACACCTTCTCGAGTTTACGCGGGAGCTACGGTAGCCGCAATTGCCGTGCGCGGCGTACGCAAGAAGGTGATCGACCGGGTCTTCGTTTGTGCTAATGTCGCCCGCTGGCGCAGCGTTGAGTTCGTGTGCTGTGGGGAGGCGTGGCCAGGGTGCAACAGCTCCCCGGTGATTTTCCCGAACCCTCGCTTGAGGGCGACGGGAAGAAAACCATGCTCGGCAGTCTCAAGCGGGCCCTCGTTGGCGGCCCCAAGGACCCAACCGACCCGGCTGTCTTTCACAAGCTCTCGCTGGTGGCGTTCCTCGCCTGGGTCGGACTGGGAGCCGACGGACTCTCCTCGTCATCGTACGGGCCGGACGAGGCGTTCAGGGCGATCCTGGGACACCAGTACCTGGCGCTCTACCTGGCCGCGCTGACCACCTTTACCGTCCTGCTGATCTCCTACTCCTACAGCTTCGTGGTCGAGCACTTCCCCTCGGGTGGGGGCGGGTACGTGGTGGCGAGCAAGCTCCTTGGTCCCATTCCGGGTGTGGTGTCCGGCTCCGCGCTGGTGGTGGACTACCTCCTGACCATCACGCTCTCGATCTGCGCGGGGGTGGACGCGATCCTGAGCTTTCTGCCGCTCGACTGGCAGCCCTACAAGGTTCCGCTCGACATTGGGATCCTTCTCGTGCTGCTGGTGCTGAACCTGCGGGGCGTCAAGGAGTCGGTCAAAATCCTGCTGCCGATCTTTCTGGTCTTCATCGCCACGCACATCCTGCTCATCGGCTACGGAATCACCAACCACCTCTGGGCACTCCCCGAGGTGGTCCGCACGACCCACATCGAGATGAACCGCGACCTCAACCAGTTGGGCTTCGTGGCGGTCATGCTGATCTTGCTGCGGGCGTACTCTCTGGGGGCCGGGACCTACACCGGGATCGAGGCGGTCTCCAACGGCCTGCAGATCCTGCACGAGCCCCGGGTCGCCACCGCCAAGCGGACCATGGCCTACATGGCGATCTCGCTGGCGTTTATGGCCGGTGGTTTGCTTGTCTGCTACCTGCTTTGGCATGCCTCGCCCGCGGAAGGCAAGACCATGAACGCCGTGCTCCTCGAGCGAATCATGGGCTCCTGGACGCTCGGCGGGTGGAGCATCGGCACGTGGCTCGTGATCATCACACTCGTCTCCGAGGGCGCGCTGCTGTTCGTCGCTGCGCAGACCGGCTTCATCGACGGCCCACGCGTGCTCTCCAACATGGCAACCGACTCCTGGATGCCGCACGCGTTCGCCAACCTCTCCGAGCGCCTGGTCACGAAAAACGGCGTGGTCCTGCTGGCGGTCGCATCGGCCGCGCTCATGGTCTACTCACGTGGCCGTGTCTCCTTCCTGGTTGTGTTGTACGCGATCAACGTCTTCATCACTTTCAGCCTCACCCAGCTGGGCATGGCACGATTGTTCCTTGCCGAACGACGGCGGGAGAGGCGCTGGGCCGCCAAGCTCTCCCTGCACGTGTTGACGCTCGTGCTGTGCATCGCGATCCTCGTGGTCACAACCTTCGAGAAGCTCACCGAGGGTGCATGGCTGACCTTCGCCATCACCACGGGGCTGATCGCGCTCTGCATCCTGGTGCACCGGCACTACCGGAGCGTGCAGCGGGAGATCGCCGAGCTGGACAGAATCCTCACCCAGATCCCAATCGAGGGGCGTCCCGCGGCGCCCGCCAAGGTAGACACCGGGGCCCCAGTTGCCATGCTCTTCGTTTCCGGTTACGGCGGTCTGGGTGTCCACGCCATGCTCTCGATCCAGAGGCTCTTCCCGAATTACTACAAGAACGTGATCTTCCTCTCCGTGGGCGTTGTGGACTCGGGCCACTTCAAAGGCAGGGATGAGGTGGACGCGCTGGTTGCCAGCACTGAGGCGGGCCTGCAGCGCTACGTGGACTTCGCCCACGGGCTGGGCGTCGCGGCAGAGTACCGGTGCCTCATCGGCACCGATGTGATCCAGGAAGCGGAGCAGCTCTCGCACGAGGTGCACCGGGAGTTCCCCAAAGGCATTTTCTTCCTGGGCAAGCTGGTTTTTGCCAACGAGAAGTTCTACTACCGCTTCCTCCACAACGACACCGCGTTTGCGATCCAGAGGCGGCTGCAGTTCTCGGGCCTGCCGACGATCATCCTCCCGATCCGCATGCGTCTCGGCGTCGCGGCCTGAGGTTCGGAGGCCCAACCGGCCGAGGCAAGCGCTGCGCGAGGCCGTGAAGCTCTACGGCTTCTCGAAGCGGAACGCGCCGGGAAGGAGCGCGTCGAGCGACGTCACCTGCTGGTGCCGGACTGTGGTCGAGGCCAGCACGACGGGCATGCCCGGGTCGAACTCGGCCAGCACCTGGCGGCACGCTCCGCAGGGCGGAACCGGCTTTCCGTTGACCACGACAGCGACGGCCGTGGGTCGCGTCCCCGCCACGAGGGCGGCCGCGACGGCGTTGCGCTCGGCGCACACGGTCAGACCGAAGGAGCTGTTCTCGACGTTGCACCCGGGAAAGACGCGCCCGTCGGTCCCCAACACCGCCGCCCCGACAGGGAAGTTGGAGTAGGGGGCGTAGGCCTGCGCCTGCGCTTGGTGCGCGGCTTCGATCAGACGCTCGACTGTCACTTTCGCGAGGTCCATTGCTTCACCTTAGCCGTCGATCCGCGCCGGCACAAGTGGCGCCCGTTCTTGACCGAAGCTCTGGCGGCGTGTACCCTCCTTCGGGTACGCGAAGTGCTGGGGGGTCTCGAGATGAGCCTGAAGGATCTGCGCGTTCCTGAGTGGGGAGAGCGCATCGGGTGGGACGGCAAGGGCATCCAGGTTCCGGACAAGCCGATCATTCCGTACATGGAGGGAGACGGCACCGGCCCGGACATCTGGCGGGCGACGAGGCGCGTCCTGGATGCGGCAACGGAAAAGGCCTTCGGCGGCCGCAAGCGCATCGCCTGGGTCGAGGTCGAGGCCGGTGAGAAGGCCTTCAACAGCAAGGGCACCTGGCTCCCGGACGAAACCGTCGAGGCGATCAGCCACTTCCGGGTCGCAATCAAGGGACCGCTTACGACTCCGGTTGGCGGCGGCATTCGCTCCCTCAACGTGACGCTGCGCCAGGTGCTGGACCTGTACGCCTGCGTGCGGCCCGTGCGATGGATACCGGGTGTGCCTTCGCCCGTGAAGCGGCCTCAGGACGTCAACGTGGTCATCTACCGCGAGAACACCGAGGACGTCTACGCCGGAATCGAGTGGAAGGGCGGCAGCCCCGAGGCCGAGAAGCTGCGCCTCTTTATCGAGAAGGAGCTGGGAAAGAAGATCCGGCCCGACTCCGGAATCGGCATCAAGCCGATCTCCGAGTTCGGCACCTCCAGGCTCGTCGCCAAGGCGATCCGGTACGCCCTCGCCCAGGGACGCGACTCGGTGACACTCGTCCACAAGGGCAACATCATGAAGTTCACAGAGGGTGCGTTTCGGGACTGGGGTTACCAGACCGCACGTGAGGCGTTCGGCGACGTGACCGTGACCGAGGCCGATCTGTGGGACAAGCACGGCGGCAAGATGCCTGAAGGCAAGAAGGTCCTCATCAAGGACAGGATCGCCGATTCGATGTTTCAGCAGGTCCTCCTGCGCCCGTCCGAGTACTCGGTGGTCAGCACACCAAACCTCAACGGCGACTACCTCTCCGACGCCCTGGCGGCCCAGGTCGGTGGCCTCGGGATGGCGCCCGGCTCAAACGAGGGTGACGAGCACGCCCTCTTCGAGGCGACCCACGGCACCGCGCCGAAGTATGCCGGCCAGGACAAGGTCAACCCCGGCTCTCTGATCCTGTCTGGCGAGATGATGCTGCGACACCTCGGGTGGAAAGCGGCGGCCGACCTCGTGGTGAAGGGTGTCGAGGGCGCGGTCACGGCAAAGCGCGTGACCTACGACCTGCACCGCCAGATGGACGGCGCGACGCTGGTGTCCTGCTCCGGTTTCGGCGAGGCCATCGTCAACTGCATGTAGCGGGTCCTCGTGGGCGCGGCCCTGCAAACGTTGCGGGCCCTTCGTTGTGACCGTGTAACATGCTCGCCTTGGAGGCCTAGATGTCAGAGCGCGCTACCGGATCGCTCCCCCGTGCCCGAGTCTCTGCGGTCATCACGACGTTGAACGAGGAGCGGAACATAGCGGACTGTGTGGAGTCTGTCCTGTGGTGCGACGAGGTGTTGGTGGTGGACTCCTTTTCCAGCGACCGGACGCCGAACGTCGCGCGCTCGTACGAGAAGGTTCGCTTCTTGCAGCGCCCGTACTTGGGCTCCGCCTCCCAGAAGAACTGGGCCATGGACCAAACGCAACACGAGTGGATTCTGATCCTCGACGCCGATGAGCGCTGCACTCCCGAACTGCAGACGGAAATCACCGGCTTGCTCTCGTCCGACCCCGAGGCGGATGCATACACGATCAAGCGCCGCGTCTATTTCATGGACCGGGTAATCCGATTCTCGGGCTGGCAGCACGACCGGGTCGTGCGCCTCGTCAGGCGAGGCGCTGGTCGGTACCCGAACAAGCGGGTCCACGCCGACATGCAGACGAAGGGTCCGACCCCGGTCCTCGCGAACCCCATGCTTCACTTCATGATCGAGTCGTTCCACCAGTACCTGCCCCGCATCGTCACCTACGGCTACTGGGGCGCCGCCCAGGGTTGGAAGACGGGCCGCAAATCGGGCGTCACGGAGGTGTTCTGGCGGCCGGTCTGGCGATTCCTCCGGATGTACGTTTTTCAGTTCGGGTTTCTCGATGGCAAGGCGGGGCTCGTTTTCTGCATGCTGCAGGCTTTCGGCACCTACCTCAAGTGGGCCGTGCTCTGGGAGTGGCGCGCCAACGCGGCGCGCGGGAGGATGCCCAACCTGCCGTCTTTTGACGAGGACGAGTCGGTCTGGCGGTGGGAAGAGGCCGAGACGCAAGAGGGGAAAGGGTAAGGGGAAAGCAACCGCTGCGGCCCCTCTGCTCGGGGGCGCTCCCGATTCCGTTCTCTTTCGTTTTCCCTTTGCCCCTTTTCGCTTTTCCCTCTTACCTCGCCTCTACGAGGGTGAGGCGCTTCAGGAACTCGGGCGCCGGCTCGAAACCGGTGAGGCGGGCGTCGGTGACCTCGCGGCCGTCTCGGAAGAAGGCAATCGTCGGCACCCCGACCACCTCGAACCTGGTGCGGAGCGCCTCGCTGGTCGGGTCGTTCCTTGTGAGATCCACCTTGAAGCGGGCAAAGCCGGCCAGGCGCGCCGCCACCTCGGGCCGGGAGAACGTTTTCTCATCCAGCTCTTTGCAGGGCAGGCACCAGTCGGCGTAGAAATCCAGGACGACAGGCTGCCCGCTGGCCAGCGCCTGTGCCACCGCGCTGTCCTCGTAGGGCGGCCAGGAAAGCTCGGTGGCAGTTGTGCGGGCGTGCGTTGGGTATAGCAGCACCCCGGCCACCAGCACACCCGCGCTTGCCAGACGCATGAAGCGATCCACCCAGGGCTGCTCGTTTCCAGGCCGCGCAACGACCAGGAGGTAGAGGCCGCCCAGCACGAGCAGTCCGGCGAAGAGGGCTGCGCCCCACGGTGGGGTCAGGAAGGGCTTGACGAAGTAGCCGGCGAGCCCGATCAAGAGCACCCCGAAGAGCTGGCGAACCCCGACCATCCACACGCCGGAGTTCGGCAGTCGCTCCAGGGCACCGGTGAAGGCGCCGAGCAGCAGGTAGGGCAGGCCGAGACCCAGCGAGAGCGCGAAGAACAGGGCGAACCCGAGCAGCACGTCCTGTCGCTGGCCGACGTAGGTGAGCAGCCCGAGAACGAACGGGCCGATGCACGGGGCCGCCACCAACCCCACCACGAACCCCATGACCAGGGCGCCGCCAACGCCGCTGCGCCCCCCCGAGACGCGTGTCGCCCACGCAGGGACGCGCAGCTCCCACAGACCGAACATCGAGGTGGCGAGCGCAAGGAGGACGACCACGATGAGCCCCACGACCCAGGGCGACTGCAGCGCGGCCCCGAACAGCCGGCCGGTGAGCGCGGCCAGAACGCCAAGGGCGGAGTAGATGATGCTCATGCCCAGCACGTATACGAGGGCCAGCAGCCAGGGGCGGCCCCGCCCCTCGCCGCGCTGGGCGGCGAAGAACCCGACCGTGATCGGAATCAGCGGGTACACGCACGGCGTCAGGTTGAGTGCCAGTCCGGCCAGGAAGACTATGGCGAGCTGAAGAAGCAGGCCGGTGTGGGCGAAGTCGGACGGGACGCCCTTCCCGTATGCCTGGATTTTGGCGGCCGGTGGTTGGGCCGGGGGCCTGGTGGATGCCGCCCCGGCCGAGTGGTCCTGTGCCAGCGCCACAGTGAACGGAACTTCGGCCGGGGCGAGGCAGAGCTGGTTGTTGCAGGCCTGGGCCTCGACCACGCCGTCCAGCTTTTCCGGCCGTCCCGCGTCGGGGGCCAGCCGCACCGGTACCGTGACGACAAAGGTCCCCTCGAACACCGCCAACTCGTCCTCGCTGAAAGCGAATTTGGCCATGCGGGACGAAGGGAATTGGGGCTTCTCGGCGCTCCACCCTGGTGGCAGTTTCAACCGGACGCTCGTGGGAATCAGGTAGGGATCTGAAGGTGCATTGGAGTTGACGTGCCACCCCGGCTGCACCGTGACCTCGACGCGCACGATGGCCGAGACGCCGGGGGCCGGCGGCGTTCCCTGCCACGTTGCCGCAGCGCTGAAAACCGGCCCCGCGGCTTTTACCGGCAGGACGACGAGCAAACCTAGGATGGTCACCAGAACGAGTGAACGGCCCACGCAACCTCCGGCCCGGCCCGCGTCCGGGCGCTCACTCTAGCATTTTGCCGGCGGGGCCCGGCTCGTTGCTTCTGACTTGACGAGCATGTACGAATGAAAGAACATGACCCGCGAGGGGGAGAGTAATGCAATCGAAACGCGCCGCAAGTGCTGCTTACCTCCTTGCCGTCGCAGCTGGATTCCTGTTCTGTGGGCAAGGGTTGGCAGCCGACGACAGCGCCTGCATCGAGTGCCACGGCTCCAAGGGGTCGATAACCGATGCAGCCGGGGCGATGGACCTCAAGCTCACACCGGAAAAGCTCGATCGCCTGGTGGTGCTTCCGGCCGAGACCGGAACGGTCCACGCCGGGATTGCATGCCTCGACTGCCACCCGAAGGCCGGCGACATCCCGCACCCCGAGGGCATGCTGAACGACAACCCCTGCGCGGCCTGTCACGACGACGCCCTCAAGCAGGTGAACGGGAGCGCGCACAAGGACCCGGCAGGCGGTGAGCATCTGCGGGGGACGTGTTGGGCCTGCCACGGGGCTCACGACGTGCGGCCCCCCAACGACCCCAAGTCGACGCTGGCTCCGGTCAACGTCGCCTCCCGATGTCTGGCGTGTCACGCCAAGCGCGACTACCTGATCGGGGTGCACGGCCACGGCGTCCAACTCGCGGGGCTGGACGTTGCCGCCACATGCGTCTCGTGCCACGGCGGCCACGACATCCTGGCGCCGTCGGAGACGGGCTCACGCGTGGCACGGCGGAACATCTCGTTCACCTGCGGGAAGTGCCACGGCCGCGTTTCGGAGGCATATCGCAAGAGCGTCCACGGAGCGGCGCTGACCGCTAACGACAACCCGGATGTGCCCACCTGCGTCGACTGTCACCAGGCACACGGCACCGTGGATCCGCTCCTTCCCCAGTTCCGCCTGGCCTCACCCGCGATCTGTGGCCGATGCCACAACAACCCGAAGATCATGGACAAGTACGGCATCTCGACGGCCGTCTACAGCACCTATGTCGCGGACTTCCACGGCACTACCGCGGAGCTGTTCCGCGCGGCCACCCCCGATCAACCCCTCAACCAGGCTGTGTGCTACGACTGCCACGGCTACCACGACGTCGAGTCGGTGACCACCGCCGGAAAGGCGCAGATCCAGGAACGCCTGCTCGCGCGATGCCAGGCGTGCCACCCGCAGGCGACGACCAAGTTCCTTTCGGCGTGGACGCAGCACTACATTCCTTCGCGTACGAAGTATTCGATGATCTACTGGGTGAAGGTTTTCTACCAATTGGTGATCCCAGGCACGATCGGGTTCTTCCTCATGTACATCGCGGTGGACGTCTGGGGCCGCCGCCGCCACAGGAGGACCTCATGAGCGCCCAGGGGGAGAAGATCCGGCGCTTCACCAAGCGTCAAATCATCAACCACTGGTTGATGCTCATCACCTTTGTCGGCCTCGTGATCACAGGGATGCCCCAGAAGTTCGCCGAAACGGCGTGGGCCAAGGGGATCGTGCTGATTATCGGCGGCGTGGAAAGGGTGCGGTTCATCCATCACGTGCTCGGAACGATCATGGCGGTCCAGCTCGTGTGGCATCTTCTCGAAGGGATCTGGCTGCACCTGGTCCGGCGACTCGACATGCCCATGGTGCCGCGCATCGCCGACGTCAAGGACTTCATTCACCAGATCAAGTTCAACATCGGCATGGAAAAGCACCCCCCGCGAATGGACCGCTACGGCTTTGCCGAGAAGCTCGAGTACCTCGCCCTGGTGTGGGGCACCGCCGTCATGGTCCTCACCGGCCTGCTGCTCCTGTACCCCGTGAAGTGGTCGTCGCTGTTCCCGGGGGAGGTGATCCTCGCGGCCAAGGCCGCTCACGGAGGCGAGGCCATCCTAGCCTTTCTCTCGGTCCTGACGTGGCACGTCTACTTCGTGCACTTCCGGCACTGGAACACGGCCATCTTCACCGGCCTGCTGGACGCCGAGGCCTACGCTGAGGAGCACCCAGTTGAGCTGGCGCGGCTGCGGCGGGGCGAGGAAGCTGCTCCGCGCGCGCTCAAGGCGTGGCGTGTCGCGGTGTTTCTGGCGGTCTCCGCAGCGACGATCGTGGCCGTTGCCGCCCTCTACTGGTGGATGCGCAACTCCGGCGCCACCCTGGAAACGATCAAGGTGCCAGGTTTGTCCTGACGGGATGACGTTTCTGCGCCTGAAAGGCCGTCGTGTAAGGGTTGTGTCAGGCAAGGATATTGCTTAGAATCTGCGGAGGGCCCCAGAGGGGGCGCCAAGGGAGGGTTCGATGAAGCGGGCATTCCTCGTTGTGGTGGCGGTCGCGGCGATCCTGGGGCTGAGTGCCCTGGTGACCGACGCAGCCCCCACCTACATCGGCGCGGAGAAGTGCAAGATGTGTCACAAGGTCCAGTACGACTCGTGGGCGCAAACCAAGCACGCCAAGGCGACCGAGAGCGCCAAGGCCTCCAAGGAGTGGAAGTTCGAAGCCGCCTGCCTGACCTGCCACGCGACCAACAAGGACGAGGCGATGGCGGGCGTGCAGTGCGAGGCGTGCCACGGGGCGGGCTCGGACTACAAGACGCTGTCCGTGATGAAGGACGTCGCCAAGGCCAAGGCTGCGGGCCTCGTCATCCCCACGCAGGCGACCTGCGACGGGTGCCACGACGGCAAGGAACACCACAAGAAGCAGGCGTTCACCCGAGAGGTCCACGCCCACAAGGCACCGGCCAAGTAAAGCGAAGTCCAATCGAGACATCCCGGGCGGCTTTCGTGGCCGCCTGTTTCATTTTGTGAGAGAAGTAACAAGGGAAGGAGGGAAGGCGGAAAGGAGGAAAACCAGGAGACTTGCGGGACGCCAGCACTGTGTCTTGGCTGTCCTTTTGGCCTTTTCCCTTTAACGTCGGTGCGTCACCAGTCCACTTCGACCTTGAGCGGGGAGCCGGAGAAGCGTGACACCAGCACGTGCCGGTTACGCTTGCCGAAGAGGTAGAGGTCGCGGGTGAGCCGGACGTCCTCGGTGCAGTACTGCTCGATCAGGTCGAGGCGCCCCTCCTTCCACCACATCAGCGCCTGTAACCCGTCGGCCGACTTCCCGACTCCCAGGGTCGCCTGCACGACCGAGTCCAGCTTCGGACGGAAGCCCAGCTTCTCCTGGAGGTAGAACATGATGTCGAGGGTCGGGAGGGTCTCGAGGGGGACGTCACGGTATCCCTTGAGCACCTCGTAGTCGAAGCCGAGGAGGTTGAAACCCACCACCAACTCTGCGGCGCGGAGGAGATCGACGAGCCGGTCCGCCTCGGGCTCGAGGAAGGCGTGGAAGGAGTCGTCTTGAAACGAGTACACCACGCCGACGGACATCCCGAGCTGCCGCATCGCGGTTCGGCCACCGACATCCTTGAAGGAACGCTGTGTCTCGAGGTCGAAGACGACGATGTCCCGTCCGGTCGGAGCCTGGCGTGCCGAGTCGTCACCAAAGAGGCTCAACTGACCGTCCCACTTGTCCTTCCTGCCCTGCGCCACGTCGCCCTCCGCGCGAGGCGGGCAGTGTACCATGCAGTAGAAGATGCGACCCGAAATCGTCATGCCCCGCGTCGTGTCCACTCCCGCCGGCACCCCGCCGACCAGCTATCGGCCGTGGGTCGAGGTGGCCGCCCTGGTCCGGATGTCGATCGCAACCTGGGGTTCGTCGGACGAGACATGGGTGCACTGGGCGGTACCTGTCGTCGAAGAGACCCTCAACCCGGACGGCGCGGTCCCGTTCGACCCGGGGCGCCGCGCGGCGTTCCCCGGTGACCCTGCTCCGGAGCTGCGCGGTGGCGAAGTTACGATCGACGAGAGCATCGCGGCTGGGCTCTGCCAAGCGCTTCACGAGCGCTGGGAACCGCAGGTGCACTACCACCCTGTGCTGCGGCTCGGCTCGAGGCTGGACGAGTCGGGCGAAGAGTTTCGGCAGCGGTGTGCGAGCGTCTTCAGCCGGGTAGCCCGGGAGCGTGGGGGAGCGGCCTCGGACCATGAGGCACGCGCGCGGCTCGCGGCGGCGTTTGAGAGCCGGGCCGTCACGGGAAACGAGCTCGAGGTGCTTCACTGGCGGGTCGGGGTGGGATGGTACCCGGCCGGCGTCGGACCGGCGCCCGCACCCCGAGATCCCCTGATGCACGATGAACCAGGAGCTGGCGCATGAGGCCGCAGCAGCGCAAGATCCTGGCGGCAACCGTCGCGGCCTCCACCGCACTGCTGCTGGCGCTTGCCAAAGCCACGATTGCGCTGCTGACCGGGTCTCTTGCGGTGCTGGCGACCGCGGTGGACTCCCTCATGGACGTTGCATGTTCGGGGCTGAACGCGTACTTCCTGCGCGTTGCCGCCGACCCGCCCGACGCCGAGCACGCCTACGGTCACGACAAGGCCGAGGCGCTCTCCGGCGTGGTCCAGGCGCTGATCATCGCGATGACCGGCGTCTGGCTGGTGGGCCGCGGAATCTCGCGCCTCATCGAGCCGGAGCACATCACGAACCCGGAGGCCGGTGTCGCGATCAGCGCGGCCGGCCTGGTGGTCTCCCTCGCACTGGTGGCGTACCTACGGCGCGAGGCCAGTCGAACCCGCTCGCTCGCACTGCGTGCGGACGCCTTCCACTACGTGACCGACCTTGCGACCAACCTGGTGGCGGGGCTTGCCTTGGTGGGCTACCGGGCCCTTGGCTGGCCCTGGCTCGACCCGGTGGCCTCGGTCCTCATCGCCGTCTACATCATCTGGAGCGCGATCGAGATCCTCCGCGACGCGGCACAAGAGCTCCTCGATCGCGGCCTGCCCCGCGAGGTGGAGGACGAGGTTAAGGCGTTGCTGCACGGGGTCGCGCCGGAGGTGAGGGGTTACCACGCGTTCCGTTCGCGCCGCGCCGGCGGGACCTCGTTCTTCGAGTTTCGGATGCTCCTGAATCGCAACACCTCGTTCCAGCGCACCCACGAAATCACCGAGGCCGCGATCCGTCGCATCCGGGAGCGCCATGGGGAGCACACCGAGATTATGATCGACACGGATCCCGTCTGAAACGGGAAGGGGGAAAGGGGAAAGGACAGACGGAAGGCCAAACGAGGCAGGTCAACCGGGGCTCCGCTGTGTGGCGTGCCTTCCCTTTGCCCTCTTACCTTTTCCTTACAGGTTGTAGAGCCCCTCGTCGCGAGTCTGTGCGCCACCCTCACCGCCTTCGCCGCCCTCCTCGCCCATCTCGGCCTCGAGCTGCGGGCCGAGCTCGTCCTCGAGCGAGTCGGGGTCCTCCCCGGCCTCGAGGCGACGGAACATCTCCTCCATGGTCGGGGTCATCTTCTCGCCCGAGACCTCGGCGAGGCGCCGCATCATCCGCGCCATCGCGCGCGGGTCCTCGGCGCCGTTTTCGCCGAGCTCACCGGTCATGCGCATCACTTCCTGCTCGATGCGCGCCATGGACGCCTCGTCCTGGGCACCCCTCGGCTCCTTCGGTTTTTCTTCCCGGCTCTTCTTGCCGGCGCTGACCGCAAACGACGAGGGCACGCGCGTGAGGTTGGTCGCCCCGCAGCGCGGGCACACCGGTTGGCGCGACGGGGTCGCGGACAGCGAAAGGAAGCTGTAGATCCGGTTACATGTGGAGCAGAGAAACTCGAAAATCGGCACGTTGCACCTCCCCGCTCGCGACACCCGCATTGTACCGGAAGCGAGTTTCCTCGTGGCCGGAAACGGGGCGCGAGCGCGTTCGGCAGGAAACGGCTGCGCACCGGCTCCCCGCAGGCCCGCGTCATGACGGCAGCACCACTTGGTCTCCCGCCAGGTCGTTCGGAACCTTGTCTCAGTTGTCGGTGACGAGGTTGCCGTGGCTGACCACGTTGACCATGCCGTTGGCATGGCAGCTCAGGGAAGCCAGACTGGTCCCGCCCGGGCAGCTCCCCGCTCCGGCGTCGGTGATGCCCACAAGGAAGCCGTTGACATACGAGGAGCACAGCGTGCGGGCCGAGCCCACCCCCGCGATCTGCGGGTAGGTGAGAGTTGCGGGGAGCACGAGGTGCCTCCAGTAACGTACTCCAACCCCGTGCGATCTCCATTCCTGGTCCCGCCTTTGCGGTCGAACAGGACCGATGAACCCGCGCGATGCCAGCTCGCGGCAATTGGCACTTACCGCTCGTCAGCAGGCGACCAGCCCTGAACGATGCGGTCGATCAGCAGGGTATCGTTCCACACAGCCAAGATCGGTAAACTGCGCTGCTCAGGCGTGAGCTTGTAGACGCACCAATATCGGTGGCCATCCCAAAGTTCCCATGATGGTCGCTCGGTCGCTCTCGACCGAAAGGTCGGGAAAGGACATGCCGATTTCGGAATCACCTCGTTCGCCACTATTGTGACGATGCCTCGCTTGCACGCCGCACCCAGGGGGAAGAACACGAAAAAGCGTTCCTTCCTTTTCACGAGGTCGTTGAAACTCACCGGTCGAGTTTTGTAGAGACCAGGCAGCACTCGGATGAGCGCGCCGTATCGTGGCTGCTCATCGTGCTTGTGCGTGTACTGCGCATAGGCCAACCCCTTGGGCGTGCCGATCTCAATCACGTCTCCAATGCGAGGTCGCGTGCGCTGCGAGGCCGGCTTCATGGCCTGACCCCAGGGTAGTCCATCTGCCTGAGCCATTGCATCCCCCGCTCCAGTTCCTCAGCGTATTTCGGGTTGGCCTTTGCGATCGAGTTGATCTTGTTCCAGATCAATGAACCCCCCTCCTTGCCGAGCTTGTGGATCTCCATCAGCGCTTGCTCGACCGCACGCTTGTCAGCAACTGGAATACTGTGCAGGCCCGCGACCTGTTCGATCTCGATTCCTTTTGAGCGGAGGTGAAAGGCCGCACGTCTCGCAAAGTCCTTGGTGAAGCCCACATACTGAACGTTCCCTGCTGCGTCGAGCGAACGGTAGATCGCCACAGTGGCATCTCTGGCGTTGGCCGCTCTGTCCAGGGTCCTGAGGGCATCGACGGCGTTATCGGCCCTGTTTAAGGCCCTGATACCCGCCCCAATACCAGTAGCGAATGGGATGAACGCACCGGCGACATCCCCACCAAGCGCTGCCCACTGGGTCCTTGTGGTTCGTTCGCCGGCGAACAACGTCCCCGCGATGTCGGCCACGTCCATGGCGATGAACCCGATATCCAGCACGGTGTCGATGACTCGACCATCCGGATCCACGTACTTCACCGGATTGCCCCTCGCGTACGCATACCTGTTCCAGCTCCCTGGGGCCTCTGCATTTCCGTTCCCCTGATCGACGCCGAGAAACCTCCCGATCGTGGGGTTGTAGTACCTCGCGTGCATGTAGTCGAGCATCCCGGCGGTGCACTGGTTGTCCCGCTCGTGCCCGGTGAACTTCATCCGCTCGACGCCGCACGCGGTGTCGATCTCAGCTCCATACCCCCAGTACGCGTGGTACTCGACGACGTTCCGCCCGGCGTCGGTGATCAACCTCGGGCTTCCCAGGTGATCCAGGGTGAAGTGCCTGGTCCCGCTACCGTCGATGGCGGCGAGGAGCTGCCCCTGCCGGTAGACGAGGTCCTTGCTCCAACTCCAGGTGGTGCCGTTGAGCACGTACTCGCGCAGGACCTTTCCATCCAGGCCCCGCAGCGAGTACGTCCATGGTCCGGAGACACCCTCGCGGAAGGAGAGCCG
>MEKI01000110.1:0-6581 GCA_001766905.1 Acidobacteria bacterium RBG_13_68_16
CGTGGAGCGAAGCGGAGGTCTTCGCCAAGCGCATGCAGGCGATCATCGCCGCCAAGGGCCGTCCCGAGGATGCCGCCGACATCGTTGTCACGCCCAGACCCGCCGCAGAGGCCGGTCAGGCTCCGAAGCACTAGGCGCGCTCAGTGCCCCGTGACCTGCTGCGCGATCTCGGCTGCCACCGCCGCGAACGCCGCAGCGGCTGCAGACTCTGGGTGCGAGACGACGATGGGCGTTCCGGCGTCTCCACCAACCACGATCGCGGGGTCGATGGGAATCTCGCCCAGGAAGGGCACGCCGAGTTGTTCCGCCGTTCGGCGGCCACCCCCGTGCTTGAAGATCTCGCTGCTCTTCCCGCAGTGAGGGCAGACGAACGTCGACATGTTCTCGATCACCCCCAGCACCGGCACGTTTACCTTGCGGAACATGGCCAGCCCCTTGCGGGCGTCGATCAGCGCCACATCCTGCGGCGTGGTGACGATGATCGCGCCGTCAAGGGGAACCTGCTGGGTCACGGTGAGCTGGGCATCGCCGGTCCCGGGCGGGAGGTCCACGATCAGGTAGTCGAGGGTTCCCCAGTCGACGTCCTCGATAAACTGCTGCAGCGCCTTCATCACCATCGGGCCCCGCCAGATCACCGGCGTGTCCGCGTCCATGAGAAACCCCAGCGACATCACCTTCACCCCGTGACCGTCCACGGGGAGGATCTTCTGCTCCGGGCTGACCATCGGTTTGTCCGTGCAGCCCATCATCAGCTGCTGCGAGGGCCCGTAGATGTCGGCGTCGAGCAGGCCAACGGTGGAGCCGGTCTGCCTCAGGGCAAGCGCCAGGTTGGCGGCCACGGTGGATTTTCCCACCCCGCCCTTGCCCGACGCGACGGCGATCTTGGTGCGAACCCCCGGGAGCAGGTCGCGCGGTGCCTGCTCCGCGGGGGCGCCCTGCGGCGCATGCACCTTGCTGTCGAGGGTGACTTCGCGGACGCCCGGCAGCTCCGACAGCACCCGCCGTGCCTCGCGCTCCACGACTTCACCGGCGGTGGGGCTCGCGGTGGTCATCACGATCTCGACCGCCACGTTGCCGTCGCTCACGGTCACCGACCGCACGAACCCGAAGGAGACAATGTCCCGGGACAGGCCCGGAAACTTGACCCTCGTGAGCGCTCCTCTGACGTCCGCCTCCGTAATCGCCACCTGACCCCCCTTACGACCGCCCGAAGTGAGCCTGGACGGCCTCGGAGGCCATCTCCGGATTCCACGGCGGATCCCAGACGATCTCCACGGCGACGTTTTTTGCGCCTGTTGCCTGTTCGATCGCTGCTCGGGCGTCCTCCGAGATCCGGCGCACCAGCGGACAGCCACGTGTGGTGAGGGTGAGCTGAACCCGCACCTTGCCCTGAGGCGTGACCTCGACGCCGTACACGAGCCCCAGGTCCACCACCGAGAACGGAATCTCCGGGTCCATCACGGTCGCCAGCGCCTCCCAAACCCTCTCCTCGCTAACCATCGTGCGCGCCCCCCGCTGCAACTTCACTCCCACCACTGCTAACTTCGATGACCGCCGCCGTATTGCCCCGCAGTTCCTCCACCGCCCGCCGCACCTCCGCCATCAGCTCGCCCTTGCCGGTGACCCCGTGCCCGGCCGTCGAGATCGCCCTCCCGAACCGCACCGTGATGGTCCCGGGCCGCATGAGGTAGCTGTGCTTTGGCATGCACTGGCGCGGGCCCTGCAATCCGACCGGCACGATCGGGATCGCGGCCTTGAGCGCGATCAGGAACCCGCCGCGTTGGAACGGCAGCAGGTTCCCGTCGACGGTGCGCGTCTCTTCGGGGAAGATCAACACCGACCGGCCGGTGCGGATGCGGGCGGCCGCCTCCTCGAACGACTTGATCGCCGTCTTGCGGTTTTCCCGGTCCACCGGGATGAAGCCCATCGAGGCGATCGCCCAGCCGAACACCGGCCACGAGAACAGCGACTTCTTGGCCAGGAAGCGCACCTGGACCGGGATCGCCGCGAGCAGCGCCGGGATGTCCAGCCAGGACTCGTGGTTGGACATGAAGACCACCGGGGTGTCGCGCGGCACCCGCTCGGCGCCCTGCACCCTCAACCGGACGAAACCGCCAAGCAGCACGAGGCGGCCCCAGATCCGGGCGCCGCGAAGGGTCCAGTCCCCGCGCGGGGGGATGAAGCCGATGATCGTGCCGATCAGACCCGCAAGAATCGTGTTGACGAGCCCCGTCAGCAGGAACACGGCCGTCGCAAGGAGGTTGAGGACCAGCACGGGTGGATTCTAAGCCAGCCCGGGGTCGAACGGGGCGGAGTCCTCCGCTGGGGCGGGAAGTTCGAAGGTGAGCACCCGGCAGCTCCTTGGCCGGACCTCGCCAGTCGCACGGCCGGGTGGATTTCACGCCGCCTGCCGCCTTTGTGACCGGACGCCTGCGAGAGCCGGCTACACGACCTCGGTCGAGGGGGAAGGCCGCCCAGGCCCCTTGAGCTTGTCCACCGGTAACCCGGTGTGCTCCGAGACCATCCGGTAGACTTCCTCCCCCTCCAGCACCTCACGCTCCAGAAGCGCGTCGGCGATCTTGTCGAGCACCGGGCGGTGCCTCATCAGCGCCTCCCTGGCGCGCGCGTACGCCGTCTCGACGATGCGTTTGATCTCGGTGTCGATCTCGACCGCGGTGGCTTCCGAGTAGTCCTGGTGTCGGGCGAACTCCTTGCCGAGGAAGATTGCCTCCTCGCGCTTGCCAAAGGTGAGCGGCCCGAGATGCGACATGCCCCACTCGCACACCATCTTGCGCGACAGCTCGGTGGCGCGCTCGAGGTCGTTGCCGGCGCCGGTCGTAATGTGGTCGTCTCCGAAGACGATCTGCTCGGCCAGGCGACCACCCATCAGGACCACCAACTCGTCCTGGAGGTAGGCCTTCCCGTGCATGTATCGGTCCTCCTCCGGGAGCTGCTGGGTCAGCCCGAGGGCAAGGCCGCGGGGGATGATGGTGACCTTGTGGAGAGGGTCGGCGTTGGGCAGTACGGCCGCGATTAGGGCGTGGCCGGCCTCATGGTAGGCCACCACCCGCTTCTCCTCCTCCGAGAGCGCAAGCGACCGCCGCTCCGCGCCCATCATCACCTTGTCCTTGGCGAACTCGAAGTCCACCATCTCCACGGATTTCTTGTCGAAGCGTGCAGCCCGCAGCGCGGCCTCGTTGACGAGGTTGGCGATGTCGGCGCCCGAGAAGCCCGGGGTCGAACGCGCCAGGACCGGGAGATCGACGTCGGGTGCCAGCGTAATCTTCGTGGTGTGCACCTTGAGGATCTCGGTGCGCCCGTTGAGGTCCGGGCGGGTGACGACGATTCGGCGGTCGAAGCGGCCCGGGCGCAGCAGCGCGGGGTCAAGGACGTCCGGCCGGTTGGTGGCCGCGATCAGAATCACGCCCTCGTTGGACTCGAAACCGTCCATCTCCACGAGCAGCGCGTTGAGCGTCTGCTCACGCTCGTCGTGGCCGCCTCCGAGCCCAGCCCCACGGTGCCGTCCAACCGCGTCGATCTCGTCGAGGAAGATGATGCAGGGGGCGTTCTTCTTGCCCTGTTCGAACAGGTCGCGGACGCGCGAGGCCCCGACACCGACGAACATCTCCACGAAGTCGGAGCCCGAGATCGAGAAGAAGGGCACCTCGGCCTCGCCGGCGACCGCCCGTGCGAGCAGCGTCTTGCCGGTCCCAGGGGGCCCCATCAGCAGGACACCCTTTGGGATCTTCCCGCCCAGCTTCTGGAACTTCTGCGGATCGCGGAGGTACTCGATGATCTCCTGGAGCTCCTCCTTGGCCTCATCCACACCCGCGACGTCCGTGAACGTCACGTGCTTTTGCTGAGGGCTCATCAGCCGGGCGCGGGACTTGCCGAACGCCATCGCCTTGTTGCCCCCGGCCTGCATCTGGCGGTAGAAGAAGTACCACATGACCACGAGCAGGACGAACGGGAGCCATGAAAGGAGCGCGGTCCAGATCGAGCCCTGGGAGGGCTGCTCAGCCTTGATCTTCACGGTGTGCTCGCGCAGCACCGTGACCAGCTTGTCGTAGCCCGGCGAGTAGGTCACGAAGTCGAATGGGCGTGTGGCAAGCGCACCCTTGGCCAAAGCGTCCGGGGATCGGCCGTAGACCTCGTCCCCGCGGATGAGGACCTCGGAAACCTGGTTCTTCTCCACCCTGTCCAGGAAGTCGGAAAAGGCGATTTCTTTGGTGCCAGCCCGGGTAGTGGTGATCCAGTTCCAGAGCATCACCACGGACACGATGATGACCACGAAAAGCAGCGCGTTCTTTACGTTTTGGTTCACGGGTTCTCCGAACTCCTCTGTGCGTCTACCGGCTCGGTCGCTCCGCCTACCCGGAGCACCGACGCGTTGCCGCGGGGCCAGTCACACCCCGTCAAGGATGCTAAGCCCGGGAAGATTCCCCCACTTACCCTCGAACTCCATGCCGTAGCCCACCACCCGGCCAGGCGGGACATCCTCGAACACCACGTACTTGGGCTCGAGGGCGACGCGGCGCAGCAACGGCCGGTTTATGAGCGCCGCCACCTCCAGACTGGCCGGGCTCTGCTGGGCGAGGTGGGTCAGCAGATAGTTCTCGGTGACTCCAGAGTGGCAGATGTCCTTGAGGATGAGGGCGTGCGCCCCTTCCAGGTGCACGTGGGTCGCGTACGTGAGCTCGATGATGGCGCCCCGCGCACCGAGCTGGTGCATAACGTTGACCAGCTCGAAGCGGACCGAGCCCGGGATCGCCCGCATCAGGTCAGCCAGGAAGACCGCCGCTCCCTTCAGCATCCCGACCAGGACCACGTCGCGGTTTGCATAGTCGGCCCCGATGCGACGTCCCACCGCGACGATGCGTGCCGCCACCGCCTCCGGCGAGATCACCTCACGTGGCGTTCCCATGGCTCCTCCAGCCCGGCCACCACCCCGTCGGTGTCGTCCCTTTCCCACCCCTCCGCGACACCGACCGCGGGAAGCCAGACTATCCTACCACCCACATCGAGAACGGGCCACGCCCGCCGCCACTCTGCCGGTACCCCGACGCGCGCGAGGAGACGCGAAACCAGCGTGGCCCCTCCGCTGCCGAAGCGCTCGCCCGGTGTTACGGAGCGCCACACCGCACGAGCCTCGGCGATGCGCGGGTGCAGGCAGGCACTGTGGAGAGCTTTGCACCCCGGCAGGCCGAGGCTTCCCACGAACCCGCCCGGTAGCTCGACCCGCGACGGCACCGCGGCGACGCACGCATCGAAGCCTCGAAGGGGCGGGGGGCTGAGAATCAGGGCATCGCCCCGCCGCCGGAGCACCCACCGTCGCCCCAGGTCGACCGCCGAAGGGGAACCCGCGGCGACCATGGTGGTGACAGCCTCGAGCTGCCGGCGGGAAGGGGGTTCGGCTAGCGGCAGGCGCGAGGCAAGCTCCAGCACCCACCTTCGTAGCAGCGCCCGGGGCAGCGCGGCCACCCCTTCCACCGGGACCGCGCCTCCGACCTCCGGCCAGACCCCGCGTTCCGCGAGCATCGTACCGAGCAGAGCATCGTCCTCGGCCAGCGCCGCAGCGAAGTCCGCGAGGTGCGCCACGCTTCCCGGAAAAGCATCCGACAGCAGCGGTGCGAGTCGGCTTCTCACCCAGGCACGGGGCAGCGCCGGGTCGGCGTTGCTCGCGTCCTCCCGCCATCCGACTCCGCGGGCCAAGAGGAACCCCCTGAGCTCCTCCCGCCGAAAGTCGAGGAGCGGGCGCACCACTGCACCGCTACGCCGCCGCACTCCCGCGACTCCGCGGGGTCCGGCCCCCCGAAGGAGCTTCAGCAGCACCGTCTCCGCCTGATCGTCGCGGGTGTGAGCGGTGGCCAGGCCGACGCAGCCGAGGCGCTGGCGCACTCCTTCCAGGACCCGGTAGCGCTCGTGCCGCCACCACGCCTCCGGCGAGCTGCCGCGCGGACGGGTCGGGTCCAGATGTTCGACGACCAGCGACAGCGCAAGCCGTTCGCACAGCTCGCGGCAGTACGCAGCGTCGGCGTCCGCCTCGGCACCGCGAACGTGATGGTGGACGTGAGCCGCGTGTACGGGGCAGCTGATGTCGGGGAAACTCTCGTGAAGCAAGCAGAGCAGCGCGACCGAGTCGGCCCCACCCGAGAGCGCAACCAGGATCGGCTTCCCGACCAAGTCCGGGAAGTGCTGGCGGAAAGCGGCGGAGAACTCGGTCGGAGTCATCTGTGTGGTGCCGGCGAGTGGACTCGAACCACTGACACGGGGCTTATGAGACCCCTGCTCTGCCTCTGAGCTACGCCGGCACGTCCAGCCTGCGGATTCTATCCTCAGCTCCGAGCCCGGACAAGCGAACCGGGACCGGTTTGTGGCGCGCGGGGCGGTAGAGCCCCCGGCAAGATCCAAATGCGCGGAGTGGGATTCACTCCCGCGGAGCGCGGGGGGTTCGGGGGGCACTTCTGCGGCGGGTGGACGAGCGAGCGCGAGTTCACCTCGCGCGAGCATGGGGGCTCGGGGGATCTGGAGCGCCGGGCGGGTGCGGGGAGCGGCGCGGGATCCCCCGCAAAGTGTAGATC
>MEKI01000110.1:6612-6685 GCA_001766905.1 Acidobacteria bacterium RBG_13_68_16
GCAATATGTAGATGCGCGGAGCGGAATTCACTTCCGCGGAGCGCGGGGGGTTCGGGGGGCACTTCTGCGGCGG
>MEKI01000110.1:6732-16505 GCA_001766905.1 Acidobacteria bacterium RBG_13_68_16
GCAGACCGGGTGGCCTCGGGTGATACTCGGAGGGTGCTGGGGCGCATCGTCGGAAAGTGCGACACCTGCGGAGAAGAACAGCCCGTCTGGAACCTGACGAAGTGTCACATGTGCGGAAAAACCACCTGCCACAGGTGCGCATCTTTCGCATACGGCAGGTATTTCTGCTCCAGCCGCTGCGCGCAGTACTTCTTCTACGGTGAGGGCGACGACGAGGGCGGAACCGACACAACTTGAGCACAGGCGGCCCACCGACTAAACTCACCGTTCTCGGAGGCCGGACCGGACGATGGGACAACGTGCAGAGGAGCTTTTGGCGCAGGCGCGCAGGGCCGCACCGCTTGCCGGGCGACGGGGGGAGGATTCTCTCCTCCTCGCCAAGGCGCAGGGGTGCCGCGTCTTCGACGCCGACAACGTCGTCTATCTGGACCTCCTGGGCGGCGCCGGCACCAACCTCCTTGGCTACGGCAATCAGTACCTCCTCGACGCGGTGCGGCGCGCATCGACGCTGGGCCTGAACGCCGGCTTCCACGCCACCGCCGAGTTGGAGCTTGTAGACCTCCTCGCAGAACAGCTGCCTGGGTTCTCGCCCTGGGTGATCACACCCTCCGAGGGCGAGGCCTGGGAGCTTGCCTTGCGCTGGTGCCGTCGTGACACGGGTCGGCGACAGGTCGTGGTGTTCGATGGCAACCGGCGAGGGGCCGTGGAGGCCTTTCACGTCACCGCTTCGGGACCGCTGGGGATCAGCCAGCCCCTCGTCGCCGGAATCCCGGCCGAGGTCGCGCGCCTGGTCCGGGTCGTGCCGTGGGGTGATGCCGAGGCTTTCGCCAAGGTCCTCGCGGAGGTGGGCGGGGACACGGCCGCAGTGGTTCTCGACCCGATCGCCGCCCAGTTCGGCCTCATTCGCCCGAGCTCCGAGTTCCTGGAGGCGGTGTCTGTGGGCACCCGAAAGGCTGGAGCCCGTCTCCTGCTCGACGAGACGCTGACCGGCTTCAGACTTGCCCGCGGCGGTGCCGGCGAGGCGTTGGGGATCACGGCCGACGTCGCGGTGTTCGGAGGTGTCCTCGGTGGTGGCGTGTCGCGCGTGGGCGCGGTTGCCTGGGCGCGCGACGCCGGCACGGCCCCCGGCGACGAGCTGCCCGGACCTCCGCCCCCGATCTCGATCCTGGCTGCGGTTGCAACCCTGTCGGTGCTGCGCAACGAGGCCGTGTACCAGCGTCTGGAGGAGCGCGGCGCCCAGCTCGAGGCGGGTGTCGAGGCTCTGGCCGAACGCTACTCCCGGCCGTTGCGCTGCGCTCGGGTCGGTTCCATTTTCGCCTTCGCCTTCTCACGCCAGCCGATCATTGACGGCAACTCCTTTGCACGCGTGGACCAGGAGACCTGGGGGCGCTTCGTGCGCGCATGCCGGGAGGCTGGTGTGCTGCTCCCGGGGCGGTCACCGACAGCCTCGTTCCTGTCACACGCTCATGGCGACAAGGACGTGGACCAGGTGGTAGCCGGAATGGAAACCGCTCTCAAGAAAATGCAAAAAGAGGACCAGCGCTAGGTAAGGGTCTTGGTCGGGGCGGGCTCCTCGTCGAGGCCCCAGAACTCCGGGAAGTGCCGCCCAACCGCCTTGAGCAACTCCGCCGGCTCGAGGGGCTTCTCCAGATACTCGTCCACCCGGTACTGCTGGCGGGCCTCCGTCTCCCAGCGGCGGCTCTTGTACACGGCCGTCACCAGGAAGATCACCGGCTGGTAGTCGGGAACCTTCTCGCGCATCGTGGTGATCACGTCAAAACCGGAGAGGAGCGGCATCAGGGCGTCGAGCACCGCGAGCTGCGGACGCTGGGCAAGCAAGGCATCGAGTGCCTCACGACCGTTCGCCGCCTCTATCACCTCGAGCCCACGGTCCCTCAGGACCTCCACCATCAAGGAGCGAAAGATTCGGGAGTCATCCGCGACGAGTACCCGCGTGAGAGCCACTGGTTTCCTCCATCCACATAAAATCCTAGCATTGCCGTGGCCCTCCCGGCTTCCACCGCTGCTGGCAGGCGTTCCTTGTCCTAGAACGATCCAGGCCTGGTGCGCCCCGCCGGCCCTTTGCCCGGCCTCAAACAGGCCGGAACCGGCACGGCGCGGCGGCCAGGCCCGTGCAGAAGCCGGCTACGACTTGAAGCTCTGGAGCGCGTCCGGCTCGCTGTCGTAGACGTCGAAAACCGTAATCAACTGGGTGACCTGCAGAATGTCGTTGATCTTCGGCGTTAGGTTGAGGAGCTTCATCTTTCCGCCCTTGCGTGCCATGGTGGTGAAACACCCCACCATTTCGCCGATTCCCGACGAATCGATGTGAGTGACTTTCTGCAGGTTGAGCAGGATGTTGTTGTGCCCTGAAGTGACTGCGTCCTCGATGCTCTTGCGCAGCTCGACGTCCCCGGAGCCGATCGTGATCTTGCCCTCGAGGTCGAGGACCCGCACTCCGCCCACGTCACGAATCCTGGTCTTCATGACTCCCTCCTTGCACCGATCTGTTTTCTGAGTTCAACACGTGTACCGCCCAACTCGCCGGCACAAAAGTTCACCTCGTCCATGAACTGGTGCATGTAGAAAACACCCCTGCCGCTCGAGCGGAGCAGGTTGCCCGGGGAGGTCGGGTCCTGAAGGCACGAGGGGTCGAAACCGTCACCCTCATCCTCCACCTCGATCTGGAGTTGGCCGTCCACGACCAGCATGTGGACCAGAACCCGCTTTTCCGAGCTAAGCTTGTTGCCATGCTTGATCGCGTTGGCCAGCGCCTCCCGCAGCGCCATCCCCACCCAGTACGTGGTCTCGTCGTCGATTTCGGCGGATCCGCACAGCTCGCCGAGCACACGTTGGGCAAGCTCGATGTTCTCGTAGGCCGACAGCAGCTGAAGCCGGGCTTCCCGGGCCATGCGCGCGAAGTATAGCATCACGCTTGCCGGACTCCTTCTCACCGCCGCGGTGTTCGCCGGACCGTGCCCCCCGGCACTCACCGACGTCGCGTCGAGAGTCGCCGGGCTGCGAGGAGTCACCGGGCCTTTTAGCCCGCCGTGCCGACTCATCGAGCCCGGGAGCCTTCGAGCGGAACTCGACCACAAGCTGCGACGGGACCTTCCAATCCCTCCGGAGTTGTTCATCGAGTCGCTGGTACGCCTCGGTTTCGTCGACGGCGACCCAGTCGTCATCTATCACAACCTGTTGGATTTCTACTCCAGCCAGGTGCTCGGCTTCTACGAACCCCAGGCCGACCAAATGGTGGTCGTGAACACCCCGGCGGCGGGTCAGGTACAGGGGGCGCTGGTGTGGGCCCACGAACTCGCCCACGCCGTCCAGGAGCACCGCTTCCATCTGCCCAGCCGGCTCCTCGCCATGCGCAGCGACAGCGACGAGCAGCGGGCAGCCTCCGCCGTCGCCGAGGGGGAAGCCATGCTGGTGATGCTCCTCCTCGACTCGCCGACAGCCGACCCCGATTCCCTGGAACGGGCTGCACGCGCGGTGCGGCAGCAGGCTCGCGCCCTGGGCACGCCGGCCGGTGTACCCGATTACTTCGTGGCCGATCTCGTGTTCCCGTACACGACGGGTTTCACGGCCGCTCTGCGCGCCTATCGCGGAGGCGGGTGGGCGGCCGTTGACCGTCTGCTGAGTCAGCCTCCCACGAGCACCGCCGCGCTGCTGCACGCAGACCATGCCGATACCCTAGCCGAGGTAGACGCGAGCGAGCTTCCGCCCATGCCCGAGGGGTGGGAGGAGGTGCTCACGGACTCGGCTGGCGAGTGGGGACTATCCTTCCTGCTGGGCCGCCGGATGGAGGCCGGGCGGGCCGCCGCCGTTGCGTCCGGCTGGGATGGTGACCGCATGCGGCTGATCCGCGACCGGGCTGACCCCGATCGGTGGGCGCTGGCTTGGCGCCTGCGAGCCCGCACCGTCGATGCGCGCAAGACCATCGAGGAGGCGATGCAGCGTGAGCTCCCCTCGCTGCTCGCACGCCTCGCGCCACCCGGGACCCCCACCCTCACCTGGGTGACTTCTGGCCGCACCCTCGAGGTGCGAGCTATTTGGCCGCAGGCGAAGCACTCACCACGCTCGCCTTCTTGATCACCACCGGCTGCACCGGAACATCCTGGAAGCCGCCCACGGTGCCGGTCTTGACCGCGGCAATGGCGTCGACCACGCTCATCCCTTTGATGACCTTGCCGAAGACGCAGTAGCCGTAGCCGTCCTGGGCCTTTGCCTTGTCAAGGAACGCGTTGTCCTTGAGGTTGATGAAGAACTGGGCCGTCGCCGAGTTCGGATCCGGGGTGCGCGCCATCGCAACTGTCCCCCGCGTGTTGATGAGCCCGTTGGCGGACTCGTTGACGATCGGTTCACGGGTTGGCTTCTGCTCCATGTTCGCGGCGAACCCGCCTCCCTGGATCATGAAGCTCGGGATCACCCGGTGGAAGACCGTGCCATCGTAGAAGCCGGCCTTCACGTATTCCAGGACGTTGCTCACCGTGATCGGGGCCTTTGCTGCGTCCAACTCGATCACGATGGTTCCTTGGGTGGTCTCGAGCTTCACCTGGGGGTTCGCCGCCCCGGCGGGCGCCGCCATCGCGGCGGCGAGCATCAACAGCAGGACGAGCCTTGTCATGCGTTCCTTCCTTTCCACGACCTTTGGTCTTCAGCGGCTCTTGACCGCCATGAGGTTGAACCTCGGCACCGACTGCTCACCGTCCATCTCGACCTTAAGCACGTAACGACCGCCGGCGGCAAAGCTTACCGGCAGCGTCTGCTCCCCGAGCAACGCGCCCTCACCGTCCGTGAGGCGGACGAGCAGCCTGTGGTCCCCCGATTTGACGCTGTAGGCATCCTCTAGCACACCGGTTCCCTTACGCCTTATGCCGAGGAACCCCTTGCTGCGAAAGTCGAAGGGCTTGTCGGCGAGTGCCTCGTCGTCGAGCTTGAGCATGATGGACCCAACACTCACCGGGGAGTTGAAGTACAGCTCCAGTCGCGCATCGCCCACAAGGGCGGTCGGGGTCGGCGCCGCTGCCGCAACGGTCACCGGAGTCCGGACCGGCTGAGACCGCGGGACGAGCTGGTGCTCACGAGCCAGGTCGAGGTACTCACGCGCCACGGCGTCGCTGGGCACGAGGTCGACGGCGCGCTGAAAACGGCTCTGTGCCTCGCGCCAACGCCGTTCGCGCAGCAGCGCCTTGCCTTCCTCTCGCAACGCGGCCGCCTGCTGCTCTCGCGCGGTGGCGTCTCGCTGCTCGTCCTGCTCGTCGAGCGCCCTTTGCCGCAAAGCGTGTGCCCGCCGGCTGTACGGCGCCTGGTCGAGCACGGAAGCAAGGAGGGTGAGGGCCTCTTCAGACTTTCCCGCACTCAGCGCCTCTGCGGCCCGTCGCTGACCGTCGGCTACCCGGTGCCTACGCTGCGCCTCGGCAGCGGACGGACCGCTCCAGGGACCGCGGTCGATCCTAGAGGCCAGGAAAGCCAACACGAGGGCAGGGGTCAGGATCGCAGCCGTCACGAGGAGAGCAACCCAGCGCCCCGCGATTGACAGCCGCCAGATGCTCGGCTGCGCGGGCGTCTCCTCGACTGGCACCCCGACGGGCGGGATCGGGCCCAGCTCCGTTGCCCGCGTCGCAGTGGGCGAGGCAGCCACAGCCCCGGGCTCGGCGCTCGCGTGCTGGGGCGCCGGCGCGGTGAACTGACTGACATCGCCGGTCATCCCGGCGAGCACCCGCCGGAGCGCCTCGAGGGCGCGGGCGACGTCGGCGCCGCGCCCGTAACGCCTGCCGGGGTCCTTCTCCAGCAGCTTGAGGACGATGGGGTTGAAGGCAGAGGGCAGGCCAGGCCGTACCTGGGAGGGGATGCGCGGGGGCTCGTGCACGATCTTGTACGCGACCTCGGTGAGGGACTGGCCCGGGAAGGGGCGCTGCCCGGTTAGAAGCTCGAACAGCACGACCCCGAGCGAGAACAGGTCGCTGCGCCCGTCGACGATGCCGCCTGCCACTTGCTCGGGGGACATGTAGTTAGGTGTCCCAATGAACTGGCCAGTGGCGGTGAGGTTGGAGGACTCCAGGCGCGCGACGCCGAAGTCCGTGATTTTCACCATGCCCTGCGTCGTGAAAAGGATGTTCGCCGGTTTGATGTCGCGGTGCACGACCCCCTTGGAGTGTGCGTAGTCGAGCGCCCCGGCCAGGGCCGCGCCGATCCGCGACACTTCGCTGTACGCGAAGCCGTGACCCGACCGCAGGTATTCGCGCAGGCTGTGGCCCTCGATGTACTCCATTGCAATGAACGACAGCCCGGTCTCGTCGTCGACCCCGGCGTCGTGGACGGTCACGATCCCAGGGTGGGTGAGCATCCCCGCCGCCTGCGCCTCGCGCAGGAAGCGCTTTCGAAACTCCTCAGCCTCCTCGACGTCGGAGGGGATGGTGAGAGTCTTGAGGGCGACGCGCCTTCCGATCACGGGGTCGCGCGCCAGGTAAACTACCCCCATCGCCCCCTTCCCGAGGACCGACTCAATAACGTAGCGCCCGAGCCGGTTTGGTTCCATGGTCTGCCTAGAGGTGCCCCTGCCCTCCTATTTTGCACCCTTCGTTGGGGTGGCCTGCGGCACGATCACCAGCACCTCCCCCGGCGCCGCGACGTCCAGGGTCTCCCGGGCTGCCCGTGCCCGAGCCTCGCGCTCTCGCTTCAGCGCCTCGACCTGCCGCGCAAGCGCGCGATTCGCCTCCTCGAGCTGCTGCCGGTGCGCCCGCAGCTCGAGGAGCTCCCGCCGGGTCTCCCGCTCCGCGACCACCGCCTGCCACCAGCCCCAGCCGATCAGCACCACCAGCAGCGGCACCAGCGCCCACAGCCAGCGTCGGGTAGGGAGTCTCACCGCTCAAACGGGTCCCTGCCGGCGAACGTGGCCGCGTCCCCAAGCTCTTCCTCGATCCGCAGCAGCCGATTGTACTTGGCTATTCTCTCCCCGCGCGACGCCGAACCCGTCTTGATGAGGCCGCACCCGCACGCGACCACGAGGTCCGCGATCGTGGTGTCCTCGGTCTCGCCGGAGCGGTGCGAGATCATCGCCCTCCAGCCGTGGTGGAGAGCAATCCTGAGTGCGTTCTGCGTCTCGGTGAGAGTGCCGATCTGGTTCAGCTTGATGAGCACTGCGTTGGCCACGTTCTCGCGAATGCCACGGGTGATGATCTTGGGGTTGGTGACGAAGATGTCGTCCCCGACCAGTAGCACCTTCTCGCCCAGGCGCTGCCGCAGCTTCTTCCACCCGTCCCAGTCGTCCTCCGCAAGGCCGTCCTCGATGGCCACGATCGGGAACTCTGCGATCCACTCCCCGTAGAGCGTGATCATGTCGTCCGCCGAGAGCCCGTGACGGCCCTCCCCGGGGAGGAAGTAGCCCTCACCGGTGCGGAGCTCGCTGCCGGCCGCGTCCAGGGCGATCGCCACGTGCTGGCCGGGTTTGTAGCCCGCGTCCGTGATCGCCGCCACCATGAACTCGAGCGCCGCCTGGTTGTTGGGGAGGTTGGGCGCGAAGCCACCCTCGTCGCCGACGGCGGTGACGTGCTTCGCTGCCTTGAGGCGCTCGCGCAGCGCGTGAAACACCTCCACCCCGGCGCGTAGAGCGTCGGCGTATGAGGCGAAGCCCAGCGGCACCGCCATGAACTCCTGGATGTCCAGGGAGTTGTCCGCGTGAGCCCCGCCGTTGATCAGGTTCATGCAGGGCACCGGCAGGACGTGTGCACCCGTTCCCCCCAGGTACCGGTAGAGGGCGAGCCCGCTCTGTTCGGCTGCGGCGTGGGCGATCGCGAGCGAGACCGAGAGCATCGCGTTCGCCCCCAGGTGGCTCTTGTCCTCGCTGCCGTCCAACTCGACGAGAGTCGCGTCGATACCCGGCTGGTCGCGGGCGTCGAGGCCGACCAGGGCGTCGGCGATCTCGTCGTTGACGTGGCCGACGGCCTTCAGCACCCCCTTGCCCCTGAACCGGCCCTTGTCGCCGTCCCGCAGCTCCAGCGCCTCTCGGGTCCCGGTCGAGGCGCCGGAGGGTACGCTGGCGGAACCCACGGCACCGCCTGAAAGTAGGACCTCGGCTTCGACGGTGGGGTTCCCCCGCGAGTCGAGCACCTCGCGACCGACGATCTCCTCAATCTCGAACATGCGTCACTCCCTCCTCGGCCCCGTGAACCAGGGCGCGCGTCTCGCGCACCAGGGTACGCAGCTGCCCGCTCGATGGCGCCTCCGCGTAGATGCGAAGCTTCGGCTCGGTCCCCGCCACCCTGGCCAGCACCCAGCTCCCGTCGGCCAGCTCAAGCAGGATCCCATCCCGACGGTCCGCTCGTGTCACCCTTTGGCCGGCGAACTCCTTGAAGGACTTCTTGCTGACCTTTTCTATCGCGGCGCGCGTCCGCTCTTTGAGCGGCAGTTGGACTCGCCGAGAGAACAGTGCCCCGTGGCGGGCGAACAGTCCGCGCACCAGCTCGTCGAGTGAGGGCCCTTCGACGGCAGCGAGTTCGGCCATGAGCAGCGCGGCGTAGATGCCGTCGCGTGCGGGAAGGTGTGAGCCCACGCCGAGGCCCGCCGATTCCTCGGTGGCAATCGAGATTCGTCCAGACAGAAACAGGGGGCCGAAATTATGGAAACCGACCGGGGTCTCCACCATCTCGCGATCCGCGGCGCGCGCGACGCGGTCCACCAGGCGGGTTGTCGCCACGGTGCGTCCAATCCCGCCGCGGATGCCCCGGCGCCGAATCAGGTACTCGGTCAACAGGGCGATCACGAGGTTCGGCGAGATCGCCCGGCATGCGGCGTTTACCACCCCGAAGCGGTCGGCGTCGCCATCGGTGGCGAGGCCGATCTGTGCACCGCTGGTCCGAACCTTCTCACGCAACCCCGCGAGGTTCTGAGGCGTGCACTCGGGCGCGTACCCGCCGAAGTAGGGGTCTTTGGTCGTGTGGAGGACGTGAGTGGTGACGTTGTGGGCGAGCAGCACGCGGTCGAGAAACTCGCGCGCCGTCCCAAACAGCGGGTCAACTGCGACCACGAGCCCGCTCCGGGCGATCGCCTCCCAGTCGAGATCCCGCTCCAGGCTCGCGAGGTAGCCCTCGGTGAGTGGGGCCGCCTGCGCGAGGTGCATCTGCGGGACGTAGAAGTCCTCGAAAGCACCTGACCTGGCCGCGACCACCGTTTCGATCACGTCGGTGAAGTCCTTTGGGGCGTGGGTTCCGTGCGTCGTGAAGAGCTTGAGCCCGTTGTACTCCGCCGGGTTATGGGAGGCGGTGAACATCACGCCCAGGCTGGCGCCGCGCTCGCGGACGGCATAGGCCAGGCACGGACTCGGTAGGTCCCTCTCCGACATCACGGTCACCACGCCATAGTGGGTGAAGACCGCAACCGCCTCACGGGCGAACTTCTCGGACAGCAGGCGAGTATCGTAGGAGACGATGATCTCCCCGACCTGGCCTTGGTCCCGCAGCACCTCCAGCGTCGCGTCGAGCACAAGTCGCACGTTGCGAAAGGTGAAGTCCTGGCCAACGATGCCGCGCCAACCGGAGGTCCCGAAGTGAATCATCGCCACTCGTTGGGAGGCTACCACAGCCCGCTCGCGCTCGGCGCGTTCGGCGCGGTGCTTCTGGCGGCCTGCGCCCGGGTGGCTCTCCCGCCGCCGGGATCCCCGGTGCCCTCGTTTCCCGGCGAGCCGTGGCGGTCCGAGCGCATTGCGGTCGTCGCGCAGATCAACGCCGCCCGGGCGGAGGTGGGCCTCGGACCGCTCGCCTACGACCCTC
>MEKI01000111.1:0-739 GCA_001766905.1 Acidobacteria bacterium RBG_13_68_16
CGCGTTGTCCCCTTCCTCTACCCACCTTTCCCTGGGATAGCGGTGCCGTTAAGCATCTTTGACCACGATCTCCCGATGAACGAGGGCGATCGCACACACAACGGTTGGATGGTGACTTTCAACGGCTATAAGGCTCCTTGCGCCGACGATGGGACTGCCTGTCTCGTGGTTCGCGATTCCGGGGAAAACATCTACGTGAAATATGACGATCATGAGGGGACTGATTTCCTGTTGAGGTACCGACCCGTGCTGGCAGCAGCGACGAGCACGCAGGTCGTCAAGGCTGGCTGGTACAGATCGAATCACACGCTGGGGTACGGGCTCATGGTCACGCTACGGCACCGCAGTCATGGCCGTGTTTACGACACGCTGTACGGACACCTGAGCGCCATTGCGGTTCACGAATGCGACCAGGAGGATGACGGAAAAACGCTCTGCCCGACTATTAAGCAGGGCGACGTGATAGGAATCAGCGGGAACACCGGCTTCAGTTCTTCACCTCACCTGCACTTTTCTGTTCTCGACCCCAACAATGGTTGGAAGAACTGGTGGGAAGAATACATTGACCCCTACGGCTTTCACCCTGCCGACGGTGCGGACGTGCAGGTCGACCCTTGGGATAAGTGGGAAGACCCCGACACGCTCTGGGCCAAGGTGCCCGTTTTGACATTCGACGCTACCCATAAAACAACTCTGCTCCCGATGGGGGATCTCCCGGCCCTGCAGTACCCTCTCCGTC
>MEKI01000111.1:885-1036 GCA_001766905.1 Acidobacteria bacterium RBG_13_68_16
CACGACTACAACGTTTCCGTTCTGCAGGAAGGCGGGTCACTGGACGGAAACGGCAAACAGGGCGAGTGCAAGGCTCGCTGGCACCTGCCGGTGGGATGGGCCTCGGGACTCTATAACGTCTACGTGCATATTCCTCGGAGTGCCGACACCT
>MEKI01000111.1:1225-2156 GCA_001766905.1 Acidobacteria bacterium RBG_13_68_16
GTCTGGACTGCGCTTACTCGCCCGGATCGAACGAAACCTACTTCGGAAGGTGCTTCAACGGCACCCGTATCACCAGCGGCTTCCGCTTCCCCAACGTAGCAATCCCTCGCAACGCATCGATCCGAAACGCATACATCGACTTCACTGTCGATGGCCCTTACCACAACGCGATCAACCTGCTAATCTACGGCGAAGCGACGAGCAATCCCCCGCCCTTCGGCGACGCAAGTCGGCCGGGTACGCGACGGCTGACGTCGGTCGGAGTGCCATGGCAGATCCGGGCTACCGACGACTGGGAACTCTCGGAGGAGAGGCGGACCCCCGACCTGAGTGCGATTATCCGCGTGATCGTGTCCCGACCGGACTGGTCGCCCGGCAAGGCGATGGCGATCATCTTCAAGGATAACGGGACGCCCAGCAAGACTCACAGACGGGTGGTCGCCTTTGAACGGCCGCAATCCACTTACGACGGGCACCTGGCTCGTCTGACCGTGAGGTATGTGCCGTCCACAAAGCGATGATGGCGGCTCGTCCCTGCGTTCCGCCCGTAAGCACAGGTACCAGGGCCAAGGAAGTTGACAAAAGCACGCACGGGCAGGTTATGGGTAAGATGGGCACCACGTCCCACCATCTCACCTTCTGTACTTGGGCCCGCGGGAGCATCGTGGGCTGGGGGGCGCCTGGGCGCAGCTAGTGCGGGCCGGCAAACGCAGTCAATTGCTCCCGTGCTTCGCCTGCAGCCAGCGATCGAACCACGCCAAGTTGCGCTCGAAGCTGTCGAGCAGGAGTAAGGGTTCCTCGGCGCCGTGCCCCGTGCGCGGGTAGACGACAAACTCGGACGGCACCTTGAAGTGCTGCAGGATGCCGAAGAAGGGCGCACCGTCGCTGCGCGCCGCGCTCAGGTCCCCGTACTCCAGCAGCACGGGGGTGT
>MEKI01000111.1:2248-2409 GCA_001766905.1 Acidobacteria bacterium RBG_13_68_16
CGGAGCTGCACGTAGTCTGGCGTGCCGGCCGCGGTGAACTGGGCGTGCACCCAGTCGAAGAACCCCTCGCCAATCGAGGCCGCGCGGAATCGATCGGTCTGCGTGATGGCGTAGCCCGTGAGGCATGCGCCGTAGCTGAACCCCGCGAGCCCGAGCCGCGC
>MEKI01000111.1:2470-3653 GCA_001766905.1 Acidobacteria bacterium RBG_13_68_16
CCGGGCAGAAAATCCGAGTGCTCCGGCATCGCCTGCCTGAACGCCCGCCCCCAGCCGCCGCGCCCGCGGCTGTTCGGGAGGAACACCGCGTAGCCGCGCGTGGCAAACGTCAGGAACGGGTAGAGCGATTCGTCGAACTGGAAACCGGTCCGCACCATCGAAGGACCGCCGACGAGGAACACGAAGGTCGCGAGCGGCGAGCCGCCTAGCCGCCAGCCAGGCGGCAGAAGCAGGTGGCCGTGAATGGTCGTCCCGTCGGTGCTCTTCCACGAGAGCGTCTCCATTCCCGGAAGCCCGTCGTGCGGCCACTCCGGGTTGACAGCCGTCACCCGCCGCGCATCGAAGCGGTCGAGCGGCGTCAGGACCACGTCGGCCGGCACCGCGGTCTGCTCCGCGGTCATCGCGAGAAGGTTGTTCTCGGGCAGCAGGGTGAAGTGGCGATAGTACGCCCCGCCGCCCGGGGTGACCTGACGAACGCCTCCCTCCCGCTTCGCGTAGAACAGGTGGCGGCCGCCCTGCCGGAAGGAATCGAAGTAGACGCCCTCGCTGCGGGCATCCCACGTCAGGTCACCGGGCGTGCTGCCCCGCTCGCGCTGCGCCTCCGCGTCGGGATAGGAGACCGTGCCGCCATCTGCGGACACCACGGCGACGCAGGAGTTGTAGTTCCAGTCCTTGATGCCCTGCTGCGAGACGAACCCGATCCAGCGCCCGTCCGGGGACCAGGCCGGTTTGACCTCCCACCCGGGCTGCACAACGAGCGGGGTCACCTTTCGGGTGGCCACGGCGACCACGTACAGGTCGTTGTCCAGGCCGTTGGACGCAAACGAGTTCAGGATGCGGCCGCCCGGCACCGACAGCGCGGAGACGACCAGCCGCCGGCCGTCGGGCGCCCAGGCGATGTCGCTGATTGACAGAGTGTCCGGCGTCAGGCGCGTGAGAGATCCCTCGGCGACGCCCAGCACCCACAACTGCCCAGTCGGCGTGCTGTGGTCGTTCGGCCAGAAAACGCTGGCAACGTAACCCTTGTTCGCGGTGTTGCGGGGATCGTTGTTCGGATCGACTGGCGGCACGACCGACGCGACGAAGGCGAGCTGGCTCCCGTCGGGTGACCAGCGCACGAGGTTGCCCGGGACTCCCCTCGGATCCTGCTCCTTCCAGCCCTCCATCTTGGTGAGCGGCCGTT
>MEKI01000111.1:3662-3794 GCA_001766905.1 Acidobacteria bacterium RBG_13_68_16
TGTCGATATCGACTTCCCACAACTGGGCGGTCCCATTGCGCGTCGAGAAGTAGACGAGCGACCGGCTGTTCGGCCGCCACGTGGCATGGATGCTCCGGTAGACCGACGTGCCCGTCGGCCCGTCCATCAGCT
>MEKI01000111.1:3830-6505 GCA_001766905.1 Acidobacteria bacterium RBG_13_68_16
ACAGCTCGGTGTGATACTGGTTGTGCTCCCAGTCGGTCTTCCGCAGCTCGTAGAAGACCGTCTTGCCGTCGGGGGCGAGCTGAACGTCCTGGATCGCATTCGCCGACAGAATCGTCCGCGGCGAGATCTCCGCGCCCGCCGCCGCGCCCACGGCCCCGATGGCGCCCAGTGATACGACCAGCATCGCGATTGTTGCTCCGGCACCGTTTCGCATGTTGATCTCCCTGCCAGGTCCGACGTAGTTACTTCGGGATAGGAGTTCCCTTGTCACGCCGCCGAGTATAGCGGCTGGGTACCTGATTGCATGAGTAGGTCGGTCTCCCGGTTTCATGCGTAACGTAGAGCTCGCCAAGAAAACCGTACGGGCTCGAAGCCCAAGGGCGGAGGGAGACCGACCATGGAGCCTTGTGGCGTTGGCCCGTTCCCAGAATCGAACGAGGCCGGCGTGGTGGACGGGACCGACAGGGTGAGCGAGTGGGCAAGTTGTGTCTGTCAAGCTCTGCACGATTGCAGAGGGCGTGGGCTCCGTGGTTGCGGCTGCGGCCTCTTGCGGTCGCGTTGGGTCCTGCCTGAGCACGTTGCGATCGCACGCGCAAAATACTCATTCACAATGCATTATCAGTGCGCGGCGAGGTTTTCCGCTTGTTTCGGTAATTGCGTTTGTTTCGTTTGATGCTATATTGACTGCGGAGGACGGAGAGGAGCCATCCCATGAGCACTCCCAGGCATCGCCCCACATCACCCGCCGTGCCGACCGAGCGCGAGACCGAGCTAGCCCGCGAAAGTAGTCGCCTGCTCGCCGCCTGCCTCGGCCGGGGGAAGACTGCGCGGCTACGAGTGATCGACGGGAAGCAGGACATCACGGTGCCGATCTCGGCCCTGCGCATGCTGGTCGACATCCTCGCCCAGATGGCCACGGGGCACGCTGTCACCCTTGTACCATACGGGGCAGAGCTGACCACACAGCAGGCCGCGGATTTCCTCAACGTGTCACGACCGCACCTTGTGGCGCTGTTGGAGCGAGGCGAACTGCCGTACAGAAAGGTCGGAACGCACAGGCGAATCCAGTTTAAGGACGTGCTGGACTACCGCAAGCGCTCGACCGTGAAGCGGAAGCACGCCATGGACGAGCTGGCTGAGCAGGCTCAGGAGCTCGGGCTGGGGTACTGAGGCGTGGCCACGTTTGTCGCGTTGTTCGACGCCTGTGTGCTCCACCCGGCACCTCTCCGCGACCTGCTACTCCGCCTCGCCGCGACCGACCTCTTCCGCGCCCGTTGGACGGACGAGATTCACGAAGAATGGATCCGTTCCGTTTTGGCTCAACGGGCGGATCTGACTCGCGAGCAGCTCAACCGAACGAGGAAGCTTATGAACGACGCCGTTCCTGACTGCCTGGTTACTGGGTACGTGGGGTCTATCGGACAGATCGCCCTGCCCGATCCGAGTGACCGCCACGTGTTGGAAGCCGCAATTCGATGCCAAGCTGGCGTGATCGTCACTTACAACGTTAAGCACTTCCCCGCGGATGTGCTGGACCCGCATGGTGTGGAGGTTCAACACCCCGACGAGTTCATCAGCCACCTGTTCGACCTTGCCCCTGGGGCAGTGTGCGCTGCAGCGCGCGACCAACGTCTCGCGTTGCGGAAGCCATCCCGAACAGTTCCCGAGATGCTGGATACCTTCCTTGCGCTAGGTCTCGCCACCACGGTGAGCAACCTCACGAGCATGCAAGAGCTGTTGTGATGTCTACGGTGGGAATTCGGAGCCGAGACGACAGGTACCTGATTGCATGAGTAGGTCGGTCTCCCGGTTTCATGCGTAACGTAGAGCTCGCCAAACGAACTGACTACGTAGGAGGGACCACCATTCAGGCGTGAAGAGGCCGTGTCCACCGCACGATGGTTGAAGGGGAGGCTGCTACGGAGACCAGGCGAGGCGCAGGCCGGTGTGGGCGTCGCGAGTGTCGGGCGACTTGATGCCGCGGTAGGCGGAACGGCAGTTCTGCGCGGGGGAGTCGGAACGGCCGCCTCGGATGATGCGGTCGGAGCCTTTCCATGGACCCTTCGGATCCTTCTGCGCAGACGAGCTGTACGGCCCGTACCAGTCCTGGACCCACTCGATTACGTTTCCGTGCACGTCGTACAACCCGTACGGGTTCGGCTGCTTGCTTCCGACCTGCGCCGGTCGAGCAGGCGTGTTGTTCCCGCACCAACGCATGTGCTGCTCGTGGGTCGCACAGGGCTTGCAGAAGTCGTCGCAGTCGAGAACGTCGCCGTACGAGAACCGCGTCGTCGTCCCCCCTCTCGCCGCACGCTCCCACTCCGCCTCCGTCGGCAACCGGACCTGACCTGCCCCAGGCTGTCCCGTACTGGACAGATGCCGGTTGAGCTTGGCGAGGAACCCGCCCGCCTCCGTGATGTCGATCCACGAGACCTGCTCGACCGGACAGTCGCCGCCACATCCCCTGAAGTACGATGGGTTGCTCCCCATGACCGCCTGCCACTGCGCATGAGTTACCTCGTACTTGCCGATGTAGTAGTCCCGGGTCAGGGTCACCCGGTGCTGGGTTTCGTCATCGCCGCGGTTGCGCTCCCCGCTCGGGGAGCCCATCACGAACGGCCCAGCCGGGATCCGAACGAGCACCAGCGGCACGTTGCCCGGCAGCATGACCGTGA
>MEKI01000112.1:0-9970 GCA_001766905.1 Acidobacteria bacterium RBG_13_68_16
CAAGGAGCTGAGGGCACAGCAGATCTACAAGGCGTAGCCGACAGCCCACAGCTTACAACCCAAGGAGCTGAGGGCACAGCAGATCTACAAGGCGTAGCCGACAGCCCACAGCTTACAACCAACAGGCAGGAGGTGAGAGCCGAGAGCCTCGGACCGAACCCCAGCGCACACGTTGCTCCGGCGCCCCCGGGGCAAACCCTGCCCGGCAGGTCGGCCAGGCGGGGCTGTGCGCCTCGTCGGGCTTGCACTCAGCCGCGTTTTAGCCTCCCCATGCCCGTCAGTTGGTCCATGAGTCCGCCCAGGCGCCTGCTGACCGCGCCCCGAGAAGCCTATCCTCGAGCCCGATGAAAAGGAGCCTCCCATCCCTGTGCATCTTGACAGTTGACGATCAGGTGCTAGCCTCAGGCCAACTCTAGGGAAGAAGGGGGGCCAAAATGAGACGGAAGACTGTCTTAGGGGGGCTCTGTCCGCTGCGCAAGGGGAGGTTCCGGTGGCCTGCGCTTCTGCTCGTGCTGGTCGTCGTGGCGCCGGTGTGGGGCGCCGACTACCAGTCGGGGGACTTCAGGCTGAGTCTGGCGACCACCCTGTCGTACGGGCTGACGTGGCGGGTCGAGGACCGCGACACGCGGATCATCGGTCTGGCGAACGGCGGGACCGCGTACTCGGTCAACGGCGATGACGGCAACCTCAACTACGACAAGGGACTGGTCTCCAACGCGGCCAAGGCCACGGTGGAGATCGAGCTGAGCTACAAGAACTTCGGCGCGTTTGTGCGCGGCTTCGGCTTCTACGACTACGAGAACAAGAAGGGTGAACGCGCCCGCGTGCCGCTCTCCGATGGAGCGCTAGAACGTGTCGGCAGCCGCGCCGAGCTGCGCGACGCCTTCCTGTGGTTCAAGGCCGACCTCGGTCCGGTCCCGGCCCAGCTACGGGTGGGCCAGCAGGTCCTGAGTTGGGGGGAGAGCACCTTTATCCAGGGCGGCATCAACACCATCAACCCGGTCGATGTGAGCGCACTGCGAGTGCCTGGCGCCGAGCTGCGCGACGCGCTGCTCCCGGTGGGACTCGTGTGGGCCTCCTTCGCTTTTTCTGAGAACACCGCGCTCGAGATGTTCTACCAGTACGACTGGGAGAAGACGATCATCGATCCGCCGGGGTCGTACTTCTCTACCAACGACTTCGTTGGGGTGGGTGGGACCCACGTCTTCCTCGGCTTTGGGGAGCCTTCGGACATCGCGCCCTCACCGTTCTTCATCCAGCCGCCATTGACCCGGCCTTTCCTTGGCGTGCCCCGCGGCCCCGACCAGCGCGCCGACGACGGGGGTCAGTATGGAGCGGCCCTCCGCTGGTTCGTGCCAGCGCTCGGTAACACCGAGCTCGGCTTCTACTTCATGAACTACCACAGCCGGCTGCCGGCGGTGAACGGGCGGGCCGGCACGCTTGCCGGTGCCATTGCCGCGAGCAAAGCGGGGCCCGCGGCGGCGGGCCGCGTCTACGCCTTCTTCGGTGTGCCGCCAGGCGCCAGCCCCACGGTGGATGCCATCGCGGCGCGGGCCGGTCAGGCCGCGGCCACCGACGCCTACGCGTCGACGGCCAGGTACTACGTCTCCTACCCCGAGGATATCAAGCTGTACGGAATCAGCTTCAACACCCAGCTCGGCAATTCGGGCATCGCGCTCCAGGGCGAGGTCTCCTACCGCAAGGATGCCCCGGTCCTGGTCGACGACGTCGAGCTGTTGTTCGCGGCCCTCTCACCGATCTCGCCGGGTCTCGCTGCCACCAACCAGGTTCGGCCCGGCGGCGTGTCGTTCGAGGAAGACATCCCCGGCTTCATCCGGGGCGAGGTGGTGCAATTCCAGGCCACCGCCACCAAGGCGTTTGGGCCCGGTCTCGGCGCCGACCAGTCGGTGCTCGTCTTCGAGGGCGCGGTGACCAACCTGCGCGACGCGCCGTCCAAGAACGTGCTGCGCCTCGAGGGCCCCGGCACCTACACGAGCGGCAACCCGATCCACTCGCAGCCGGGTGGAGCCCACGCCGGGAAGGCGTTCGAGGAGGCAGAACACTTCGCCGACGCGACCTCGTGGGGCTACCGCCTCGCCGGTCGCTTGGACTACAACAACGCCATCGGCGCCTTCAACCTGTCGCCGCGGTTCGCCTGGCAGCACGACGTCTCGGGCATCTCCCCGGCGCCCGGCGGCAACTTTCTCGAGGGTTTCAAGGCCCTGACGGTTGGGGTCACCGCCACCTACCAGAACGCGTTCGAGATCGACCTCTCGTACACCAGCTACAGCGGCGGCGACCGTTACAACCTCATCAACGATCGTGATTTCATCGCGACGAGCGTGAAGTTCACATTCTAGGACTGGAGGGAGACCATGCGTGGAACCATTCCACTGAAGGGTTTGGGCGTTGCCTTGGTGCTCCTCGGCGTGGCGGCACTGGTGGGTGCCGAGCTGCCACCCCAGGAGATCGCCAGGCTCGGGGGAGACCTCACGCCGCTCGGGGGGGAGCTGGCTGGCAACAAGGAAGGCACCATTCCCGCCTGGAACGGGGGCATTACAACACCGCCCGCCGGCTACCAGCCGGGGATGCGGCACCTGGATCCCTTCGCAAGTGACGCGGTGCTCTTCACCATCACCGGCAGCAATGTGGCCCAGTACGCCGACAAGCTCACCGAGGGCCACAAGGCACTGCTCAAGACGTACGCCACGTTCAAGATGCACGTCTATCCCTCGCACCGCTCGGCCTCCGCGCCGACGTGGATCTATGAGGCAACCAAGAAAACGGCGGCGACCGCCAAGCTCGAGGAGAACGGCAATGGAGTGATCGATGCGCTCAACGGCATCCCGTTCCCCATCCCCGGGAGCGGCGTCGAGGTGATCTGGAACCATCTGCTGCGCTTCCGTGGCGAGGGGGCGGCCCGCCAGTTCGTGCAGGCGGCACCGACGCGCGGCGGGCAGTACACCCTGGTGGAGTTCAAGGAGGACTTCCTGGGTCTCTACAGCCAGCGGGGGATGAACGAGGAGAAGCTGCGCAACCGCATCCTGCTCTTCAAGCAGACGGTGTTGGCGCCGGCCCGCCTGGCCGGTGGCATCCTGCTGGTCCACGAGACGTTGAACCAGGTCCGGCAGGCCCGCGACGCCTGGCTGTACAACCCAGGCCAGCGCCGCGTGCGGCGCGCTCCCAACGTCGCCTACGACAACCCGGGGACGGCGTCCGACGGCATGCGAACCTCCGATAACCTCGACATGTTCAACGGCGCGGTGGATCGCTACGACTGGAAGCTGGTCGGCAAGCGCGAGATGTACGTCCCCTACAACGCCTACAAGCTGCACAGCGGCGCCCTCAAGTACAAGGACATCATCACCCCGCTGCACATCAACCCCGAGCACCTGCGCTACGAGCTGCACCGGGTCTGGGTGGTGGACGCGAACTTGAAGGGCGACGCGCGCCATATCTACAAGCGCCGCACCTTCTACGTCGACGAGGACAGCTGGCAGATCCTCGCCGTCGACCTGTACGACAACCGCGACCAGCTCTGGCGCGTCTCGGAGGGTCACGCTATCAACTACTACGAGGTGCCCACGGTGTGGATCACCGCCGAGACACATACCGACCTGCAGGCCGGCCGCTACCTGGTGTACGGGCTGTCCAACGAGACGATCCCCTTCGACTTCACGGTCAAGCTCACGGAGGGCGATTTCGCGCCCGACGCACTGCGCCGCGAAGGCGTGCGTTGACGATTACTGTCGGAGGTCCGGCCGGGGCCACGGGTCCCGGCCGGACCTTGTTGTGGAGACGCGTACGGAGGGGGAGGCGCGCCGTGAGAAGGGGAACTCTTCCCGTTCTGTTCGTGCTGGTTGCCATCCTGAGTGGGGCGGGAGCCGCTGCCGGGCAGGAGGCGGCTGCGGTCATGGCGCCCCTCGCCCCCCAATCACTGCTGCTCGACGCCGCGCGCGCCGGGGGGCGAATCGTTGCCGTCGGGGAGCGCGGCCACATCCTCCTGTCCAGCGACAGCGGAGGATCGTGGCGGCAGGTCGCAGCCCCCACGCAGGCCACGCTGACCGCGGTGCACTTCCTTGACGACCGGCTGGGCTGGGCGGTGGGGCACGATGCCGTGATCCTGCGCAGCGGCGACGGCGGGGAGGGCTGGGAGCGGGTCCACTCCGACCCCGAGACGGGCACTCCGCTGTTCGACGTGCATTTCACGGACGCCGACCAGGGCTTCGCCATCGGTGCCTACGGACTTTTCCTGGAAACCGCCGATGGGGGCAGGAGCTGGAAGGCGCGGGCGATCGGCGGCAGCGACGCGCATCTTCATCACGTCGCCCGGTCCCCCGACGGAAGGCTGTACATCGTGGGCGAGTGGGGAAGGCTGCTGCGCTCCGACGACGGCGGCGCACACTGGACGGAGCTGGTGTCTCCCTACGAGGGCTCGCTGTTCGGCAGCTTCGTGCTGGGCGCGGGGCAGGAGCTGTTGCTGTACGGGTTGCGCGGGCACGCCTTCCGCTCCGAGGATGGGGGCCGAAGCTGGCACGGGGTTGCCACCGGCACCGACGTGATGCTCACCGACGCCTGCCGCCTGGCCGACGGGCGGATCATCGTCAGCGGGCTGGGTGGCGTGCTGCTCTCAAGCGCTGATGGTGGGCGCACCTTCACCGTCCATGCACAGCCCGATCGCCGTGGCATCTCTGCTGTGGTCGCCGCTCCCGATGGGGGCGTCGTGCTCGTCGGCGAGTTCGGAGTGCGCAAGCTGCCGCCGGGCGCGCTCGCCGAGACGTCCAGGTAGAGGGAGGGAGCATGACTCGTCTGCTCGAGAATCTGATCTTCGGCCATCGCCGCCTGGTGATCGCGCTGTTCGCCGTGCTCACCGTGTTCATGGCCTACAACGCCTCGCGGCTGCGCATCGACGCCGGGTTCGCCAAGCTGCTTCCCCTAAAGCACGAGTACATGCAGACATACCTTCAGTACCGCGACGAGTTCGGCGGCGCCAACCGCGTCCTCATCGCACTGAAGGTGCGCGAGGGGGACATCTTCACTCCCGCGTTCTTAGCCACGCTGCGCGCAGTCACCGACGACATCTTCTTCATCCCGGGCATCGATCGCACCCGGGTGAGCTCGCTGTTCACCCCCAACGTGCGCTTCACCGAGGTGGTCGAGGACGGCATCTCAGGGGGCAACGTGATCCCGGCCGACTTCACCCCTACCCCTGAGGGGCTGGACCGGGTGCGCCGGAACGTGCTGAAGTCGGGCTACGTCGGCCGGCTGGTGGCCAACGACTTCAGCGCCGCGATCGTCAGCGCCGAGCTGCTGGAGATCAATCCCAACACCGGCGCGCGCCTCGACTACATCGACGTCGCCGACCAACTCGAGAGCATCCGCAAGAAGTACAGCAGCGACGGCCTCGGCGTCGAGTTCGACTACCACATCATCGGGTTCGCCAAGGTGATCGGCGACATCGCCGCGGGTGCCTCCCGCGTCGTGCTGTTCTTCCTCGTCGCCTTCTTCATCACCGCCGTGTTCGTCTACGCCTACTCGCAATCGTTCCAGCTCACCGTCATCCCGATTGCCTGCTCGCTCATCGCAGTGGTCTGGCAGCTCGGGCTGCTCACGCTCCTCCGCTTCGGCATCGACCCGATGTCGATCCTCGTCCCGTTCCTCGTCTTTGCCATCGGCGTGAGCCACGGCGTGCAGATGGTCAGCGCGCACGGCGCGGAGGTGTTCGCCGGGGCCGACAGCGAGACCGCCGCGCGGGCAAGCTTCCGCCGGCTGCTCCTGCCGGGCGGCATCGCCCTGCTGACCGACACCATCGGCTTCATCACCATCCTCTTCATAAAGATCCGCATGATCCAGGAGATGGCGATCACGGCGTCTCTCGGGGTTGGAGTCATCATCCTCACCGACCTGGTGCTGGTGCCGGTGCTCCTCTCCTACGTCCGCCACGACGAGATCTATGCCCTGAAGCTGCGGCGCCGGCACCGTCACATGGAGCCGCTGTGGCGCTTCCTGTCCGGATTCGCCCAGCGGCGGCGAGCCGCCATGGTCATCGTGGTGGCACTGGTCCTTCTCGTTGCCGGGGCGTGGAAGGCCGGGCAGGTGAAGATCGGCGACCTCCACCGCGGCGTCCCGGAGCTGCACGCCGACTCCCGCTACAACATCGACACCGGCGTGGTGACCCGCCACTTCTCCATCGGCGTGGACCTGCTCTCGGTGATCGTCGAGTCGGTGCCCCAGGCCTGCACGAAGTACGACATCGTGACTGCCATCGACCGCTTCGAGTGGCACATGCGCAACGTGGAGGGGGTACAGTCGGTGGTCGGTCTGCCCACCGTGGCCAAGGTCATCACCGCGGGCTGGAACGAGGGGAGCCTGAAGTGGCGGGTGCTGCCCCGTGACCCTTCGACCCTGGCCCAGGCCGTGACCTACATCGACACCTCGACCGGCCTGCTCAACGGCGACTGCAGCGTCATGCCGGTGCTCATCTTCACCACTGACCACAAGGCCGAGACCATCGACAGGATCGTCGCCGAGGTGAAGAAGTTCCGCGACCAGCACGGCTCCCCCGAGCTAAAGTTCCGCCTGGCGACCGGCAACGTCGGGGTGATGGCGGCGACCAACGAGACCGTGGCGGCGGCGCAGTTCCCGATCCTGGTCGGCGTGTTCGCCGCGGTCATCCTGCTCTGCCTGGTCAGCTTCAGATCGGTGCGCGCCACTGTCTGCATCGTGCTCCCCCTCGGGCTCGTGTCGCTGCTCGCCTACGCCTTGATGGCGCTACTCGAGATCGGCCTGAAGGTCTCGACCCTGCCGGTCGCCGCGCTCGGCGTCGGCATCGGCGTCGACTACGGCCTCTACATCTACGGCCGCCTGCGCAGCTATGACCCCGCCGCCACCTTCCAGGAGGCCTACCGCGAGACGCTGACGGTCACCGGCAACGGCGTGCTCGTCACCGGCTTGACGCTCGCCACCGGCGTGGCCACGTGGATCTTCTCGCCGCTCAAGTTCCAGTCGGACATGGGGCTGCTGCTCACCTTCCTATTCCTCGTCAACATGCTGGCGGCGGTTCTTCTGCTGCCGGCGCTCGGCGCCTGGCTGCTCAAGCGCCGGCCGATCGGTGGTGACGCCGCGCCGCAGGGGAGCTGAGCCTCACCGCCCTCCGTCCGGCGGCGCCGCGCGCCGACGCGTCACACCTGTGCCTCCTCGTCCGGTAGGGACGGCGGGTGGATGGTGAGCCACGGTCGCACGTGCTCCGCGAGGAACTCGTCCACCTGAGCCGGTGCGCGGCCGACGAAGCGCTCCGGCTTGAGCAGCCCGGCCAGCGATTCGGCGTCGAGGCGGAACGCCGGGTCGGCGGCGAAGCGGCTGGAGTTCGAGGAGGCCGCCCAGCTCCGCGACCGGATCAAGGAACTGCGCACCCAACAGATCTACAAGGCGTGACCGACGGGCGAACCCCCGCACGGATCCCACCTGGCCAGGCCTCGCGGCTCGCGTGGTCGTTTTTCCCTCCTTTGCCGCTGGCACTTTGCCATGCTGTGCGGCCCTGTCCCTGGGACGCTTTGAGCGTGCCCCCGGCGGTGATGTCGTCGGCCAAGGTGAGTTAGGGAATACTCGTCCATGGGGTCTGGTTTTCGAGGGAAAAGGAGGAGAAATGTCCAAGAAAATAGTTGCCACGGTGGGCATCTTGCTCGCGGTTCTCGCCGTTGGCGCGCCGACCTCATCGGCGCAGGAGATCAAGGCCTCGGGAATGGACATGCTTGCGCCGAAGGTAAACGAGAGTTTCATGCTGGCCGATGGCACGACGGCGAACCGCATGAGCTGGAACGGCTTCATTATGGCGGATGATCCCGCCAACCCGCTTCGGCTTGCGAGCATGACCTGCTCCGGCACCGCGGTTGTCCGCAAGGACCAGACCGAGGTGCGATCGGCCGGCACCTGCGACTCCGTCGACCGGGACGGCGACGTGGCCTTCTACTGGTGGCGGCACGACGAAAAGGCGGGAGGCCGCTGGGGCTTCCTCGGCGGGACCGGGAAGTGGGCGAACGTCGAGGGCGGCGGTACGTACGAACAGGCCTACCAGTGGAAGGATGGCCGCGCGGGGAGCAACTGGAAGGGGAGCTGGAAAACGAAATAGCGACCGCAGCGCGCCGGCCCGGTACGATCGACTCGCTCGCCACGGCCGCGACGCAGGGAGGGATGCCTACCTTTTGGACTGAGCGGTTGAGCCCGTGAGGTCACGGTCGAGCACGTTTGTCAGCTCGTTCTCGATCCCGTCGAGTTCCACGCGGATTCGCCGGAAGGAGAGACTCGAGGAAATCGGCCGGGTCCGCGTCAGCGCTCTAGACGACTGACGCGGGCCCGGCGAACTGGTGATCCACCGCCGCCGGCCTTGAGATGCGGATCAAGGCGGCGACGAGGCGGCTGAAGTTCGAAGAAACCGCCCGGCTAGGCGATCGGGTCAACGAGCTGCGCGCCGAGCAGATCTGCAAGCCGTAGCAGTTCGCAGAAGCGGCGTGTCGCCGCCACCGGCGCCCTGCTGGATCCCGCCCTGGGCAGGGTTCTCCCGGAGTTCCTCATGCGCGACGCTTCGATCGCCCTCGCGCCGTCTTGACAGCACGTCGAGCGCTGGTATCATCGACGGTACTGAGAACGGGAACGAGAATCATTGTCTGTCGCCGACTTGAGAAAGGAGAACCCTATCCGTGAAAAGGCTATCGATCTTGAGGCAAAGGGGGCTACGTCTATGCGCCGACTAGGTCTATTGCTCGGGGTTTTCGCAACCTTGGTGGTCCTGGGCGCCAGCCGGCCCGCCCAAGTGGCGGCGCAGGTACCTGCCCCTGTGGCCAAGCCCTCCGCCCCGCTCCAGGTGCAGGAGACCAACGAAGCGGGCGTGATTGCGGAGTTCGTCGAATGCAAGCGGAAGGAAGGCGTGCTGACAGTGCGGATTCGCCTCCGCAATACCGGCAACGCGGGCGCCGACTTCTACTTGATCAGCAGTCGTAACTACGACAGCTTCTACGTGACCGCCGAGGACAAGAAGTACTTGGTCCTCCGGGACGAAGAGAAGACGCCGCTGGCGCCGGCGGCCAACGCCGGCGGTGACGTTGGGGTGAGTATCGCCAAAGGCGGCAGCTGGCTATGGTGGGCCAAGTACCCCGCTCCGCCGGCGGGAGTCAAGAAGATCAACTATGTCTGGCCGCTGGGCGCTCCGTTTGAAGACATCCCCATCGCAGACCAGTAGATGTCGGAGGGGTTCGAGATGAGAACACGGTGGCTCGCAGTCTTCGTTCTGCCCCTGTGTCTGGCCGCATCGCTCCAGGCGCAGCAGAGCTCCTCGGAACAGGAAGCCCTCAAGCGCGCCAGGATTCTCCGCATCATCGGCATCACCCGCGGAATCGACAGCACGCTGAAAGATCTGGGCGCCAAGGTGACGGAAACCGAGATCCGGATTGATCTGGCCGCCGACGTACTCTTCGACTTCGACAAAGCCGACCTGCGGCCCGACGCTCTGCCCGCACTCCAGAAAGTCGGCGAAGTGCTGAAGAGTTACCCGAACGCCCCGTTGCTCATTGAAGGCCACACGGACAGCGTCGGCAACGACCAGTACAACCAGCAGCTCTCGGAGCGCCGAGCGGCCTCCGTTCAGCGGGCGCTCGCCGCCCTCGGAGCGACCAACCCGATGACCACCCGTGGCTGGGGAGAGACCAAGCCCTTCGCCCCCAACACCAAGCCCGACGGCTCGGATAACCCCGAAGGGCGGCAGAAAAACCGCCGCGTCGAGATTGTCGTCCGCAAGGGTTAACGGGTTGCGGCGTCGTCGGGGCCGGCGGTGCGCTCGTGGTGACGGACTCGCCGCCGTTCGGCGCCGACGGTCTTGCCCGGGCCATGCTCGCCGGTCGGGCGCGGCAGTTTGCAGAGCGTTACGGCCTGACCGCCGTCGTTTGGCCCGGCGTCGGGTACCCCACCTCCGCGGGAC
>MEKI01000112.1:10293-10937 GCA_001766905.1 Acidobacteria bacterium RBG_13_68_16
GACTCACCGTCGGCGGTGAGATCCGGGACGCCTTCTACACATCGGCGCGCGCGCTCGAATGGCCGATGGAGCCGCCGGCGTCCGCCGAGCTGCACGCCGGCTTCCGCGCCGGTCGGTCCGAGCGAGGCGCGCGTATTACGTTCGTGACGGGCGGCCGGACGAGCACGCTGTTCGAGGCCCGGGTCGAGCAAGGCGGCGCACGCGACGTCCGCGTGCAGCTTCCTCCCAGCCGGGGCGTGCTGCGTTTCGAATCCGACGCCGCAGCGACCGACGATGTCGGACTCTGGATCAACCCGCTGATCGCTGCGCCCTGGCCGGAAAAGGCGCCGCCCAACGTTGTGCTGTATGTGGTCGATACTTTGCGCGCCGATCGCCTTGGACTCTACGGATCTCCGCGTCACGTGACGCCGTTCCTCGATGGCCTGGGCGTGAAGAGCCTGGTGTTTCGACGCGCGTACGCGGCGGCATCGTGGACGAAGCCATCGGTAGCGACTGTTCTGACCGGGCTCTTTCCGGAAACGCATCGCCTGGGCGCCCGTTACTACACGGACCCCTTACCCGACGTGATTCCCACGCTGCAAAGTGAACTCGCCGCTCGGGGCTACCAGACGGCGCAGTTCTCCGCGAACGCGTTCAGCGGCACG
>MEKI01000113.1:0-7202 GCA_001766905.1 Acidobacteria bacterium RBG_13_68_16
CCATGAAACAAGGGACAACGCCGTGAACCCCCGGAAATGGGCGTCGGACGACGGCCAAGCGAGTGGGACTTCACGTCCCGCGAGCGCGGGGGGCTCGGGGGGTCAATTGCGGCGGAGGATTGGACGGGGGGCCGCAACACCCCCCGCGACGGATGAAGGGAGCTTGAACAAATGAAGACCAACACGTTCAAGGGCAGGGATTTCCTGGCAGAGACGGACTGGAGCCGGGAGGAGATCGAGACCATCCTCGACGTCGCCAAAGAGCTCAAGACCAAGCGCGCGATCGGCCAGGCGCACAACGAGCTTCTGCCGGGCAAAACCCTGTTCATGATCTTCTACAACCAGAGCCTCCGCACGCGGAATAGCTTCGAGGCCGGCATGACCCAACTCGGCGGTCACGCCCACTATCTCGACCCCAGCAAGATCTACACCCCTGCCATGGAGGGTCAGGAGAAGGCCTACTCCACGGAGCGTGTCTCCGACGTGGCCCGCACGCTCTCCCGCATGGGCGACGCCATCGCGATCCGTTGCTACGGCGACCCCGTGAACTGGGAGTACGGCGGGGCGCACAGGATGTTGCGCGAGTTCGCCCGGTGGGCCGACATCCCGGTGCTCAACATGGAGGACGATGTCTACCACCCGTTCCAGGGGTTGGCCGACATCTTCACGGTGAAGGAGAAGTTCGGCGGCTTCAAGGGCGTGAAGTTCCTCATGAGCTGGGCGTACAGTCCCAGCATCGAGAAGCCGCGCGCGGTGCCGCAGAGCGCGATTCTGTACGCGACGATGATGGGGATGGACGTGACCCTGGCCCACCCCAAGGGGATGGAGCTCGCCCCCGACATCCTGCAGCAGTGCCGGACCTACGCCAAGCAGGCCGGCGGCTCGTTCAAAATCTCCAACGATTTCGAAGACGCGCTCAAGGGCCAGCACGTCGTGTACCCCAAGGCGTGGTGTGCGACGCCCCTCTTCCAGCCGCCGATCGGCAAGGCCGACGAGAAGAAGACCCAGGCGATCTTCGACGCCAACAAGGGCTGGATCTGCGACGAGAAGCACCTCGCCCTCGCCGACAAAGGCGCCGTGTACCTGCACTGCCTGCCGTGCGACCGCGGCTTCGAGGTCAGCAACGAGGTCATCGACGGCCCGCAGTCGGCGGTGTTCGACGAGGCCGAAAACCGCCTGCACGTGCAGAAGGCCGTCATGAGCCTGGTGATGCGCTAGGGGGGCGAAGGGGAGAAACCCGATGGACCTGTTTGGCCGTGATCTCATAGTCACCCAGGAGTGGACCCTCGACGAACTGAAGGCCACTCTCGAGCTTGCCGCCGAGATGAAGCGGGAGCGGTTTCACCCTCGCTTCACAAAGACCCTGGAGCACAAGACGTTCTTTATGTTCTTCTACAACCCATCGGTGCGCACCCGCCAGAGCTTCGAGTGTGCGGCAACAGAGCTGGGCGGTCACGCACAGTTCCTCCAACCGGAGGGGATGCGCCTGAAGACGGCCACAACCGCCGGCGAGACGATCGAGGACGCCGCCAAGGTGATGTCGCGCTATGCCGTCGGCATCGGCATCCGGATCCTCGAAGACAAGGTTCCGTCTTACGGCGCCGGCAACGAGTTGCTTCGCGAGTACGCCAGGTGGGCCGACATCCCGATCATCAACATGGCCGACGACCGGTTCCACCCCTGCCAGGGTCTGGCCGACATCATGGGCTGGGCGGAGTGGTTCGGCGGGGGCCCGGGCCGACCCGACTACGAGAAGCTGCACGGCAGGAACTTCCTGCTCACGTGGGCCTCGGGCGCGCTGGCGCGCTCCTGGTGCTCGGTGCAGGAGGCGCTGATCATTGCCTCGCGTTTCGGCATGAACGTCACGGTCGCCCGGCCGGAGGGGTACGACCTGGATCCGCAGGTGTACGCCTGGACCCAGGCCAACTGCGAGGCCAACGGCGCCGCCTTCCGCACGACCTCGGACCCCGACGGGGGCTACGAGGGGGCACACGTCGTCTACAGCCGCAACTGGGTGACCCCGCAGGCGTACCAGGACGGCGAGTTCAAGAAGGCAGCCGAGCAGCAAAAGTCGGCCTCCTACAGCGGCTGGACAACCAACGCGGCGCGCATGGCGCGCACCGACAACGGGATCTTCACCCACCCGATGCCCGTGGACCGCGGCCTGGAAGTCACCGACGAGGTCGCCTCCGGACCGCGCTCCGCCATCTACGACATTGCCGAGAACCGCCTGCACGTCCAGAAGGCGGTCATGGCGCTCACGATGGGCAAGATCTAGAGGCGAGCAACCATGCAAGAAAACGTTCTCAAAAGACGAGTCGCTGTCGTTGCCGTGGGCGGCAACAGCCTGATCACCGACGCCAGGCACCAGACCGTGCCGGATCAGATCCGGGCGGCGCGCAAGACCTGCGTTCACATCGCCACCATGATCGAGAGGGGCTGGGACGTGGTGGTCACCCACGGCAACGGGCCTCAGGTCGGCTTCATCCTGCGGCGCAGCGAGCTGTCGCGCCACGAGCTGCACGACGTGCCGCTCGACTCCTGCGGCGCCGACACCCAGGGGGCGATCGGCTACGACATTCAGCAGTCGCTGTACAACGAGTTTCGGCTGCGCGGTATCGCCAAGCAGGCGGTGACGGTCGTGACCCAGGTGCTGGTGGACAGGAACGACCCGTCGTTCAAGAACCCCAGCAAGCCCATCGGCGGCTTCATGGACGAGCAGACCGCTGCGGACCGTCGTAAGAGCGCGAACTGGGACGTCGTCGAGGACGCTGGTCGCGGCTGGCGCCGGGTGGTGGCCTCACCGCTGCCCAAAGAGATCATCGAACGCGACGCAATCAGGACCCTCGTCGACCAGGGCTTCACCGTCATCGCGGTCGGTGGCGGCGGCATCCCAGTGGTCGAGAACGACCAGCACGAGCTGGTCGGGGTGGCGGCGGTGATCGACAAGGACCACGCATCGGCGCTGCTCGCCACCACGATCGACGCCGACCTGTTCGTCATCTCCACCGCAGTCGAGAAGGTCGCCCTGAACTACAACACGCCCGACCAGCAATGGCTGGACCACCTGACCCTGGAGCAGGCGCGGCGGTACATGGCCGAGGGGCACTTCGCCAAGGGCAGCATGGGCCCGAAGATCGAGGCTGTAATCCGGTACCTGGAGCACGGCGGCAGGCAGGCACTGATCACGAACCCAGAGAACGTCGAGAAGGCTCTGGAGGGCACGACCGGCACGCGGATCACCCGCGACTGACGCCGGAGGAACGTCATGGCGAGCTTCACCTTCGTCTGCGCCGAATGCGGGGCGCGTTACGCGGAGGGCGCGGTCCGCTATGTGTGCCCCATCTGCAGCACACGGCAGGAGCCCGGTGGTGTCACCCGCGGCGTGCTGCGGGTCGAGCTCGACGAGATTCCCCAACGCTGGCCCGCCGCCCGCGCGCATGACCCCGGCTCTCTGGTGGTGTTCCTGCCCATCGCATCACCGGTCTCGCTTCCTCCGCTTCGGGTGGGGGGCACGCCCCTTTTGCCGGTCCCCGGCCTGCGTCGCGAGCTCGGCATGCCCCACCTCTGGGTCAAGGACGAGACACGCAACCCCTCGGGCTCCACCAAGGACCGCGCATCGCTGCTGGTGGTGGCCAAGGCGATCGAGTATGGAGTCGACACGATCGCCACGGCCTCGACGGGCAACGCGGCGAGCGCTCTCGCCGCGGTGGCGGCGGCAGCTGGCGTGCGGGCGGTGGTATTCGTCCCGGCGTCGGCGCCCCCCGCCAAGCTCGCGCAGGCCGCGACGTACGGGGCGCGCGTCGTGCCGGTGGCCGGCTCCTACGACGATGCGTTCGAGCTCTCGATCGCGGCGTGCGAAAAGTTCGGCTGGTACAACCGGAACACCGCGTACAACCCGTTCACCATCGAGGGCAAGAAGACCGTGGCGCTCGAGATCGCGGCCGACCTCAAGCCGGAGGCGCCCGACGTTGTGCTCGTGCCCACCGGTGACGGAGTCATCATCTCGGGTGTCGCCAAGGGTTTCGGCGACCTGGTGCACGGTGGGCTCTTGCACCGCAGGCCGCGCCTCATCGCGGTGCAGCCCACGGGCTCGCCCGCCATTGCCAGCGCGCTGCGCTCGGGGGTGTCGGCGCTCTCGCCGGTGATCGACGCCGTCAGCGTTGCCGACAGCCTGGTGGTGAACGCGCCGCGCAACGCGATCATGGCGCTCAAGGAGGTACGCGCCTCCGGCGGCGCGGGGGTCCTGGTGAGCGACGATGAGATCCTTGACGCCATGGGCCACCTCGCGCGGAAAACCGGCGTTTTCGCCGAACCCGCCGCAGCGGCCGCGCTCGCCGGTCTGCTCGTCGCACTAAGGGAGGGGCTGGTGGCGCGCGATGAGCGCGCCGTCCTCCTCATCACCGGCACCGGGCTCAAGGACGTCCCCGCCGCAATCAGGCGCGCGTCGATCCCGAAACCCGTGCCCCCCGACCTGCAAGCGGTCGAGCGACTGCTCGAACAGTCGGGACAGTGAGGGACAGCAGGAGTCGTACGGGTTTCGAAGCCGCGATAGGCGGTCTCTTCAAAAGTCCAGGTAGCCCTCGCGCGCCAGGAGCCTGACCCCCGAGCGGCCCACTTTCACCTTCACCTTGCGCCACCTGCCGTCGTGCTGGAGGTCCTTCGGGTAGTAGCCCAAAACGTACTGCTCCCTCAGCTCCTCAACGATCCCGTGGAACGCCGGGCGGATCTCGTCAAGCTTGCGCACGGACGTGATCGTGCCGCCGCTCTCCTCCACACCGCGACGGAGCAGCCGCAGGTGCTCGCGGTACCACTCCTTGTCGCGCCACGCCGAGAACAGGGACACTTCGTCGTCGGTGTTTGGGCCCCCGAGCTCGTCCTGCAGGCGAATCCAGTAGATGAGGGCCTGGCTTTGCCGCGCCTTGAAAAGGACCTCGGGCATCGAGAGCGCGCTGTGCGAGTCAATGCCGTCAGACAAAACCACCACTACGCGGCGACCCTGCCGCTCCTCGAGCAACTTGAGGGCGAGGTAGAGGTGGTCGGACAGGGCCGTCCCGCCGTGGGCGGTGATGCCGCCTAGACCCGCCACGAGCACGTCGGGCACGCTGGTGAACGGCGTCGTCTTGATGGTGTGGTCGCAGTAAACGACGAGCTTCCCCTCGTCCAGAGGTCGCATGCCGGCGATGAACGCCTGCGCCCCCGAAAGCGCCGCGGTCAGGCGCTCGCCCTGCATGGACAAGCTGGAGTCAAGCAGCACGACTGCGGTGAACGGAATGTCGCCGCGGGCGAACGCGGTGATCTCCTGATCCTCACCGCCGTCAAGGACCTCGAACTCCTCGCGCTTGAGGTCGAGCACGCGCTCTCCGGCCTTCCGGGTAGAAACGTAAAGCTGCTGCAGGTCGAACCGCACCTCCTGATCCACCGCGATCCTGGGGGTGACCAGGGTCGCCTCGCCGGAAGCGCCGGAGGCCAGATGTGCAACGACCCGGAAGCGGTGCTCGACGTTGTCCTGGCCGAGGTTTGCGACAATACTGAACGGTCGCGCCGCCACGACCCCCGCCTGGCGTCCGTCCACGAAGAAGACGACCCTCCGGATCGGCTCGCCGGTCTTCACCTCGGCCGCCACGGTCACCTGCCCGAACGCGGCATACCCCGCCGGGGGACTCGTGATGGTCACCTCCACCGGCGGCGAGGACCCGGCAAGTAGCGCCAAGTGAACCAGCGGAACGGCGAGCAGCCGCATCACTTCTCGCCTCCGTCGGTGGTTCCTTCGGTCTCGTCGAGAGCCGAGGCAATCGCTGCATAGGCGGCCGGCGCGCCCGCCGTCAGGGCCTCCTGCACGCGGGCGAGGTCCTCGGACGGCTGCTCGGCGTACCGGAAGCGGGGTGAGTCACCCTCAAAGCCCGTTGCGACGCCGATTTCCTTCGCCAACGCCCGTGCATCCAGCGGGCGGCGCAGCCGGTCGAGGGTGTAGGCCAACTGGATCGTCAGCCCCTCCTCGGCGGGTACGGCGGCCAAGGCCTCCCTCAGAAGCCGCTCGGCCTGGTCGAAACGCTCGGCCTTCATGAAGCCGAGTGCCAGCTCCTGATAGGCGACCGCGCGCACCCAGGCGGGGTTGCCCTCACCGGCGCAGGCTCGCAGCAACTCCACGCCCTTCCGTTCGATCCCGATCCGCATCAGGTTCACCGCCAACCTGAGGCGGCCCTCTGGATTGCCCGGCTGGACCTTCAAAAGGCTCTCCAGGTACTGCACCGCGCGATCGTACTGACCGACGCGCTCCATGTTGGCGGCCATCGCGATGAGGGCGGCAGCGTTGTCGGGGTAGAGCTCCAGCGCGCGGCGGAAGAGCCGCTCCGACGTCCCGGTGATCCCGGGACGCTGCAAGCTGTCCGCGAGGCTCGCAAGGACGTTTGCCGCCGTGGCCTTGGCATGTGCGTTCGCCCCGCGTTCTGCGTAGAGTACCGCGAGCTCCTCGACCATCCGCCGCGCGTGGACCTCGAGCAGGTACGACTTTGCCCGGCTGTAGTCGCGCTCGAGCTCCAGGTGGAGCAACGCGAGGCCAAGGGTGCTCTCGGGCCGCTTCTCCGCGAGTTCGTTCGCGACCGACAACTCCGAGAGCACCAGCGTCTGCCACTCTGCGACCGTCCCGGTGGGCAGCAGGTGCGTCTCCAGTTCGGCCAACACGCTCCGGGCGGCCGCGGGATCCGAAGCGAGCGTCCGGAGCGCCGAGCGGTAGGCCGCCTTGATCTTGGGCGATGCCTTGGCACGACCGCCCTTCCCCACGAAACCGACTACCCGGGGGGCACCCTCGGCTGGCGCCGAGGAGGCCCTGAACTGCACCCACACCGCGTTCTTGCCAACGGTCGTCTTATCTGCTGCAACGAAACGGGTCCAACTCCAGAGCGGCATGTCGGGGTTCATGCTGGGTGCGGAGATCTCCAGGCCGTACGGGCCCGTGGCGAGCGCGGGCAGGGTGACCTCGAGGAGCAGCGCAGACGTTCCAGCCACCGTGGACTCGCGCCTGGTGACCAGGGCTGCTTGCGCCCGTGCAACCTCCTTCCCGCCGAGGTCAAGGACACGCACCGGATAGCTTGTGGTCGCAGGAGCCACCCCCCGCCCAAGAACCCAGAGGCGGCTCGCCGTGCCGGGCAGCAGAACCGGCGCGGTGGCAGGGACTTCCCCTTCGCCCAGGAACGGGAAAG
>MEKI01000113.1:7214-13190 GCA_001766905.1 Acidobacteria bacterium RBG_13_68_16
GTTGGTCGGCCTCCTCGCCGGCCTCGCGGGCGAGCAGCCAGGCCTCGGCGGGCTCGGGAACCAGCGGTGGGCTCAGAAACGCAAAGGGCTCGCCCGCCATCGGCATCGCGCGCGCGATCTCGATAACGCCGAACGTTCCGGCCGGGATGTTGCGCACGAGGACGCGCAGGCTGTACTGGGCCGCGGGTAGGTCGAGGGAGCCGAAGAACTTGATGCCCCCGCCCACCAGCGCCTCGGCGGCCCGCTCCACATCGAGGGTAAAGGCCTCCGTCAGCGCGCCACCCACTCGGCCCTCTGGGGTCAGCGCGTAGACGGAGATTTCGACCGGGAGCGCCTCACCCTCCGCCTCGGCAAGCAGCGTCGAGCCGTCAATGTCCACGACAAAGAAAAGGCTCACGCCGGACGCGCTGGCCGCCACAGGCACCGCCAGCCCCGAGACCCCGATCGACCCACCCTGCTGCCCACTCATCAGGAGCGCGGCCGATCGGGCCGGCACACCGGCACCGCGCCTGGTCGGAATCGAGATCAGCGGCGCGCTCGCTGCAATGGGAGGGGGCGCGTCCACAGAGGGGGTTGGAAGCGGTGGGGGACTTTCCAGCGGCACACGCGTCGGCTCCGGCGGACCCCCACCCGACGCCCACACGCCGGGCCACGACGCCAGGAGGGCCAGCGTCCACACCCCCGCGAGCCGGGGTGAACCGCTCACCATGCTGGCCTCACGTCGGCCCGGTAGCGCCGGTCGCGGCCGCGTCGGTGGTGAAGCTCGCAACGGCGGTGGAGTCGGTTTGACTGAGTTCGTCCCGCAGCGTCACGGCGACCCGCTGTGGGCCCTTATTCACCAGCATTTGAAATGTGAAGCTCCCCAGTTGCCCGAGGGCCGACTGCAGTTGATCATTGGGGATACGGACGGGAAACGTCTTCTTGCCCGGCGCGCTCAACCGGTCATCGGCATCCCTCGTCGCCATCCACAGCGAAACCGAGCCCTCGTGGACCTCCTCCCGGGGCAGGAACACGAGGTTTCCCAGGGGCACGGTGATGCTGAGGGTCACCATGAACGTGTCGCCCTTCTGCTTCTCCGCCGGGGCAACCGTAACCGCGAGCCCAAGGGGGTTGGAAACCGTGCCGAAGAGGAGAGCCGACAGGTTCCGCTCGGCGGTGCGCTCATCGGGGGCTCGGTCCAGGTAACCCTCACGGTAGCGGGTGCGCGCACCCTCCCGCTTCACCCGCACTTCGATCTCGTGGTACTTGCCGTCGCCGATGTGGGGCGCCGCATACCCCAAGGAGTAGTACGTCTGGAAGTCCTCGACGGTGCGGGCGAGCGTGGTCGCCAGGTTGGGACCTGCCGCCAGCGTGCGACCGCCGGTGGCCCCGGCCATGGACTCCAGCGACTGGCGCAAGTTGTGGGCGTTCATGATGGAGCTCGTGGGATCGGCCGTCATGGAGGCCCGCTCGGCAGACACGCCCGCGCTGCCCGAGTCGGGGGAGCCATCGACGCAGTAGAAGGTGACGCGGGCCGAGTTGGCGCGCCTGATCATCTCCCCGAACTCACGGTTCACGGCGTACCGCCCCGCCTCGGCCACGGCGTTGAAGGTCGGGTCGTAGTTGCGGAACGCCGCCTCCCACTCCTGCAACAGTGCCTCCCCGGGCCGCATCGGCACGCCCTCGCCGACGTAGACGAGCGCCTTCCGGCCTGGCAGCCCGGCAAGCGAGTCAACGAACTGGGTGAGCGCATTCAGGGTGACACGGGTCTGCTGGTACGCCTCCTCCGCCGCGGAGCGGACGTCCTCCCGGATGGAGAGCGCATTCTGCCTGTCGAAATCCTGGCTCGAGATCCCTCGACCGCCTGATGTGCCTGCCTCGGCGGGCGCGGCGGCACTGCCCATAAGCCTCGTGAGGAGCGGGTTGCGTTCCGAACCGCCGCGGGCCTCCCCGACCTCGTGCTCGAGGTGCTCGACCGCCGCCAGCAACGCCTGCTCGTCGGACGTGAAAGGCTGCCGGATGCGCACGGCTCCACCCGAGGTGGCCAGCAGCACCTGCGCCCCCCCGGTCTGCAGCCCCTGCCGGAGCAGCGAGCGGACCTGCTCGAAGATCGCCGTGCGGCGGGAGATGGTCAGGTTGGCGTTGTCGATGAAGAAGACCAGTCCCAGAGCCTGCGCCTCGGGCGTGGGCGCTGCCTGCTCCTGCACGGCCTCGCCTGCAGGGGATGGCGCACCCGGGGGTGGTGCCGGCCGACCTCCAACCGCTGCGTAGAAGTTGGTGATTCGGATCGGCTTGCCGTCCTCGAAGACTTCGAAGTCCCCGCTCTCCAGGCCGGAGATCGAGCGGCCCTCCCGGTCCGTCACGACGATCTCCACGTTGACGATGTTGACCTGGACCGTCTCGATCACGATCGGTGGGGCATGTTTCTGTTGGGCACCCGGCATCACCGAGGCAACCACGAGCAGCGCCGTGACCATGATGGTCGAGCGGGAGCGTGCCCTGAGATGAGTCACGTGGCTTTCCTTCCGGGGGCTACACCTGGGCCGCGCAGCCCTGCGCTCGAAAGTATACGCCCCCGTACCGGGCGGCGGTCATTGCTTTTGAAGTGCAAGGCTCGACGCGTGCAGGTGGACGATCAGCCACGTCCCGGAGCGCTTCTCCAGGACAAGGGTACGACGGGAGACCGCCTCCTCGCCCTTGAGGTGAAAAGTCACTACGGAAACGTTGCCGAGGAACTGCACCCTGGTACCAACCGGGATCATGGTCATGTAGGGCGGCTCGGGGTGCCGCCGTCGAACGGCCTCGAAGAAGGCGCTGAAAGCGGTGGCGATCTGCTGCCGGTCCTCGAGGCGGAGAGGCAGGCTCGAGAGGGGGAAGAACAGCGTTGCGTCCGGGGCGAAGAAGCTTATGAACAGGTTCACATCGGCCGCGTTCAAGGAGGCGATGAAACCGTCGACCACCTTCCCCACGGCCTCCTCGTCCGCAGGCGATCCCTGGGGTGGGACCGCGTGTGCCGCACCGGGCACCATCGTGAGGAGAAAGGCAAGAACCGTTAGAAGACCGAGATCGGGCACAGTCGCCGCGATTCGCTTCAGGAGTGCACACATGGTGTTCCTCCCACCAGCACCGCGTCAGGGTACCTCGCGACGCCCGCCGGAAGAAGGGGGCGTTGCTCAGGCAGGTTGCGCCACGACCGCGGTGCCGTAGCAGACCATCTCGGTCACGCCCTGCATCAGCTCCGTGGCGTCGTATCGGACGCCGACCACCGCGGTGGCGCCCAACTGCTCCGCATGCGCAACCATCATGTCGAACGCCTCGGCGCGCGTCTTTTCACACAACTCGGTGAACAGTGAGATGTTGCCCCCTGCAAGAGTCTGCAGCGCTCCCCCTATCGTGCCAAAGATTGAGCGCGATCGGACGGTGATCCCCCGCACCACGCCCAGGTTCCTCATCACCCGGTAGCCGGGCAGGTCGAAGGTCGTCGTCGTCATCGCGTGGTTCATCTGTCTCCTCCCGTCCACCGCCGTTCTACATCATTCACAGCCTCCGGTCCCCTGGACCGCTTGCACGAAAGCATGCAGTTTTTCGCGGTCGAGCCTCCCATCGGTGCGCACTCCGGAGCACACGTCGACGCCGAATGGGTGCACGAGGCGAATGCCCTCGGCCACGTTCTCCGAGGTGAGGCCACCGGCGAGAAACACCGGGACGCCGACCCGGTCACGGATCTCGCGGCTGATGGCCCAATCGTGCGTCCGACCCGTGCCCCCGAGTTCCTTGGTTGGCAAGGCGGTGCTCCCGGAGTCCAGCAGGATGCCGTTCACGTGCGGGGCCACCCGCAGCGCTTCACCCAACGCCCCGTTGTCGCGAACGTGAACAACCTGGACGATCGCGATCCCCGGCAGCGCGTCCCGGAGCTCCTCGTAGGTCCCGGACTGCAGGCGGTCGCAGACCTGCACCGAATTGACCCGACACCTCCTCTGCTGCGCGATGATCGCGGCGGCTTCCTGGCGGCTCGTCAGGAGAAACGACCCGACCGAAGGTGGTAGCGCCGCTGCGATCTCGGCGATCAGAGGTTCGGGGATGACACCAGGCCCGCTCGGCATCTCCGAGACGAGCCCGATCGCGGAGGCGCCGTGATCGATCGCGGTCCAGGCCTCTTCCACGCTCGCAATGCAGCAGATCTTGACCCTCGTCACCGGCATGGTCGCCTCGGTCCCCACCCCCCAAGCCTCCCGGCCCGAAGCGGGCCCCCATATGGTACCCGAATCTCCTGCCAATCACAGGACATATGAGCCAGGACGGAAACCCTTGGACCATGCCCTGCCCTCGAGCCTGACACATCTTGACACCACTTGCGAACGGCGTAGCCTGACGCCACCGTGGCGATGGCAACACCTGTGGTTTTTCTTCCGGATTCCAAGGAGGGATGAAAGGAGGAGGTCTATGCGGCATCTTTGGAGGGTCGGTCTTGTGCTCCTGTGTTTCAGCACGTGCCTCGTGCCCGGAGTCCTTGCCCAGTCGCAGGCGACGACCGGTGTCATCGAGGGGACCGTCGTCGACGAGTCAGGAGGGGTGCTCCCCGGGGCGGCGGTCTCAATCAAGAACACGGGCACCAACTTCGAGAAGGTGCTCACATCGGGCTCCGACGGCCGTTTCCGGGGCGTCCTTCTCCCCCTCGGCCCGTACCGGGTCACCGTGACGCTCGCCGGCTTTAGCACGCTGGTCCGGGAAGGCCTCAACCTGGCGGTCGGGCAGACGATCAACCTCAGGTTGGCCCTGCAGGTCTCGGCCGTCAGCCAGGAGGTCCTGGTCACGGCGGCGAACCCGGTGATCGAGACGACGCGCGCGGAAGGCTCGACCCAGATCAGCGAGAGGGAGGTCGCCAGCCTTCCGAACAACGGCCGCAACTTCCTCGACTTCGCGAAGCTGACGCCGAGCGTCTCCGTCGTCCAGGGCCCCGACGGCGATGAGATGACCGTCAACGGTCAGAAGGGGATCGCCAACAACGTGTCGGTGGACGGTGCCGACTTCAACAACCCGTTCTTCGGCGAGCAGCGCGGCGGCCAGCGGCCGGTTTTCACCTTCAACCTCGATGCGGTCAAGGAGGTCGTGGTGGTGACCGACGGCGCCAACGCCGAGTTCGGCCGCTCCTCGTCCGGCTTCGTCAACGTGGTCACCAAGTCGGGCACCAACGAGGTTCACGGCAGCTTCCACACCCACTACAAGTACCAGGGACTCGCCTCGGCGCCGATCAACAAGGACGGCTCGACCGCCAAGAAGTATGACTTCGACCAGCTCCAGTACGGGGCCACCCTGGGCGGCCCGATCCTGAAGGACAAGCTCTTCTATTTCCTCTCCGGCGACATCCAGAAAGCCAGCTCAACCAAGCAGACGGACCCCAACCGCATCGAGCAGCGCGTGGTCGACTACTTCGCCAGCCTCGGCAGCGCGAACGAGAACGGGCCCATCAAGCGCGGCAACGACGCCCAGGTCGCCCTCGGCAAGCTCGACTGGCTCATCACGCAGGACCACCTGGCAACGCTGCGGGCCACGTACACCAACTCGAAGCAGGAGAACGGCACGTTCGACGTCGACTCCTGGGGCCGCAGCGCCAACTCGATCGAGAACGACGACTCGAGGGCGCTGAGCGGGACCCTGATCTCGACGTTCTCGAACTCCGTCCTCAACGAGTTCCGCTTCCAGTTCGCCAAGGAGAACAGGCCGCGGCCCTACAACGGCCCGGACATCACCGGCCAGACGCGACCGCTGCCAGACACGGCGTTCGACTTTGGCAGGAGCTACCGCTTCGGCGAGCCGTTCTTCATCCCGGTCGACTACTACGACACCCGCGTGCAGTTCAACGAGAACCTCACGATCATTACGGGGGCTCACGAGATCAAGGTGGGCTTCGAGTACAACCACGTCAACTCGTCGCAGATCTTCCGCGGCTTCCAGAACGGCCGCTACATCTTCGGCTCGACGGACGGGTTCCTGAAC
>MEKI01000113.1:13224-13480 GCA_001766905.1 Acidobacteria bacterium RBG_13_68_16
ACGGCTCCTCGTCCCAGACCGCGACCTGCCCGGCTGGCACGAGCATCACCGGTCCGCTCCTCCTGTACCTCCAGCAGGCGGGCGTGGGGGACGTCACCTCCGAGGAGGCCGGTACGCAGTCGATCAACCAGTTCGAGCCGGCCGCCTTCATCCAGGACAAGTGGACGCCGGCGCCGAACCTCACCATCCAGTTCGGCCTGCGGTATGAGCAGGAGATCGAGCCCGACCCGATCACGCCGGCCAGCGAGGTCTTCTA
>MEKI01000114.1:0-748 GCA_001766905.1 Acidobacteria bacterium RBG_13_68_16
GAGTTGCTCCGCGAGGCGCTCGCGAGTGTGGGCTCCCAGACGTATCGGCATCTCGAGCTCCTGATCGTGGACGACGGTTCTACGGACGACACCCGAACGATCTGCGCGCAGTTCATGGAGTCGCAGAACGCGCTGCCGGTCTACTACCTCTCGAAGGAGAACGGAGGCCAATCGAGCGCTCGCAACTTCGGCGTCGCGTGCGGGGGGGGGGAGTACGTCTCGTTCCTGGACCAGGACGACATGTTCTACGCGGACAAGCTGGAGCGAGTTGTCGGGCTGCTGGAGCCCGGCGTGGACCTCGTGTACACCGACGCCGACATCATCGACGCGGAAGACCGGATCATGATCCGCGGGATCCATCAGGACCGCCGGTTCGGTTGGCCCAACCCCAAGAGATCCGCAGAAGACGTGCTCTTCAGGGACGTGTTCGTAATGCCAGGCCTGATGACCGTTTCCCGGAGTGCCTTCCAGCGGCTGGGCGGGTTCGACGAGACGCTGTCCGGATACGAGGACGATGACTTCTTCGTCCGCGCGTTCCTGAACGGCACCGTCCGCTACCTTCCGGAGCCGACCTTGAAATGGCGCATGCACGGGGAGGCCTACAGCCAATCGTCCCGGATGGTTCTGAGTCGGCTCCGGTACTGGGAGAAGCTGATGGCGGAGCACACGGACGGAGGCACCGATCGGCGCCGCGCCGAGGGGATCTCGCGGCGGTTCTTCCGCGAGTTCCTTCGGCAGGCGGCCCACC
>MEKI01000114.1:817-1426 GCA_001766905.1 Acidobacteria bacterium RBG_13_68_16
CGCTCTTCGAACGCCTCGCGTTCGGCTACTGGATGACCGTCTGGTGCCGCGTGGCGGCCAGTTCCAAGCTGGCGAGGAGCGTGCTGGAAGTTTGGTGGCACGCGTCGGAGATTCAGCGGCGATAGCCCCGCTCATTGCTGGTTCTACCGTGGCGCGTGTGCCGTGCGGTGGGACCGCTTCAGCCGTCGTGCTCGGGTGGCCGGTTCATTGAGCAAGGCCGCCGAGCCCGGCAGCCCTGCGGAGCACCCGTGAGTAGGCGATCACGGCCTGACTCCTGGAAGCGGGAACTCGAGCACCTAGTGGCGCGGCGAGCAGGCGGAGCACCATGCCCATGCACACGAGCGCCCGGTAGGCGAGCGCCGCCCACACGCCGTGATGCTTGCGCCAGAAGCGAATCGCGTTGCAGTAGTAGATCGGCAGGAATTGATCGTAGCCGAGCGCGGCGGCGGCCGTTCCGCCCTCGTGGACGAAGCAGCTGGCAGGCCAGTAGAGGATCGTCCCCAGCGTGAGCAGGCGGGCGCACAGGTCCACATCCTCGAACCAGGCCGGCACGAACCGCTCGTCGAAGCCGCCCAGGCGCAGGAATGCGTCGCGCCGCACCGCGAGCGC
>MEKI01000114.1:1446-1608 GCA_001766905.1 Acidobacteria bacterium RBG_13_68_16
GGCCACTGCTCCCGGGTTCTCCGAGAACGCGGCCAGCAGGGGCACGAGAGGGTCGCCGACCGCGCGCGTGTCGGGGTTAAGCAGGAGCACGATCTCGCCATGCGCCGCCGCAACGCCCTGGTTGGCCGCAGGACCGAAGCCGCGGTTGCTCTGGTTCCGTAT
>MEKI01000114.1:1849-2059 GCA_001766905.1 Acidobacteria bacterium RBG_13_68_16
ACAGGCGGGCGAGGTGCGGCCAGCGGTGGTTCCCGGCGGTCAACTTCCCCTGTTGCAGCGGGGGGCAGACGTGGTACGTCGCGGTGACTGCCGGGCAGTGGTAGGGCCAGGTCCGACGCGCGAGACGCAGGAAAAGGTCCCAGTCCTCGAAATACTCGAGGCTCGCGTCGAAGCCGCCCACCTCGATCGCCAGCTTGCGGTCCATGAGCA
>MEKI01000114.1:2173-4663 GCA_001766905.1 Acidobacteria bacterium RBG_13_68_16
GACACTCCACGTCGGAGTACGCGACCCGCACACCCTCACCGGTGATCGCGCCCACGAGGGTCGCGAGGTGGCCGGGGCGAAACTCATCGTCGTCGTCCAGGAAGTTCACGAGCTCACCCGTGGCCGCTTCGAGCCCCGCCTGGGCCGCACGTGACCTCCCGATGCCGTCCGGGTGGTTAACGAGGAAGATCTCGAGCGCGCTCTCGAACTCCGCCAGGACGGGCGAAGGGTCCTCGCCGCCGTCGTTGACTACGACGACCTCAAGCCGCGGGTACGCCTGGGCGGCGACGCTGGCGAGGGCCCGGCGCAGGAATCCGGGGCGGTCTTTGGTGCGGATCACGATGCTGACGCTGGGCGCTCCCACGGCCACGCCGCCGGCGGTCGGGGGCCTGCCGAAACGGCGCACCGAGGGCGACGCGCCGACGGTCTCGGCGTTGGCGGGTCTGATCCGCCGCAGATCCTCCCGCAACGTGCCGACCGACTCGGTGCTGACGCCTGCCTCGACAAACCGGGCGAGGGCTGCCTGCACGTCGCACAGCGCCCGGGCCTCCTCGACCGCGACCTGGTGCTCCCAGGTGCCATCCCAGCCTTCCGTCAGGAACGTCTCGGAGGGGAAACGCCTGCCGACTGCGGTGGCGCACATCCCGGAAAGCTGCAGCGCCGCCGCTTCGGCCGCGGTGTTCACTTCCGCCGGCCACGGCCCGCCCACGCTGTCGTCGGCGATCCCGGCCGTCGAGAGAAGGGCACGGAGCCGGCTGCCGTATTCCTCTCCCTCCAGCGGCATCGGGGGTGAGGCGAACGCACCGAAGAGCGGGAGGATCTCCTGGTCCGTGCGCCGGCGGTCGCTCTGGATCCGCTTCCTCCTCTGCCGCAGGCTCGGAACGAAGCTTGAAAGGTCGGCCAGGGCCAGCAGGTGGGCGATGGCCCCGGTGCTCACGAACGGCCTGCCCAGGTTTCGCAACGAGTCGCTGGAACACCAGGCACGCAGAAAGGTGAGCGCGGCTGAGGCGAGGAGCATCACGCCCATTCGCTCCTGGTGGTAGTTCTTGAACACCGTGAAGAGGGCGTTCCTCTCGGTGAGGTAGCGCACCAGGGCGAATGGTTCCTCCGCCCACGACCCGTGTCGCTTGTGGCGTACCACCGTGCCGGGGGCGAACCACGTGGGGTGGCCGAGCAAGGTGGCCCGCCAGCCCAGGTCCACGTCCTCGAGGAAGGAGAAGTAGTCGGGGTCGAATCCGCCGATACCGATAAACGTCTCCCGGTCGAACATCAGGGCCCCGGCGCAGCCGAAGAGCAGGGGAGCCTCCGTGAACTCGCGACCCTCGGCGCTCTCACCGTTTCCACGCTGCCACGAATGCCCGGAGAAGAAGGTGTCGGCGCCCGCAAAGTCGACGCGCGTCCCGTCCCAACTCATGATGCGGGCGCCAACCCCTTTTGCCTCCGGGTGCGCCGCCCGCATGCGGTGAAGCGAAGTGAGGAAGTCCGGCCCGACACGGGTGTCGTTGTTCAGGAAGGCCACGTACTCGGAGCCGCACATCGCGGACGCCCGGTTGTAGCCGCGGGAGAAGCCCAGGTTGGCTTCGCTCTCGACGACCCGCACCCACGGGAAGCGCCCGACCACGTGCTCCACCGAGCCGTCGGTCGAGGCGTTGTCGATGAGCCAGACCTCGTCCCGGGCCGCCTCGTCACGCGGCTGGCCCGGCCACCCGGGGATGAATACGTCTTGCGCCCCGAGCGAACCCAGGCACTCGTCCAGGTGCTCACGCCCGTTGTAGTTCAGAACAAGCACGGTAGTACGGGCGGGAGCCGGACCGGTCGGTTTTGGTTCGTTCACGTGTGAATGATACGCACAAACCGCCGGCAACCGCCACATCGGAAGGGTTGACCCGCGAGGGGGGGGCCTCTATCCTCGCCTGTGCCGTGCCTCGCGGCGGCCCTTGGCGAGGAAGCGGCGCACCCCACCTGGGAGGCAACGATGAACGGCGTCTTCCGTGTACCCCAGCCGACCAACGAACCGATCCGTTCCTACGCTCCGGGCTCGCCGGAGAAGCGCTCGCTCAAGGCCAAGCTCGCCGAGATGCGCGGGCGGGAGATCGAGATCCCTCTCGTCATCGGCGGGGAAGAGGTGCGCACCGGCAAGCTCGGCAGCTGCATCGTCCCCCACTACCACGCGCACGTGCTGGCCAGGTACCACAAAGCAGGGAAGGCCGAGGTCGAGAGGGCGGTGGTGGCCGCGCGCGAGGCCCGGGCATCGTGGTCGCGCGTTCCGTGGTACGACCGCGCCGCGATCTTCCTGCGGGCCGCCGACCTGCTGGCCGGCCCGTTCCGGGATGAGGCCAACGCGGCCACCATGCTCGGCCAGTCCAAGACCGTCTTCCAGGCCGAGATCGACTCGGCGTGCGAGCTGATCGACTTCTGGCGCTTCAACCCCTCCTTCATGCAGAGGATTTACGAGGACCAGCCGGCCTCGTCGCCCGGTGTCTGGAACCG
>MEKI01000114.1:4758-5185 GCA_001766905.1 Acidobacteria bacterium RBG_13_68_16
GTTCCAGCAAATGTGGAAGACGGTCGGCGCCAGAATCGAGTCGTACCGGTCCTACCCGCGCATCGTCGGCGAGACCGGCGGCAAGGACTTCGTCTTCGCCCACGCCTCCGCCGACCCGGACGCGCTGGCGACCGCACTCGTGCGGGGCTCGTTCGAGTACCAGGGGCAGAAGTGCTCCGCGGCCTCCCGGGCGTACATCCCAAAGTCGCTCTGGCCGAAGGTCAAGAAGGCGATGCTCGAGCAGATCGGCGAGATCAAGATAGGGGACGTGGAGGACTTCACCAACTTCATGGGTGCGGTCATCGACAAGAACGCGTTCGGCGTCATCAAGAGCTACATCGACTTCGCGAAGAAGTCCCCCGAGGCCGAGATCATCGCAGGGGGTGGCTGCGACGACAAGGTGGGCTATTTCATCGCGCCCACAGTC
>MEKI01000115.1:0-8417 GCA_001766905.1 Acidobacteria bacterium RBG_13_68_16
GAACGGGCCCGCCGCGGCCGCAGCCCGGGTCTTGAGCGCGGGGGCGCTGGCGTGCGGGCCTGCGTACCGGAAGCGCGACGAGGAGGTGATCTTGGCCGAGACCTTCACTTTTCGATCGATCGGAGTCGTGCGGTCGCCGTTCCATGAGCACGACGGGACGCCAATCCAGCCTCCGCTCGCGGCGGAAGCCGAGGGGACCATCGAGCTGGAGGCGCAGTACGGACCGGCGCTGGCCGATCTCGAGGGCTTCGACCGGATCTGGGTCCTCTACCTGTTCGACCGCGCGACGGGCTTCCAACCGCTCGTCGTGCCGTACCGTGACGATCGGCTGCGGGGGCTCTTCGCCACGCGCGCGCCGGCCCGCCCGAACCCCATCGGTTTGTCGTCCCTGCGCCTGCTCTCGGTCGAAGGTGCGACGCTGCGGGTCGCCGACGTGGACATCCTCGACGGAACGCCGGTGCTCGACGTCAAACCCTACGTGCCGGCGTTCGACGCCTTCCCCGGCTTGCGAGCCGGCTGGCTCGATGAGCGGCGCGTGCGCGCACAGCGGGCCGACCGCCGTTTCGAGCACGATGCGGCGGGCAAGACAGGCAACGCTCCAGGGGAGGTCCACGGTCACCGTGGGCGCCTGCGGCGTGGTCGCGCTCGAAAGGGGAGCGACTGACTCACAGGCCTCGTGTCTTTCACTGCGCGGCAAGTCAGCGGTGGCGAGCGACGCCAGTGCGTGGGCACCGGCCCGCGAGCGGGCATCGAGAGCACCACGGCGACACCGGCTGGCAGATGTTCTGGCCGAAGGTGACTAGAAGGTCGTTGATGTCGATCCAGAGGCGCTGCGGGAGGACCTTCTCGAGGGTGCGCTCGGTCTCCTCCGGTTTCCTGGTGCGCACCAGGCCGAGGCGGTTCGAGATCCGGTGCACGTGGGTGTCGACGCAGATCGCCGGGATGCCAAAGCCGAGCCCGAGGACCAGGTTCGCGGTCTTGCGGCCGACGCCAGCAAACCCCAGCAACGCCTCCCTGTCGGCGGGGACACGCCCGCCGTGGTCGCGCGCGATGCGCCGGGCGATCTCGCGGATCTGCTTCGCCTTGGTGTTGTAGAAGCCGGCCGGGAAGATCAGCTTCGCGATGCGCCGCTCGGGCAGCCTGCTGAGGGTCTCCGGGGTCGCGGCGACCGCGAACAGACGGGCGCTGGCCTGGGCGGTCACCTCGTCCTTCGTTCGGAGCGAGATCACGCACGCGACGAGCAGGCGGAACGCGTCGCGCCGCCTCTCGACCTTCGCGAGCGTGGTCGGGCGAACGCCCTCGCGCACGGCGGCCAACTCGCCCGCCAGCCAGCCGCAGTCCTTCTCGGACCACCTCATCCTCATCGGGCTCTCCACGAGAACGCCACGAGCGCCAGCATCCCAACCGCGGCGCCCGCGAGGCCGGGCTCGAGGCCGGCCGGGAGGAGCGGGCGCGCGCTCTCGAGAACGAGATCGACAACCGCACCGGCGGCCATCGCAGCGACGGCGCCGCGTGCGGTGGCGCCCGGCCACGCAAGTCCGACCGTCATGATCGGGAGCAGGGCAGCGGTGAAGAAACCCCAGCCCACCAGGCCGAGCACCACCACGGCCCTCTCGCTCGTGACCCCGATCGCCGTGGCTGCAACCGCGAACACCACGGTGGCGACCCGCGCCGCTGGGATGCCGAGCGCCGGCTTGCCCAGCGCCTCTTGCAGGTCCCTGGTCACCGCGGCGGCCGCCAGGTTGAGGAACGAGGCCGCGGTTGACATCATCGCGGCGAGCACGGCCACCCCGGCCAGCATTACCGCCCACGGCCCCAGCAGGCTCATCGTTCGGGGCGCCAGGTCGTCGGGCCTGCCAAGCGTCACCGCGCCCTGCGCCACCAGCGCGGTCCCCGCGAGGCCCACCCCGATCCACACCGCCAGCGTCGCCGCAAGCGCACCGGTGAGCACCGCCGGCAAGGCCCGGAGCTGCGAGCGCGAGCGCAGAAAGAGGAACTTCTGCAGGTAGTGGGGCTGGGCGCACGTTCCCACGCAGAACAGCAGGTACCACGCCCATGCCTGGGGTGGCGCCGCGGCACCGAAACTGCCGAGCAGGACCGGGCGCGCCTTCTCCAGCGTCGCGACCGCGGCCCCCGGCCCGCCCGCGGCAACGAGCGCGGCCGCGGCCAACAGCACCGCCAACCCCGCCATCACCCCGCCCTGCACGGCGTCCGCCACCAGGCTGGCGCGCATCCCGCCGAGGGCGGTGTAGGCGGTGGTCGCAAGCATCGCTGCGATCGCCGCGGCTGCCCCCGGCACCCGCAGGAAGTCCTCGCCGAGCACCGCCACCGCCCGCGCCTGCACCGCCAGTGAGGCCACGCAGCCCACCACGACGACCGCTGCCGCGAGAGCCCTCGTCGCATGGCCGCCGAAGCGACCGGCCACCAGCTCGGGGATGGTCAACACCCGGTGCTTTTCGGCCAGCTCGACGACCGGCTCGCCGACAGCCCAGCACTGCAGCGCGCCGGTCAGCGGCGCGGAGAGGATGATCCACAGCGAGCCCGCGCCGACCGCGGCGAACATGCCGGGCCCGCCGACAAACGTGAAGGCGGACACCGCGGCCGCAGTCCCGGCGATGCCCACGAGCCACGCCCCGGCCCGGTGGCCGGCCGCGAAGTAGTCGGCGGAGTCCCGTGTGCGCCGGGCGCCCCACCAGGCAAGGCCCGCCGCCAGCAGGAGCAGCACGGCCAGGGCGGTCACTCGCGGCGCTCCCGGAACGTCATCCAGTACAGCCAAGGGATCACCGGGAGGGGCACCATGTAGAGGACGACGAGCACCCACGCCAGGCCGCCCAGTGGACGCTCGCGCAGGAGCCAGGCGCCGGCGAGCGCGATCGCGAGCCAGGCCGCGAGGCCCACGAGAGCCAGCAGGAGCGGCCGCGAGGGCCGTCGGGCAAAGGCGAGGGCGCAGGCCGCAACGCTCGCGACGGTTACCACCGCGGGGAAGAGCGCCGGCACGAACGGGGCGGCGAGGAGCGCGAGGGCGAGGCCCGCAGCTAGAACGGGTGCAAGAGGAGCCCTCGCCGGTTTCTCCGGGCGCATTGGCTGAGTTTACAATCGGTGCACATGCCGGCGAACCTCACACCGCAGTACCGGGCGGCCGAGGCCAGGTTCAAGTCCGCCCACACCTTCGAGGAGCGACGGACCGCCCTCGAGGAGATGCTCGCCACGATCCCCAAGCACAAGGGGACCGAGAAGATGCAGGCGGACCTCAAACGCCGGCTGGCCCGCCTGCGGCACGAGGAGGAGAGCCGCACCTCGAGGCACGGGCACACCATCAAGGTGGACCCCGAGGGTGCGGCGCAGATCGTGCTGGTCGGCCCCCCGAACTGCGGCAAGTCCTCGCTTTTGGCCGTGCTCACGCACGCGGAGCCCGCGATCGCCGAGTACCCGTTCACCACGACCCGGCCGCAGCCCGGCATGATGATGTTCGAGGACGTGCAGATCCAGCTCGTGGACCTGCCGCCGGTCGCGGCGCAGCACCTGGATCCCTGGCTCCCCGGCCTGGTCCGCGGCGCTGACGCCGCACTGCTCGTCGTGGATCCCACCTCGTCCGAGCTCCCCGAGGACGTCGAGGTTGTGCGCGAGCGCCTGGCCGCAGCGCACGCTCCCCTCGTGGGTGAGATTCCCGGGAACGTGGATCCCCGGGACAACCCGCTGCCGACGCTCATGGTCATCACCAAGGCCGACCGGGCGCGGGACGAGGATGTCAAGGTCCTGGAGGAGCTCTACGGCTCTCAGTACGTTCTTTTGCGCGTCAGCGTCGCCACCCACGCGGGGCTGGAGGCGCTCAAGGTTGCGGTGTGGCGCCGCCTACAACTGGTGCGTGTCTACTCCAAACCGCCCGGCAAGCCGGTGGACCGCAGCGCTCCCTTCGTCTTGCCCGTAGGGCACACGGTGGCCGACCTCGCGGAGCGCGTTCACCGCGAGATCGCGGAGAAGATGCACTTCGCCCGCGTCTGGGGAGGCAAGCTCGAAGGGCAGAGGGTCGCGCGGGACTTCGAGCTCCGCGACCGCGACGTCGTGGAGCTGCACGTCTAACGCGTGAGGCCGGAGGCGTGAGGCTCGAGGAAGCGAGAAGAAGGGAAGTCCACGGTCCTGGATTGGGGTGTAGCACCTTCTTGAGCTCCGGGTCCCAAGGCCCGAGCCTTGACGTTCAGCCTTGCGGGTTGGTGCTAGCCTGAATCGAGAGGCCGGGATGACGCGAAATCGTTTGTTGAGCGGGCTCGCCCGTGGGTTGGTGGCGATCGTGGCCGTCGCGGTGGCGGTGCTCGGCGTGCAGCACGCCCTCACGCTGCGCGCCCAGCGCCGGGACGTCGTGAAGCTGCTCGCCGAAACCGGGCTGGCGGGACGGCAGCCCGAGGTCGCCAGGGCGGCGGCGATGGACCCCGATCCCGTCCGCGGGCGGCTCGCAGTGGCGCGCGCGCTGCTGGCCGAGGCGTTCGACTACGGCGCTTTCGGGGCGCTCCCGCCGCGTGAGGCGGCCGAGGCGGCCGCCGGAATCAACGACCGCCTGGATCTCGCCCGTACGATCGCCGCGGAGACGTTGGCGGCGCGCCCGAGCGCTTGGCAGGCGGCGATGATCCTGGGTGGCGCCACGTATCGCCTGTGGTCCTCACGGGGCGATCCGCGGGTGTTCGGCGATCGTACGGGCTGGGAGGGACCGCTGCTGGCGGCCGCACGCCTAGCTCCGGGCGAAGACGAACCGCTGCGCTTCCTGGCGGTGGCGTGGCTCGAAATCTGGCCGACGCTGACGTCGGTGGAGAGGAGCGACGCACTGCCCACCATGCGCCGCGCCTTCCAGGATTCGGCAACGTTCGCTCGCTGCGCGGAGCTGTGGCTGTCGGCAGCGCCCGACCCCGCGACGGCTTTCGAGCTGGTACCCGACGACTCACGGGCGTGGTCTGTGCTGGAGGGCCTGTACGCCGGAAAGGCGGAGTGGGACGGGTTCTGCGTGGCCCGCCTGCGGCGGGATCAGGCGTTGGAGCGGGAGCTGCGACAGCGTGTTGTCGAGGCCGGCGAGCACCTTCGGGGAGGAGACCGTTCGGGCGCGCGCTCGCTGGCGGTGGGCGTGGTGACCACCGCGCCGGTGGAGCTGCGCTTCCGGGACTGCGTCGAGGCGGCGCTTGCCCTCTGTCCGCCCGGGCAAGTGAGCGCTCAAGAGCCCGTTCGGCGCTGGCTGGCGTGGGCGGTCGAGGGTTTCGTGCGGGGGCAGACGCGACTCTCCCCCGCAGCCGTGGCCAGGCTGGCGGCCTCCGCCGGCGAGCTTCCGGCCGGCGAGGCTGCCCTGGCGGAGCTCGCGGCCGGCAACCTCGCGCAGGCCGAGGTTGTCGAGCGGCGCAACGAGACGCCCAGGATCGAGGCGTGGGCGCCGTACTGGATCGCCAAGGCGCGCGTGCTCACCGAGCGGGGCAAAGCCGCCGAGGCCGCCGCGGCCCTCTCGCGGGTGCATCGGAGCTGGGGCGAGACCGTGCCGGCGGCCGAGGCGCGCCTGACCCTCGCCCGGGCGCGCGGCGATGACGCCGAGATGAAGGCGACCAGTGACAGCCTCTCGGCCGCCGCCGCATCGTGGCCGGCCACGGCGTGGCAGTGGCGGGGGCCGGTCGCACGCCTCGACCTCCTGGCGGGCGCCGACGCCGCTGGTTGCGCCGTGAGCCTCGACGTCGTGCCGCTCGCCGGGGCCGTGGTACGGGTCAGCCTGGACGGCGCGACGGTCGCGGTCGCTCCCGTGCGGCCCGACGGCCGGCTCGTTGGCAAGGCTCGTGTCGCCCGGGGCCCTCACGTGCTCGCGTTCGAGACGGCTGCCGGCGGGCGCGTGGTGCCGGGCAAGGTGGAGTTGATTCCAGAAGAAGGCAAGAGGTAAGAGGGAAGAGGCAAAAGGAAAGGCGAGAGACAACACAAGCGTCGATCTGGGTTCGTGTCCTTCCTTTGACCCTTACCCTTTCCCGTCTTCCCCTTCGCCGCCTCTGCGTGCAGCAAGCGCTGCCCCCACCACGATGGCGAGTGTGGCTGCGTTGGCCGGCATGGAGAGCCCGAAATCGAAGAGGGCGTGCACAGCGACCGCGACAAGGGCGCCGAGGGCGGCCAGGGCGGCCGCGCGGTTCTCCGTGCGGCCACCCTCGCGCAAGCCGCGAGTGAGCCGAACCGCACTCGTGCTGGCTGCCGCCGCCAGCAGCGCCGCGCCCACGATGCCAACGGTTACCAGAACCTCCAGATAGTCGTTGTGGGCGTGCCAGTACGAAACCCCCGTCAACTCCCGTGGCGCGAGGAGCGAGAAGGCGTCTCGGAACGAGGCGAGACCCGTGCCGGTCCAGGGGAAGCGGTGCCAGAGCTCCCAGGAACCGCCGTAGACCCTCAGCCGGTCCGTCCACGCAAGCGCGTGCTGTGAGGTCGCGAGCCAGCGGCCGAGACCCCGTTGGAGGCCGATCGCAGCCACCGCGCCGACGCCCACCAGCAGGAGGAACACCCCGACGATGCTGCCGCGCCAGCGACGGCGCGCGGCCGCGAGCAGCACCCCCTGCGCCACCATGCCGGCCGCCGCGGCGATCAAACCCGCGCGGGAGCCGGTGAAGGCGAGCCCCAGGAAGAGCGTGAACCAGACGAGGGCCGGACCGGCCACCACCGCGATGCGACGCTCGAGGGCGTTCCTCTCGCGCGCGCGGTGCAGTGCCCACCATCCCCACGCGAACGCGACCGGCAGCGCCAGCTCCAGGTAGAGGGCGAGGTGATTCGCGTTGACGAAGCTCCCGCGCAGCCGCATTGCGTCCCCGGCGACCGCCTGTCCCCAGATCGTGCCCCGGCGGGCGGCCAGGGAGGCCGCACCGTAGAGCACCTGGAAGAGTGCGGAGGCCAAGAGCGCGAAGGCGAGGACGCGACGGTGGCGACGCTCGCGAACGGCGGCCGCGGCCAGCAGGCACGCGGCGACCGCGGCGAAGGTGAGCGCGGCCGCGCGCGATGCGGAGGGAGCAAGAGAAAACGAGGAGGGGACCCCGCGCGCGAAGCCGGCTCGCTCCAACGTGTCTTGCGAAAGATCCTGCAGCCGTGCGTGTTCCGGCGAGATTGTGCGTACAATGGGCGCAGGGAACGTGGATGCCTGGAGCACCCCGAGCAGCGCGACGGCCGCGACACAGGCGGCGGGGAGCGCGGCGGGGCGAAGGTCGCTGGCGCGCTTCGTTGGGATGACTGCGAGGGCAAGGAGGAGGCCCGCGGTGATTTGGAGAACGGTGTGGCTCCACGGAACGACGCTTCCGAAGGGCACGGGAACCCACAGCACCAGCGCCGCGAGCGAAAACAGCAGCACCGAGGGGAGGGCCGAGAAGGCGCGCCGCGGGTCTTTGTGGTCCATTACCGGAGATTCTACGCGAGCGGTCGCCATCGCGACTGGTGCGATCCTCTTCACGGGCGCCGCCGGCGCCCAGTTCCAACAGTACGTCGCGCCGGGAAGCCTCGGCGTCGAGATGGTGCCGACCAAGGAGCGGCTCCACACGGCGATGGAGGATGCCCGCTTCCGGTTGGGCCCCCTGCGCCTCGGGCTCTGGTTCGCCCTGCAGAACGTGAACTGGGTAAACAACGTCTACGGGACCTCCACCGACCAGAAATCCGACTTCACCGCAACGGCTTCGCTGGGCGTGCACGGGTACGTCCCGGCGGGGCCAAAGCTCGTCTTTGCCCTCTACGCGCTGCCCGAGTACGCCTGGTGGCGGGACCTCACCTACCTGAGGGGTTGGAACGGCAAGTACGGCGTCGGCATGTTCGGCTACTTCAATCGGGTGACGCTGGAGTTGCAGGCGGGGGACTGGCGGACCCAGCAGTTCTACTCCACCGAGAACCCGATCCCCGTCGACGTGAAGGAGGAGCGCGGTGCGGCCACTCTCGAGGTCGAGGTGCTGGGGCGCCTTTCGGTGTTCGGCACCGCCTGGGGGAAGCGGTGGCGGTACGAGGGTGAGAGCGAGGGCGCGGTGCCGGCTGAGGTCCTTCAGCTCTCGGACCGGGACGAGCGGTCGGTGGGAGGCGGCTTGCGCTACCGCTTCAGCGAGGCCTTTGGGTTCGCGATCGGCTACGAGGACCTCACGACCGACTTCATCAACGATGCGCAGAACCGGTCCAGCTCGGGGGACGGGCGGTTTGTCGAGCTCGATCTTCGGGGCAACCGCCTCTGGGCGACTGCCAGGGCGACGGCCGTCGCGTTGAGGCCTCAGGAGGGCTCCGAGTTTGCGTCGCTTGACACGACCACCGGGCAGGCGCAGATCGGCTTTAAGCCAGGCGGCAAGCTGGAGTTTCAGGCATACGGCGGCCGCAGTATCTCGTACTCGCTCCTCGCCCTCCCGTCCTACTTCACGGACGAGCGGTGGGGCCTGGCGGTTCAGTTGCCTCTCGGC
>MEKI01000115.1:8423-21826 GCA_001766905.1 Acidobacteria bacterium RBG_13_68_16
AGCAACGCGCGCCTCTTCTGGGAGCAGGGCCGCAATGAGTACCCTCCCATGACCGGGGAGAGCGTCGGAAGAACCGACGACCTGGACGGGTACGGCGCAGGTCTGATCATCAAGATGGGGAAGGGGTCGGCCGTGGGCCTGGAGGGTTCGCGGACGGACTACACCTCGGTTCTTCCCGAGTACAACCGCTCGATCACGCGAGTCCAGGTTTTTCTGAGCCTGGCCGGTGCCGGAGGTCAATGGTGGTGATACAATTAGATTGCCTCGGAGCACGGGGCGAACGATGATGGAACGTGCTAAGAACCTCCCCGCGCCTCCACACCGGCCCTCGTTCACCAACCGGGGTCTGCCGCGGTGTCCCGGCGCAATCGTTGCAGCTCTTGTGCTTGGCGTGTTGCTGGCGCTGCCGGCCCACACCCAGGTGCCGGTGAGCGCGGGCTACCGCATCGGGCCGAAGGACCTGATCGAGATCAAGGTCTTCGAGGTGCCCGAGCTGAACATCGAGCGCCGGGTCTCCGAGGAGGGCACGGTCAACCTGCCGCTCATCGGTGACGTGCCGGTGCAGGGCCTGACCGACGTCGAGCTGGCCGACCGCCTCAAGGCCATGCTAGAAGCTAAGCTGTTGCAGCGGGCCTCGGTAGCGGTCCAGGTCCGGGAGTTTCGGTCCAAGCCGATCTCCGTCCTGGGCGCGGTCAAGCAGCCGGGCAACCTGGCGCTCTCTGGGCGCTGGACGCTGCTGGAGGCCCTCTCGGCGGCGGGCGGGCTCACCGATGACCACGGCGACAGGATCTACGTCCTGCGACGCGCCGAGAACGGGCTCTCCGACCAGATCTTCATCGACGTGGACAACCTCATGGTGCGTGCCGATCCCGACGCCAACGTCCCGATCTTCGCCAACGACATCATCAACGTGCCGCCAAAGGTGGAGGTGACGGTGTTCTGTCTGGGCCAGGTGGCACACCCGGGCGCCGTCACGTTCCAGAGCAACGAACGGATCACCCTCCTCACCGCGATCGCGCGTGCCGGCGGCCTGACCGACAGGGCGTCCCGCACCATCCAGATCAAGAGGCGTGACCGCGAGGGCCGCGACGAGGAGCTGGAGGTCAGCTACAGGCGCATCGTGTCCGGCAAGGATTCCGACCTGGCACTCCAGAGCGGCGACGTGGTGATCGTCAAGGAGTCGTTCTTCTGATGGTAGCCAGGCGTCCTGCGGCTCCCGACAAGATCGGCTTTGAGGTCGAACCGGAGAGCGAGTTCCACATCTCGCAGTGGCTGGGTGTCGTGCGGCGGCGGCGCCTGCTGCTGATCCTCGTGGCCGGCCTCGTTGCGGCGATCTCGATCGTCCTTTACTTCATGACGCCGAGGCAGTATCGCGCGACCACCGTGCTTCAGATCGAACGCCGACCCACAAGTGCTGCGGCGATGCAGCAGCCGATGCAGATTGACGACTGGTTCGACGCGCAGTCGTTCTACCCCACGCAGTACCGCCTGCTGCAGAGCCGCGGCCTGGCGGAGCGCGTGGTAAAAAACCTGCGCCTCGCGGACGACCCGGTGTTCAACCCCGGGCGTTCTCGCCTTCCCGGAGGCTCCGGGGGCGCCGTGACGGCGAGCGACGACGCGGCGACGCTGGCCGGCCTGGCCTACGGCGTGCTCGGAGGCCTCGAGGTGAACCCGATCCGCAACACCCGGTTGGTGGAGGTCTCCTACGTCGCCACCACCCCGGAGCTCGCAGCGAGAATCGCCAACGGCGTGGCCGACACCTACATCGACTGGGGCGTTGAGACACGCTTCGCCACGGTGGGCAAGGCGTCCACGTTCCTGACCTCGCAGATCGAGGCGCTCAAGCAGGAGATCCAGGACAAGGAGGCCCAGCTTCAGGCGTATTCCCGGCGCAGCGACATTGTCGCCCTCGACCCATCCTCTAACGTCACGCTGCAGAGACTCGAGGGTTTGAACAAGGACTACGTGGGAGCCATGTCCGAGCGAATCGGCAAGGAGGCGCACTACAAGGAGCTTGCGAACACCCCGGACGACATGGTTGCCGACACCGTGTCGGGCGGCCTGGTGACGCAGTTGCGCGGCGAGCAGCTCAAGCTCGAGCGGGACTACGCGACCAAGCTGAACACCTACAAGCCCGAGTGGCCGGCCATGCAGGAGCTCAAGGCGCAGATAGACAAGGGCAGGCAGCACCTGGGCAACGTGACCAAGGAGATGGTCGGCAAGGCGCGCGACTCCGCCAGGGCCGAGTATCAGGGTGCCCTTCGCCGCGAGGAGGCGTTGGTCGCCGAGCTCACGAGGCAGAAGAGCGATGCGATGCAGCTCAACTCGGCCGCCGTGGAGTACAACAACCTGAAAGTCGAGGTCTCGACCCGACGGACGCTGCTCGACGAGTTGGTGCGCAAACAGTCGGAAACCGAGGTTGCGTCGCGCCTCCAGGGAACCCACGACTCGAACATCGTCGTCGTGGACCGCGCCCTGGTGCCGGGCGGGCCGTACCGCCCGTCCCTGCGGCGCAACCTGGGGCTGGGTCTCGTGCTCGGCCTCGCGCTGGGTCTCGGCTTCGTGTTCTTCCTGGAGTACCTCGACCGCAGCGTCAAGACCGCTGAGGACGTGGACCGCATCCTGAGCCTCCCCGTGCTGGCCGTGATCCCTGACGTCGCGCGCTCCAGGAACGGGTACGGGTACGGCGGCTCCTACGGATACGGGTACGGGCAACGGCGCGGCAAGGGGCAGCCGGGGCGCCCGACGCTTGCAGGCCAGAGGCCGGGCGGGGACTCGGGCGCGGGGCAGATCGAGCTGGTGAGCCATTTCAAGCCGCGCCTGGCGGTGTCTGAGGCGTACCGATCGCTGCGCACTGCGCTGCTTCTGTCCACGACCAACCGCCTGAAAAGCGTGGTCGTCACGTCCGCGATCCCCGGCGAGGGCAAGACCTCCACCGCGGTGAACCTGGCGGTGGTGCTGGCGCAACTCGGCCGCCAGGTGCTGCTGGTAGATGCCGACCTGCGCAAGCCGCGACTGCACGAGATCTTCGGGGTTTCCAACCGGTTGGGCCTGGTGAACTTCCTGACCGGAAGCGCCGATGAAACCGGGATCTTCCTGCGCACCTCGGTGCCAAACCTCTATCTCACGCCCACCGGCCCGGTGCCGCCCAACCCCTCGGAGCTGCTCTCCTCCGAGCGGATGATGGACTTAGTGGCCGTTGCGTACCAGCGCTTCGAAAACGTGGTGTTCGACAGCCCGCCGATACTGCCGGTCACGGACGCCACCCTGCTCGGGGCGATGTCGGACGGCGTCGTGCTGTGTGTGGGCTCGGGCATGGTGCTCCGGGAGGACGCCCGGACGTGCCGGCAACGGCTGCAGCTCTCGGAGGTCCGGATCCTCGGCGCGGCCTTGAACCGATTCCGCGAGCACCACGGGCGCTACGGCAAGCGCTACCGTGCCTACCAGAAGTATGTGGACGACGCGGCTGTGGGCGCGAGCCCGCGCGCCTAGCGCCGCCCATGATCGACCTACACGCCCACCTCCTCCCCGGGGGTGACGACGGTCCGGAGACGCTGGAAGAGGCGATCGAGATCTGCCGGGCGGCCGCCGATGACGGCGTCGAAACGATCATCGTGACCCCACACCAGCGCCACGGGTTCTGGCCCAACGACGACCGCAGAATCCTCGAGGTGTTGTTCGAGAAGCTCCGTTCAGCCACGGGCGGGAGGCCCACGCTGGCCCTCGGCGCCGAGATCCGCGTGGACTCGGAGCTGCTCCACGACGTGGATCGCCTGCCGGGCGGGAGCCTGCTGACGCTTGCGGGCTCGAAGTACCTGCTGCTCGAGTTCGCGTCGGTCTCAAGCGAGCCGGACCCGCGCCCGGTGGTCCACGAGTTGACGCTGGCCGGCTGGTTCCCGATCCTCGCCCACCCGGAGCGCATACCCTGGTTCGTGGATCAGCCGGAGCTGGTGGCCGAACTGGTGGAGCGCGGCGCTTTCGTGCAGCTCACCGCGGGGAGCGTGACCGGAGAGCTGGGCCGCGGCCCGCAAGCCTGTTGCTCCCTCCTGCTCGACGAGGACCTCGTCCACTTCGTGGCCACCGACACGCACGACGCCCGGGTCCGGCCGCCGCGTCTCTCCGAGGCGTTCCGGGCGATTGCCGAGGGATGGGGCGAAGCGAGGGCCAGGCGGCTCATCAAGGAGAACCCCAGGGCGGTGCTCGAAAACCGGCCTCTTTCAAGGCATAATGCGGAGTAATGGACCATACGTTGCCGGCCACCAGCCTCTGGCATGCGCCGAAGCTTGGGAAAGGTAGCGACAAGTTCAAGGTGACCAGTGAAGTGCCACCCCCCTTCCGAGGCTTGAAGGCACGTCCGCTCTCACGGCTCCCGGTGATTGCCGCGGTGCTCGTGACGGTGCTGGTTGGCGCGTCTGCCCGTGCGGCGGATCCCTTCTACCTCCGCCTGCTGCGCCAGGGCACCGACGCCTTCAACCGGCGCGACTACCAGACCGCTGCCCGCGAGCTCCGGATGGCGTCCTTCGGTCTCCTCGACGAACCACAACTTCTCGCCGACGGTCTCACCAGACTCGCGCTTGCCCAGGGCGCCACCGGTGACGAGGCGGGTTTCCGCGAGACGTTCCAGCGCCTCTCGGAGGTCGAGGAGAGGTTCCAGGGCTACAGCCGGGCCGACATCCCGAAGGACGTTCGCTCCGCCTTCGAGCGGCTCGTGGTGCAGGTGATCCCTCAGTCCACGCTCTCGGAGAACGCGGCCTTCGCACGTCTCGTCCCAACCCGTCAGGACGGCGTGGCGAAGCTGCCTCCGGTTCAGCGGCGCAAGGAGCTTGCGCGCCTCATCAAGGTGGAGCCGCGAGAGCTCAGTTGGCGCCTCATGCTGGCGGAGCTGGAGCTCGCAGAGGGCAACCCCCGTGACGCGTTTGCGGCCGCCGATGGGGCCCTCAAGCAATCGCCCGGCAAGGCGGAGGCGCTGAAGCTACGTGGGCTCGCGCTGGCCGCCGACAGGAAGTGGTCGCAGGCGGAGGGCGACCTCAAGGCGTGCGGCCTCGCCTCCTCGGATGCGCAGGTCGCAGGCGCGCTGCTGAACTGCCTGGTGGAGCAAAGGCGCTGGCAGGAGGCCAACGATTTCGCCGCGCACCTGCCCCCAGAGGTTGCGAAGGACCGCACGGTCCAACAGCTGACCATCGCCGCCGCAGGTGGCCTGACAGGTTCGCAGGCGGGGGTTGCCCCAACGCCGGCGCGGGCGGTTCCCGGAGCGGCGAGGACGGGCGAGAAACCGGGGGCCGGCACGACCGTTTCCACCGGAGTCGTTGCCGCCGGTCCCGTCCAGACACCCACACCACGACGGGCCGAGAGGCCCACGCCCCCGGTGATCGCCACCAGGGTCGTCGTCGCAGCCGGCTCCCCGCAGCCGTTCGCGACGAAACAGGCCTTCAGCGCCCCGACCCCCACCAGGGCCGTAGGGATTGCTGCCACCGCCCTCCCACAACCATTCCCGACGAAGCCGCCCGTCAAACCTGCCACGGGAATCGCCTCGGCGAGCGGCCAGGCGCAGAGGAGTGCCGCCAAGGGCCCACTCTCGCCCGCGGATAGGGCCGACCTCGACCGGGCCCGGGACCTCGCGAACGCCGGCAACCTCGATGGGGCTCTTGCCCTCGCCCGGAAGATCGCGGATTCAAGGCCGGATCTTGCTGAACCCCAACACGTTACCGCCGAGATTGCCTACCGGACGAGCCGTTGGAAGGAAGCGGCCGCGTACTTTCGGCGCGGGGGCGACCCGGGCGACGGCCAGCCACTGTTGCTGTTCTACAGCGCGGTCGCCCTCTACGAGACGGGTGATCGGGCTGGCGCCGCGGGGGCCCTGAGGCGTTGCCTGCCCAACATCCGGCGGACGCCGTTCGTTGAGGAGTACGCCAGAAAGGTCCTCGGGGACTCAGCCGCTGTAACGCAAAAACCTTGACACCTTAGACTTACGGTTGTAGGCTGATAGTAGGAGGGCTGCTTCCTTGGCTGGGCGACGTGCCTCTCGACGCTCCTGCTTCATAGCTTGGTGGGCGTGCCTCGTGGTGGCGGCCGCCCTCGGGCCGGCCACGATGCCCTCCGTTGCCCAGACGTTCACCCTAACCGTTCCTAACTGTGCCCCGACCCGCGGCAACAGCGTGATCAACCTCTCCGCCACCCCGGAAACCGGCTGGAGCTCGGTCCGCACCTACTTCCGCACAGCTGGGTCGCCGGAGTTCTACTACGTCGAGATGAGGTCCGCCGGGCGCGGCAAGTACTGGGCTGCCCTGCCCCGTCCCGAGGGATCCACCACCTCGGTCGAGGTGCAGATGGCCGTGAGGGACGTGGATGGGAAGGAGACCCGCACGCCGATCCAGAAGGTCCCGGTCACAACGTCGTGCAGCCTGAGCCTGACCCCGGAGCAGAACGGGTACGCGCAAAACCTCGTGGTGGGGGAGACGGTGCCGAGCCAGGCGGGGCAGGTCGTCGCAGGGTTCCTGTGCGAGGGTGTCATCTCGCGCATCGACGCCCGCGGCAACCTCAAGCCCGACGACTCCTGCAGACGGATCCTCATGGCCGAGGCTGCGGCGGCCGTGGATGAGGAGAACCGGCGGAGGCTGCTCCCGCTGATCATCCTCGGTGGCGGCGGCGTTGCGCTCATCAAGCACAAGGAGCCCCCCGAAGCTTCGCAGCCGCGCCCGTAGTCCCCGAAAAACCGAAAGTTGTGAAGCACGCGTCCACGCGTGCTTTTTGCTTCATCTGCCTCTGTGGAGCGCGCGCTCCCCGCGTGCTGTCATCGCGAGGACGCCGAGCGCAGCGAGGCGGACGACGCGATCTCGTTGGCCTGCCCGGGATTGCTTCGTCCCGTCCTACACTTCAGGCCGGGACTCGCAATGACGAGCCGGCGCAGACCGTGCGGCCGTCCCCTTTTGTGTCATTCTGAGGCCCCGCTTCAGCGGGGCCGGAGAATCCCCTCGCGCTGCACATGCGGTGAGATCCTTCGGTCGCCCCGCCTGCGGTCGGGCTCCCTCAGGATGACACCTTGGGCGGGGGCAGGCCCCCTTTCCTGTGTTGGAGCTTTCCCTGTCATGGGGTCTTCGCTGTCAACACTTAACTCTCGACTCGTCCCTTTTGCTTGACCCGTCTGTGTGCCTCTGCTAAGACCGTGAGCGAGGTCGCATGCTGATCGCCCTCGACGATCCCCGTCTCATCTGGCTCCTCCTGCGAACCAAGCCCAAGCAGGAGACGGCGGTGGTGCAGGCGCTGGCTGCGCGCGACGTGCCGGCCTACTGCCCGCGGATCCTCGAGCCGCGCTGGCACCTGCGGGCCCCGCGCGGTCCCGTGCCCCTGTTTCCCTCCTACGTCTTCGCGCAGTGCGTCGTGAAGGAGCGCTTCGCGGCGGTTCGCTACTGCTCCGGCGTCTCGGGGATCGTCCGCTTTGGCGAAGCTCTCGCGGCGGTCGAAGATGAGTTCGTGTTTTCTCTGCGTGAGCGCGAAGGAGAGCGGGGCTACGTGGTGATCGCCGAGGCGCGCCGCGCGCCGAGCAAGGGCTCACGCGTTCGCGTCGTCCACGGCCCGCTGCACGGCCTTGAGGGGGTCGTGACGCAGTACCTGCCGGCAAAGGACCGCGTGCGCCTGCTGCTCACGATGGTCTGCGGCGTGCGCAACGTCGAGGTGGATGCCCGCCACATCCACTGCGCGTAGAGCTCGTCGGCCCCACGCCACCGTTCTCTCCAAGGCGGCGCTTGGCCGAGGCAGGGTTCACACACGGCCTCGGCTTGGCGCCGCCTGCCCAAACGTTTGCGTATCCCCCCGGAGGCTCTAGAATTGATTGGATTCTGCGACGTGCCGCGACCGGTCTGGCGTTACGAGGTGCGACACGCGCGCGGGGCGACTCAAGTTGCCGTTTGTTTCCAAAAGCCCCAGTCATTCAATGGTTTGCCGAGCAAACCAATGGCGGGAGCGTGCGGCGGCCGCCGATGCCGGTGAGGGGACGATGTGATGCAGCAACTCCGAAGGGACGCGCGGATCTACGTCGCCGGGCACAGCGGCCTGGTGGGCTCTGCGGTCACACGCCGCCTGCAGACGGGCGGCTTCACCAACCTTCTCACCGCCGAGCGCGAGGCGCTCGACCTGCGCGACCAGGCCGCGGTCAACCGCTGGTTCGCGGCCAACCGTCCCGAGTACGTGTTCCTGGTGGCAGGCACCGTGGGCGGCATCCTCGCCAACTCCACCCGCCCTGCCGAGTTCATCTACGACAACATGATGATCCACGCCACGGTAGTGGATGCGGCATACCACGATGGTGTGACCAAGCTGCTCTACCTCGGCAGCTCCTGCATCTACCCGCGGGAGTGCCCGCAGCCGATGAAGGAGGAGTACCTCCTCACCGGGCCGCTGGAGCCCACCAACGAGCCGTACGCGGTCGCCAAGATCGCCGGCATCAAGCTGTGCCAGTCCTACCGCCGGCAGTACGGGTGCGACTTCGTCTCGGCGATGCCGACCAACCTTTACGGCCCCAACGACAACTTCGACCTCACCAGCTCTCACGTGCTGCCAGCGCTCATCCGCAAGTTCCACGACGCCAAGGCGGAGGGCCGTAGCGAAGTGGTGATCTGGGGTACCGGTGCCGCCAGGCGCGAGTTCCTGCACGTAGACGACCTCGCGGACGCCTGCCTGTTCATCATGGAGCACTACGACGGAGACGAGCACATCAACGTGGGAACCGGGAAGGACCTCTCGATCCGAGAGCTGGCCGAGCTGGTACGCGACATCGTTTACCCGCAGTCCAAGCTGACGTTTGACACGACCAAGCCCGACGGCACACCTCGCAAGCTCCTCGACGTTTCGCGCCTGCACGCCCTCGGCTGGACGCACCGCATTCCGTTCCGCCAGGGTATCGAGTCCACGTACGAATGGTTCCTCGCCAACCATGAGCGTATTCGGGGGAGCCGATGAGCAAGTGGCCACCAAAGACTGGTAAACGAGCATTGGTCACCGGAATTACCGGTCAGGACGGCTCGTACCTCGCGGAGCTGCTTCTCGGCAAGGGGTACGAGGTGTGGGGCATGGTACGGCGCGCCTCCACCTTCAACACCGCGCGGATCGACCACATCTACCAGGACCCCCACGAACCTGACTTGCGGTTGCACCTCGTGTGGGGCGATCTCAACGACGCCTCTTCACTCAACAAGCTGCTGAAGGTGGTTCGCCCCAACGAGATCTACAACCTCGGAGCGCAGTCGCACGTCAAGGTCTCCTTCGATGTGCCGGAGTACACGGCCGAGGTCACCGGTGTCGGGGCCGTGCGCCTGCTGGAGGCCATGCGCGAGCTGGGGCTGGAGGCGCGCTTCTACCAGGCCTCGTCCTCCGAGCTGTTCGGCAAGGCCATCGAGATTCCGCAAACCGAGAGTACGCCGTTCTACCCGCGCAGCCCCTACGCTGCGGCCAAGGCCTACGCCTTCTACATCACACGAAACTACCGCGAGGCGTACGGCATGTTCGCGGTCAACGGCATCCTGTTCAACCACGAGTCCCCGCGCCGGGGCGAGACCTTCGTGACCCGCAAGATCACTCGGGCGGCCGCGCGGATCAAGCACGGCCTGGAGAGCAAGCTCTACCTCGGCAACCTCGACGCGAAGCGCGACTGGGGCTTCGCCGGCGATTTCGTGGAGGCGATGTGGCTCATGCTGCAGGCCGATGCTCCAGACGACTACGTTGTCGCCACCGGAGAGACCCACGCGGTGCGCGAGTTCTGCGAGGCGGCGTTCGCCTGCGCCGGCCTCCCGCTCACCTGGAAAGGAAAGGGGCTGGACGAGAAGGGGATCGGCAAGGACGGCCGCGTCCTCGTGGAGCTCGACCCGCGCTACCTGCGCCCCACCGAGGTCGAGCATCTGATCGGTGATCCCTCCAAGGTGAAGGCCAGGCTCGGCTGGAAACCCCGCGTGGCCTTCGAGCGCCTGGTCGAGATGATGGTGGAGAGCGACCTCGCCCTCGCCTCGCGCGAGGCTCGGCAGAATGGGTAGGGGCGGGGCTTGCCCCCGCCCTTTGCGTGATGGCGGGTGAAGGCACCCAGGTGCTAGCCCCGTGAGCAAGGTCTCTATCATTTTCGGCACGCGTCCCGAGGCGATCAAGCTGGCCCCGGTGATCCTCGCGCTCAGGAGCGACCCGCGCTTCTCGTGCCAGGTGTGCGTCACCGCCCAGCACCGCGAGATGCTCGACCAGGTCTTCGATGCATTCGGCATCAATCCGGACGTGGACCTCGACCTGATGGAGCCGGACCAGACGCTGGCCGGTCTGACGGCTCGGGCTGTCGAGACCGTGGACCGCTTCCTCGTCAGATCCAAACCCGATCTGCTTCTCATCCAGGGCGACACCACCACGACCTTCTGCTCTGCACTGGCGGGGTTCTACAACCACGTTCCGGTAGGGCACGTTGAGGCGGGCCTGCGCACCGGAAACCTCGACTCGCCCTGGCCCGAGGAGGCCAACCGGGTGCTGGCAACGCGCCTGACCACCCTGCACTTCGCGCCCACCGAGCTGAACAAGCAGAACCTGCTCAAGGACCGAGTCGCGCCCGAGCGGATCTTCGTCACCGGCAACACCGTCATCGACGCCCTCTTCCTCGCGCGGGACATCATCAAAGAGCACCCACCGGCCGTTCCCGGCCTCCCGGAAGGCCTGGCGGCCGCCAACGGCGCGCGCCTGGTGCTGATCACCGGCCACCGCCGCGAGAATTTTGGTCCCGGGTTCGAGTCTATCTGCAAGGCGATCGCGGAGCTGGCGCGTCGGTTCCCAGAGATCGCCTTTGTCTACCCGGTGCACCTCAACCCAAACGTGCGCAAGCCCGTCAACCAGATCCTGCGCAGCGCCGGCACGAGCAACGTCCACCTCATCGATCCGCTGCCATACCTGCCGTTTGTCGCGATGATGAACCGGTGCACTGTGATCCTTTCCGACTCCGGCGGTGTCCAGGAGGAGGCCCCGAGCCTGGGCAAGCCGGTGCTGGTCATGCGCGACACGACCGAGCGTCCCGAGGCAGTCATCGCCGGCACCGTCAAGTTGGTCGGCACGGACGAGGGCAAGATCGTGGAGGAGACCAGTAAGCTGCTCACCGACAAGGCGGTCTACGACGAAATGGCCCGCGCCCACAACCCCTACGGCGACGGTAAGGCCACCGGCCGCATTGTCACAGCCTGCGCCGAGTTCCTGGGCGTCTCACCCCCGAGCAACAAATGATCACGGCACCAGTAATCCTGAACGACGTGAAGCCTCGCGAAGGGTCCCAGCGCGCCTCCGAGCGTTTCTGTGGAGCGCGCGCTCCACGCATCCTGTCATCGCGAGGAGCGCAGCGCCGACGCGATCCCGTGAATGACCAAGGGGCAGGCCTTGCCCCCGGTCGGGCGCCCCAGTGATCTTTCCTTCCCTCCGGGGATCCCACCTGAACAGGAAACCGTGATCGTACCAATCCTGAAATCCCGACTCATAGAGGCCTGCGGTCGCACGCCGCTGCTGGGCCCGATTCTTCGAGCGGGTGCAGGTCACTTCGACGAGGGCTCGGTCGTAAGCACTTGGAGTGGTGTTGCTGCCGGCATGAAGTGGCGGCGGTATCACCGATTCGTAAACGCGTACTGGCTTGGCAGCTACGAGCTCAAGGTTCAGTTAGCCCTACAGCGTCTGCTGCAGCCAGGCGATGTTTTCTACGACGTCGGAGCAAACGCAGGCTTTTTCACGGTTCTAGCCGGAAGGCTTGTAGGCTCGCGGGGAAGGGTCTTCGCCTTTGAGCCCATCCCGGAGAACGCCGAAACCGCGCGTGAGCAGGTCGCGCTGAATGGGCTCTCCTGGTGCGAGATCATTCCCTATGCCGTAGGATCTCGTCGGGCACCACGAACATTTAGTTATGCACCTGGCAGCCCCGCCATGGGACGGCTCGGCGACAAGCGGACGTCCAGCGAACTCGAAATCGCCGTCGAAACATTGACCTTGGACGACTTCGTTTCCGATCACCCCTTCCCGGCGCTCGTGAAGATTGATGTCGAGGGCGCAGAAGCCGAGGTACTCCGTGGGGCGGCATCGGCAATCAGCCGTGGGGTATGTCTAGTTCTTGAGTTGCACGGTGCCGCCCACGCGGGCGAGGTAGTCGAGATCCTTGGTGAGGCGGGCTATTGCCTTGAGTCCTTGGAGGGGTTGCCGGTCGCTCGACCCACGCAACGCACTCGGTTGGTGGCGCGACCGAATCCCTCGTAACCCGACACAGAACGGGTTTCTCTTGGACGCTGGATGATTCCTTCCACGATCGAGCCGCGAACCACTCACTCCCATGACGCTGAGACCCGCCCGACGATCACACTCCGTCCGCCGACAGGATGGACTGGGCTGGGGCTCGAAGAGCTCAGGGGATACCGCGACCTTCTTTACTTCCTCGTCTGGCGGGACATCAAGGTCCGCTACAAGCAAACGGCCCTGGGTGCGGCATGGGCGGTGCTGCAGCCTTTCACGCTAATGGTGATTTTCAGCCTGTTTCTCGGCCGCCTCGCCGGAGTGCCGAGCGACGGTTTCCCATATCCCGTGTTTGCGTACTCGGCACTGGTCCCGTGGACGCTGTTTGCGTCGTCCCTTATGGCCTGTTCCGAGATCCTCGTTGGGAACACGAGCCTCGTCTCGAAAGTGTACTTTCCGCGGCTGATCCTCCCCATTGCGGCCGCAGGCTCGTTCGTCCTGGACTTCCTTGTCGCTTTTGCCATCCTCATCGTTATGATGGCGAGCTACGGCATCGTGCCGACCGTCAACGTCCTCTGGGTACCGCTCTTCTCGCTCTTCGCCCTGCTTGCAGCGATCGGGGTGGGTCTGTGGTTTGCCGCGCTGAATGTGAAGTACCGGGACGTGCGCCACGCCGTGCCGCTCCTGGTCCAGGTTTGGTTGTTTGCAACGCCGATTGCCTACCCGTCCTCTCTGGTCCCGGCGGCGTGGCGCTGGACGTACGGACTGAACCCGATGGCAGGCGTGGTCGAGGGGTTCCGCTGGACACTGCTCGGCACGCCTGCGCCTTCCTTAAGCATGATCGCGGTCTCGGCGGCAGTTACAATCGTGGTCCTTTTCGGCGGTCTGGCCTACTTCCGTCGCGCCGAACGCGAGTTTGCAGATCTGATCTGACGTGCCCCAAACGGCGATAGAAATCGAAAGACTTTCGAAGCGCTACCGAATCGGCGGCGGTGTGTTTCGATACGGCCGCCTTACCGAGTCACTGTGGCGTGGGCTTACCCGTCCTCTCCAGCGGGCTGCGGACGGGGGCGGTGCGACGGAATACGTCTGGGCACTGGACGACATCTCTCTCGACATCGAGGAGGGGGCTGCTCTCGGCATCATCGGGCTCAACGGCGCGGGCAAGAGCACGCTGCTGAAGGTCA
>MEKI01000116.1:0-9359 GCA_001766905.1 Acidobacteria bacterium RBG_13_68_16
TAGCTCCCGACGTACGGGCTCCGTCAACTCCGCCTCAACGGGACTAGCTCCCGACGTACGGGCTCCGTCAACTCCGCCTCAACGGGACACTGAGCCCGCCGTTTCCGGCGGGCGTGCCCCTGCAAAACAGCACCGGTACTAGCTCGCGGGCTCGCCCTCCAGCTTGGTGAGGAAACCGCGCGCGCTCATCGGACCTGCGGTCGTCGAGCCGCAGAACCGGAAGCTCTGAGACGCCTCAGAGAGTGACCACGACCTTGCCGGTGGAGCCACGTCCCTGGAGCAGCGCGTGGGCTCTGGGCAGCTCCTCGAACGGGAGCACCGCGCCCACCACGGCCTTGAGAGTTCCATCCGCCAGCATCCCCTCGAGGCGGTCGAGGCGCGACTGGAGCTCGTCGGCCAGGTGCGGCACCAGGGAGAGGTTGAAGCCCGCGAGCGTGCGGCTGGGTTGGACGAGCGTGGAGGGGAACACCAGGCCCATGCGCAGAAGCTCCAGTACGGCGTGCAGGTAGCGCACACGCTTCGCTCCGAGCGCCGCCGCGAAGCCGTAGAGGACGTACCGCCCGTTGGGCCTGAGAGCCTTCCAGCCGGGACGGAACAGCGCTCCGCCCACCGCGTCCATCACGACGTCCGCCCCGACTGCGAGCGCCTTGCCGTAGTCCTCGTAACCGGTCGCCTCGTGGGCACCCAGGTGCAGCGCCAGCTCGCGCTTGGCCGGCGTGGAGGCCACCGCGAGCACACGCGCGCCCGCGTTCACCGCCATCTGCACGGCGATCGTGCCGACCCCGCCGGCCGCTGCCGTGATCGCCACCCGCTCGCCGGCGCGCACCCGCCCCACCGTGAACAGCGCGTGGTCCGCGGTGAGGCCGGCAACCGCCAGGGAGGCGCCGGTGACGAAGTCCACGCTCGGCGGCAGCGGGCGAACGAAGCGCGCTCGAACTCTGACCAGCTCGGCGTGGCCTCCGAAGATCGGAACCGCAGCGACCCGGGTGCCCGGCGGCGGTCCCGAGACACCATCGCCCAGCGCCACGACCTCGCCGCAGATCTCCATGCCGGGCACAAACGGCGGCTTTGGCACCCGCGGGTAGACGCCGAGGCGCGCGGCGCAATCCGCGAAGTTGAGGCCGATCGCGCGCACCCTGACGAGCGCCTCCCCGGGACCCGGGACCGGGTCCGGGAGGTCGGTGAGGCGCAGGACTTCAGGCGGTCCGTAGCGCGGCGCGACCCACGCCCTCATAGCCGCCCGCCCCCCCGCCCAGGGAGGAGGGTAGAGGTCAGAGGGAAGAGCAGAAACACGACAGGACGGAGCCGCCAAATAACCCGCCTCGGCGCTCTGCCTTCTTCCCTCTCCCCTGCCTTCATTACGACTCTTCGGCGGCCGAGGCCGGCCGGGCGAGGGCCGGGAGCATGCCGCGTAGCTTCTCCTCGAGCTCGGTCATGACCTCCGGGTGGTCCTTCAGGAACGCCCGCGCGTTCTCCCGCCCCTGGCCGAGGCGGGCATCGCCGTACGAGAGCCACGTCCCGGACTTGGTTACCAGCCGGTGCTCCACGCCGAGGTCGAGCAGCTCGCCCGACTTGGAGATCCCCTCGCCGTACATGAGGTCGAACTCCGCCACCCGGAACGGCGCCGCCACCTTGTTCTTGACGACCTTGACCTTGGTCCGGTTGCCTACCGAGTCCTCACCCGACTTGATCGCCCCGATGCGGCGGATGTCCAGGCGGATCGAGGCGTAGAACTTGAGCGCGCGACCGCCGGTGGTGGTCTCGGGGTTGCCGAACATGACCCCGATCTTCTCGCGGATCTGGTTGATGAAGATCACGCTGGTCTTGGACTTGGACACGATCCCGGTGAGCTTCCGCATCGCCTGGGACATCAGCCGCGCCTGCAGGCCCACCGCGGCGTCGCCCATCTCGCCCTCGAGCTCGGCCCGCGGCACCAGGGCGGCTACCGAGTCCACCACGATCACGTCCACGGAGCCGGAGCGGATCAGGGTCTCTGCGATCTCGAGTGCCTGCTCCCCGTTGTCGGGCTGCGCGACCAGCAGGTTGTCAACGTCCACACCCAGCTTGCCGCAGTACTCGGGGTCGAGCGCGTGTTCGGCGTCGATGAACGCGGCGAGGCCCCCGCTCTTCTGCGCCTGCGCGATGATGTGGAGTGCCAGCGTGGTCTTGCCCGAGGACTCGGGGCCGTAGATCTCGCTGACCCTGCCGCGCGGAATCCCGCCCACGCCCAGCGCCGCGTCCAGCCCGATGGAACCCGTCGGGATGACGTGGACGTTCACCGCCTCCTGGGCGCCCAGCCGCATGATGGAGCCCTTGCCGAACTGACGCTCGATCTGCGCCACGGCAGTCTCCAAGGCCTTGAGCTTCTCTTGGTTGTACTCAGCCATGGTGACACCTTTCTCGTGGGGCCCGGCGTGGACGGGACGACCCGAAGGCCGCACCTTCAAGGTAAGTCCCCGGCGGCCTCCCGTCAAGCGTGGGGCTCCCCCTCCGGGGTGAACCGGTAGCCGACCCCGCGGACCGAGTGGATGTACCTCGGACGGCGCGGGTCCGCCTCGAAGTAGCGCCGCAGACGGACGATGAAGTTATCGATGGTACGGGACGAAGAGCCGTACTTGTACCCCCACACCCGTTCCAGGATGAGCTCGCGGGAGACCACCTGCCCCTGTCGCTCCACCAGGAGCTTCATCAGCATGCACTCCTTCTCGGTGAGCTCGGCCTCCCCGCGTGGGCCACGGGCCTTGAAGGTGCGAAAGTTGACCTCGTTGTCGCCGAAGTGGAAGATCCCGCGCTCCGCAACCGGGGTCTGGTACCACTCCTGCCGCCGCAGGATGCCGTGGATGCGCAACACCAGCTCCTCGAGCAGGAACGGCTTGGTCATGTAGTCGTCGCCGCCGTGCCGCAGGCCGGCGATGCGATCGGCATCGGTGTTGCGGGCCGTCAGGAACAACACCGGGACCCGGTTGCCGCCCTCGCGCAAGCGCTCGCACACGTCGAACCCCGAGATCCCCGGGAGCATGACGTCGAGCACGACGAGATCGAAATCCTCGGCGGCGAGACGCTCGAGCGCCGCCTCGCCGTCGCCAACGACCGCGGTCTCGTACCCCTCGAACTTGAGATTGTGCGCTAATGCCTCGGCGAGATGCCGTTCATCTTCAACGATCAGAACGCGACTTGCCATGGTTCACCCCGTTCCGTGGTCACCAATGTACTCGGAAAACTCATCCTCGGGTAGGGCCTCCGCGCCCGGCAGCGAGAGGCGGAACGTCGAGCCCTTCCCCGGGCCGGGGCTGGCGGCGGTGAGCCGGCCGCCGTGCGCGTTCACAATCTCACGGGCGACGAACAGCCCGATGCCCGTCCCCGGGGTCCGGCGCGTCACCTCGTCGCTGGCGCGATAGAACGGCTTGAAGATGGCCTCGAGGTCGGCCGGCGCGATCCCGACTCCGTTGTCGCTCACCTCAAGCACCGCCTCGCCCCGCTCCAGGCGCAGCCGCACCCAAACGCTAGGGGTGCCCACCTGTGTGTACTTCAGGGCGTTCTCGATCAGGTTGGAGATCACGATCGCCAGCGCCTCGGGGTCGAACGTGGCCTGGATTCCGGGGGTGATCTCGGCTTTCACCACTCCACCGCGAGCCGAAACCCTCCGCTCCGCGACCTGCACCTCGTCCTGGACCAACTGGGAGAGGTCGGCGAGGCCCATCCTGAGGCGGTGGGCGCCGCCGGTGTAGCGCGTCACCTCCAGGACCTTCTCGACGAGGTCGCCCAGCCGCTCCGAGTCCGCCAGGGCGTTGCTCAGGAAGCGCGTCCTTCCGTCCCCGTTCACGCGGCCGGACAGCACGGTCTCCAGGGCGAGGCGGATACCGGCAATCGGAGTCTTCAGCTCATGGGTCACGGCGGAGACGAAGCTCTGGTGCTGGCGCTCAAGTGCGCTCTCGCGGCGCAGAACGCGCCAGAGCAGGACCACCGCCGTGACGATGGCCGCCAAGAAAAGAACACCCTCCGCCAGCACCCCGAAGACCCTCTGGCGGTAGCGGTCGACCAGATCCTCCCAGCGGTGGAAGTCCGGCGTCACCAGGAGTTGATCGAACGGCGGACCAAGGGCGGCCTTCGGGCGACCTGCGAGGATCGCGTCGTGCTCGACAAGCTGCAGCGTCGGGTCGATCTCCGCGAGCCAACGGTAGGGCGCCTGCGCATCGAGGAAAGTGAGCGCGATCCGTCCCCGCCCGAGCGGGCGCGCAAACGCCGGGCGGCCATCGACCGTCACCCAGCTCATGGCGGCCGCGGCGTCCTCCCCGGTGCGAGGGAGGGAGAGCGACACGGCATCGACCACCTGGACCTCCACGAACGGCGGCAGCGGTGATGGGATCACCCCCGTTGGGAGGTCCGCCAAGCGACGCTTGGCGTCCTCCAGCCTGACGGCCAGGCGCAGGGCCGCGCCCTCGACGCGCGTGGCCAGAAGGGCCCGCTGCAGGTCCAGCCGCTCCCGGTTGTCCCGCAGTGAGTAGTACACCCACCACGTGAACTGCGCGTTGAGCACCAGCGCGACCGCGACGAACGCCACCAGATGACCGAGCCCGAGCCTGATCCCGCCGCGCACGCACGGAGTATAGCCACCCGCGTCGGGGCCTGGGGGTCGCCCGCCCACCACCCTTCTACCCGGACCTGGGGGGACGGTCGTAGACAAGCCTTCACCCGTCCGGGATTTGACAGTGACCGGACCGGCCACGAGAATCGAGACTCTATGGGTTTGCGGCGCTCGGTGCTCGTGCGAGGCGGAACGGTCGTCCCGATGGCGGAACGCGGTGCGTGGCAGCAGGCCGACGTGCTGATCGAGGATGGCCGCGTTGCCTCCGTTGCCCCCGGTCTCGACCCCGGGCCCGGCTGCGAGGTGCTGGACGGGGGGGATGCGCTCGTGCTCCCGGGGTTCGTGCAGGCTCACGTCCACGTCGTGCAGAGCCTGGCCAGGCACCGCGCCGAGGGGCTGCCGCTCCTGCGCTGGCTTGCCGAGCGCATCTGGCCGTACGAGGCGGCGCTCCAGCCCGCGGAGGTCGCTGCGGCCGCCCGCCTGGGAATCGCCGAGCTGCTCACCGGCGGCACCACCTCGGCCCTCGACATGGGGACCACGCACGACCAGGAGGCGGTCTTCTCCGCCGCGGCCGAGCTCGGCATCCGCCTGACCTCGGGGAAATGCCACATGGACACCGGAGACGGTGTCCCGGCCGGTCTGCTCGAGGATCGCGAGGAGTCGCTCGCCCAGGCCGAGGCGCTGGGGTCGCGCTGGCACGGCTCGGCGTCCGGTCGGCTGCGGTACGCCGTGGCCCCACGCTTCGTTCTTTCCTGCTCGCCCGAGCTGCTCGTCGCTGCCGTGGCGCTCGCCCGCTCCCGCGGCTACCTCCTCCACACGCACTCCAGCGAGAACGCTCAGGAGACTCGGGTGGTGCGCGAGCAGACCGGCAAGGGCAACGCCGAGTTTCTGTCCGAGGTGGGGATCGCCGGGCCCGACACGGTTCTCGCACACTGCGTGCACCTCGACGAGGGTGAGGTGCACTTGCTGGCCGAGCAACAGACTGGGGTAGCTCACTGCCCCGGCGCGAACCTAAAGCTGGGATCGGGAATCGCCGACGTTCCGAGGCTGCTGCGGCACGGCGTGCGAATCGGCCTGGGTGCGGATGGTCCGCCCTGCAACAACCGGCTCTCGATCTTCCACGAGATGGCGCTGGCCGGGACGGTGCACAACCTGGCACACGGGCCGGGCGCCGTGGATCCCTGGACGGTGCTGGAGATGGCGACCTGGCGGGGCGCCCAGGTCCTCGGCCTTGGGGACGAGGTCGGTCGGTTGCTCCCCGGCTGGAAGGCCGACGTCGTCGTGCTGAGCTGCAGCAGCCTCGCGATGGAGCCCGCGGCCGATCCGGCTGCCATGGTAGTGTTCGGAGGAGGCGTGGAGAGCGTGCGACACGTCGTGGTCGACGGTTCGATCGTGGTCCGGCACGGAGAGTTGGTGACGGCCGACGCGTCCGCGATCCGCCGCGAGGCGCGGGGCGCGGCCGCAGCGCTGACCCACCGACTGGGGTGGTCGTGATGTTCAAGGGAAAGCCGCGCTTCGAGCAACTCGACGAGTACCTCCTCCGCCGAGACTACGAGATGGCCCTCGAGGCCATCGCCGAGGAGATCAAAAAGCGTCCGGAGAACTTCAACCTGCTGCTCCGCCAGGCGGAGATCCTCGGGTTGGCGGGAGACCGCGAGAAGGCGATCGGGATCTACCGCAAGCTCGCCCGACACTACGCGCAGCAGGGTTTCTACGCCCGCGCCATCGCGGTGATCAACAAGGTGCTTCGCCTCGACGCCACCCGCCAGGACATCACCAAGGAGCTTGCGAGCTTCATCGCCGCTCAGCAGGAGGCCGAGAAGGCCGCCCAGGCCAAGCTGAAGGGCGCGGAGAAGGCCGGCCACGAGGGGCTCAAGCGCCCCGCCCGGCACGCCGCCTCACCAACGGTCGTGCCGGCCCTACCCCTGGCGCAGCCCGCCCCACCGCCGCCCGCGCCGCACGCCGACGCGGCCCGGCAGCAGGCCGAGAAGGAGCTTGCGGCTTCCCGCTTCTTCGTGGAGTTTCCACCCGGCGGGCTCGAGCAGCTCCTGTACGCGGCGGCCGTACGCACGTTCGACCCACCCGAGGTCATCGTGCGAGAGGGCGACCCTGGCACCTCGTTCTTCCTTATCGAGGATGGCGAGGTGGAGGTCCACACTCAGGACCCGTCCGGGAAGCCCGTCGTCCTGGCGCAGCTGGGCGCCGGGGAGTTCTTCGGCGAGGTCTCGGTCCTCACCGGGAAGCCCCGCACCGCCACCATCGTCGCGAGAACACCGGTGACCGTCATCGAGATCGCGAAGAAGGACCTGGACCGCATCGCGCGGCAGTTCCCCGACGTGCGCACGGTGCTTCAGCGCTTCTACGAGCGCAGAGCACAGGCCACTGTGGAGGTGATGCTGGCTCGCATGCGGGGCGGGAATGCCTGAAGTCGGCTGCCCGATCGTCCGCCGCTTCACGCTCCTGGCCCGCCGCCGACCCGGCCTGCCCGCTGTGCTCGGATCCGAGGGCGAGATCGTCGCGACCCGCGGCGCCCTGGCAGCCGCGATCGAGGCCCAGCGCACGCGTCTCGCGCCGCTTGTGCCGCCCGGCTCTATCGTGGTCCTCTCGCTGCCCAACGGCGCCGACTTCGTGCGCGCCTTTTCCGCGCTCCGCCTCCTTGGAGCGCGCGTGGCGCTGGCGGACGCGTCCGCCCCGGTGGACGAGTTGCAGCGCGCCGCGACGGCTGTCGGCGCGGCCTTCCTCGCGGCGACGCCCGAGAGGCTCGCCCGGAGCCAGCTTGTCCTGGTCGAGGGCTCGCTTGCGCTCGCCGCCCGCAGAAAGCCGGAGCCTGTCGAGTTGCCGCCCGGCACGGCGATCCTCAAGTTGACCTCGGGCTCCACCGGGCTGCCGCGCGCGATTGCGGTCGGCGCCCGGCAGCTGGCCGCCGACACGGTGCAGATCATGCGCACCATGGGGGTGCGCGCCGACGACGTGACGATGGCGGCGATCCCGCTCACCCACTCGTACGGCATCGGGTCCTGCCTGGTCCCGCTGCTGCTGACCGGCACACCGCTCGTCTTCCCGACGTGGGCCTTGCCTGGGGCGTTGGCACACACCCTGGCGAGGGCGCGCGTCGCGCACTTCCCGGCGGTGCCGGCGATGATCAGGACGCTCGCGACCCTTCCCGGCCTCCCCGAGCTGCCGGGTCTTCGCGTCTGCCTGGCGGCCGGTGCGCCGCTCGCTCCCCAAGACGCTGCGGCCTTTCTGGCCGCGACGGGGCACAAGGTGCACGTGTTCTACGGCTGCTCCGAGTGTGGGGGGATCACCTACGACCGCTCCGACGAACCCGTGCACGAGGCGGGCGCGGTGGGCACCGCGATGGAACGGGTCGCCGTCACGGTGGTGGACGAGGGGGGCAGGCCGGTTCCCGCGGGCGTCGAGGGGCGCGTCCTGATCGGCTCGCGGGCGGTGGCGCTCGGCGCCGTCCCGCCACCCGAGGAGCCAGGCACGCTGACCCCGGGGCGCTTCCTCTCCGGGGACCTCGGTATGCTGGACGGCTACGGGCGGCTGAGGCTCACCGGGCGGATGGCGGAGTTCCTCAACGTGGCCGGGAAGAAGGTCCACCCCGAAGAGGTCCGGCGGGTGCTCGAGGCGCTGCCCGGCGTCCGCAGCGCCGTGGTGGCTGGCCTCCCGGATCCGCACCGCGGCCAGTTGGTGGCGGCGCTGGTGGCGGTGGAACCCGGCTCGAACATCACCGTGCACGCGGTGCTGACGGCGTGCCGGGTGCGACTCGCGCCCCACAAGGTGCCGCGGCGAGTCGTGATCGTGGACGAGCTGCCCACCTCCGAGCGCGGGAAGCTGCGCAAGGAGGTCGTGATGCAGCTGCTCGCGGGCCGCGACCGCGCCAAGAACGCCAGCTAGTGCCGCCTGGGGAAACGGATCCGCGCACGCCCGTGGAATACAATCCGCCCGTGCCCGGGAATAGATCGCTACGAGTCGCCTCGTCCCTGGCCGTCGTGGTGTACCTCACCGCCGCGGGGTGGTTTTTCGTGCTCGCACCGTGGAGCCGGTTCTGGGCGATCAAGGTGATTCCGGCGGCACCTCTCTGGCTCCTGCCGTTGCTCGACAGTCCCGCCCTACGCGGCGCACTCTCCGGGTTCGGGGTCGTGCACTTTGCGGCGGCGTGGTCGTGGCTCGAGTCGGCACTGAGGCGACCGTGATAGTCGGACTGGGCCTCGACCTGGTGGAGGTGAAGCGCGTGGCCGGGATGCTGTCGCGCCACGGCCGCCGCTTCCTCGACCGCTGCTTCACCCCCGGCGAGGTGGCGCGCCCTGGGGACGCAGAGCACGTGGCGGGCCTGCTGGCCGCGAAGGAAGCGGCCTTCAAGGCGCTCGGATCCGGCTGGAGCGGCGGTATCGGCTGGCGCGACCCCTTGGTGGAGCGCGGCGACACGGGTTCCCCTCGCCTCGTCCTCGCCGGCAACGCCGCCGCGCGCGCGGCGGAACTGGGCGCCCGGACTGTCCACCTCTCGATCACTCACACCGCCGGCGTCGCCGTCGCGGTCGTCATCCTCGAGGCGTGAGGCATGGCCACCCACCCGACCGCCCAGGCTTGAGGCTCGAGGCGTAACTGCCCCGTCCACGCAACTCGCCCGTCCCATCTCTTCCCTCTTAACTCATGCCTCTTCCCTCACCGCCCACTCGCTTCCCGCCGAGGTGCGGCGCGGCCGAAAGCTTGGCGCCGCCGCGTACATCACCAGACCTCTTTCCCCGCAGCACGTGCTGGAAGAGGTTGC
>MEKI01000116.1:9365-13220 GCA_001766905.1 Acidobacteria bacterium RBG_13_68_16
CGTTGCACCTTGACGCAGGCGCGCGCGCTGCGTAGGGTGAGGCTTCGCGTCGCGGCCTGCCGTGGCGCGGCTGTGAGGGTGTGAGGCATGTACAAGAACACGCTGAACCTTCCCAAGACCGAGTTTCCGATGCGCGCGGACGCCGCGCGCCGGGAGCCCGAGCGGCTCGCTCGCTGGGAGGAGCAGGACGTCTACGGACAGATCCGCGCAGCGAGGGCGGGCAGGCCGCGCTTTGTCCTCCACGACGGTCCCCCGTACGCCAACGAGCACATCCACCTCGGGACCGCGTTCAATAAGATCCTCAAGGACTTCGTGGTGCGAACCCGCACCATGATGGGGCTCGATGCGCCCTATGTACCCGGTTGGGACTGCCACGGCCTCCCCATCGAGCAGAAAGTTGACCGCGAGCTCGGCGCGAAGAAGCTCGGGATGTCCGACATCGAGATCCGCGCGGCCTGCCGCGCGTACGCCGAGAAGTACGTGGCCATTCAGCGCGAGGAGTTCCGGAGGCTCGGCGGGTTCGGCACCTGGGACCAGCCGTACCTGACCATGTCGCCGCGCTACGAGGCCGACATCGCTGCCGCTCTCGGCAAGGTCGTGCAACAAGGGTTGCTGTACCGCGAGCGAAAGTCCATCCGCTGGTGCTGGCACTGCCGCACCGCCCTCGCCGAGGCAGAGCTCGAGTACCAGCCGCGCAAGGATCCCGAGATCTGGGTCGCGTTCCCGGCCGAGAACCCCGCGGCGGTGCGAAAGGCGTTCGGAGCAAAGGGAAAGGGACCGGTGTCGTTCGCGATCTGGACCACCACCCCGTGGACGATCCCCTCCAACCTGGCGATCGCGGTCCACCCGGAGGCCGAGTACGTGCTGCTCGAGACCGAGCACGGGGGCATCGTGGCTGCGGCTGCGCTCGCCCCGGCGGTGCTCGCCTCCACCAAGCTCAAAGGTGAGGAGGCCGGGCGCGCAAAAGGTGCTGCGCTGCTCAGCCTTCGCTACCGCCACCCGCTGGCCGCGGGGTGGGTCGCCCGGCTGCCCGAAGGCGCGAAGGCGTTTGTCATCGTGCCAGCCGACTACGTCACGCTGGACACGGGTACCGGTCTCGTGCACACCGCCCCCGGTCACGGCGAGGAAGACTTCCGCACCGGCAAAATCGAGGGGATCCCCATCGTCTCACCAGTGGATGAGGGCGGCCGCTACACCCCTGAGGTTGCGGACCTCGCCGGCGTGCACGTCTTCGAGGCCAACCCGAGGGTCACGGAGGAGCTCGCCCGGCTGGGCGCGCTTCTGGCCAGGGGCGAGAGTGAGCACGACTACCCGCACTGCTGGCGGTGCAAGAACCCTGTGATCTTCCGCGCCACCGAGCAGTACTTCATCGCCCTCACCGAGGACGCCGCACCGCACGCGCGTCTGGACCTGCGGACCCGTTCCCTGGCCGAGATCGCAAAAGCGACGTGGATCCCGCCCTGGGGCGAGGCGCGCATCGCCGGGATGGTGGAGAACCGCTTCGAGTGGTGCGTCTCGCGGCAGCGCCGGTGGGGCTCCCCGATCACCGTACTGGTGTGTGCCAACCCGTCCTGCCGTTCGGTCTGGCCGGACGGCTCGGACCAGGAGGCGGCCCGCGGCTTCTTTGCCCGCGTCGAGGAGCTGTTCGCGAACGAGGGCGCCGACGCCTGGTACGCCCGGCCGCTCGCCGACTTCGCCCCCGCGGGCCTCGCGTGCCCGAAGTGCGGCGCGACGTCCTGGGAGAAGGAGCGCGACATCCTGGACGTCTGGTTCGACTCCGGCGCCTCGCACCTCGCCGTTTGCGACAACGGCCGCTTCCCGGGGCTCAGCTGGCCCGCCGACGTGTACCTGGAGGCGCACGACCAGTACCGCGGGTGGTTCCAGTCGTCGCTGCTGGTGGGTGTGGTGACGCACGGCGCCGCACCGTACCGGGCCGTCGTGGTTCACGGTCACGTGCTCGACGCGACAGGCAGGAAGATGTCCAAGTCGCTCGGCAACGTGATCGCGCCTCAGAACCTGATCAAGGAGTTCGGGGCCGACGTCCTGCGCCTGTGGGCCGCATCGGTGGATTTCCGCGAGGACATGCCGGTCTCCAAGGAGACGATCACCCGCACTGCGGAGGCCTACCGCAAGGTGCGCAACACTTTGCGCTTCCTGCTCTCCAACCTCTCCGACTTCGACCCCGGCCGGGCTGCGCTGCCGCTCGATGCGCTCCAACCGGTGGATGCCCACTTCCTGCGCCGCGGCAAGCAGCTCGCGGCGCGCATCGAGCAGGCGTACCGCGACTACGGATTCCACGTCGTCTACCACGCCCTCAACAACTTCTGCGCGGTGGACCTCTCTGCCGTCTACCTCGACGTCCTCAAGGACCGGCTGTACTGCTCGGGCCCGGCCTCGACGCCGCGTCGCTCCGCGCAGACGGTGCTCTACCGCCTCGCCCGGATGCTCGCCACGGCGATGGCACCGGTACTGCCGTTCACCGCGGACGAGGTGTGGGACTTCCTCCCCGGGGCAAAGCCGGGCCGCGTGCACCTCGAGACGTTCGACCTGTTGCCCGACGTGCCCGACGATGACGTGGACGACTCGACGTTTGCCCGCCTTTTCGATCTGAGGGACGAGATCCTCAAAGAGCTCGAGGTCCACCGACAGGCAGGTGAGTTCGGCAAGTCACTCGAGGCCGAGTTGGTGCTGGGCGGCGACCGCAGCGGCCTGGATGCCGATCTCGCGTCGTGCCGCACGACGCTCGAGGAGCTCTGCATCGTCTCCCAGGTGACCCGGGGCGAGGGCTCGACGGCATCGCAGGCCTACCCCGGGCTCACCGTGGGCGTTCGCCGGGTGGAGGGCACGACGTGCCCGCGCTGCTGGCAGGTGTGGCCGAAACCCGCGGGTCATCCGCAGCACCCCGACCTCTGTGCCCGCTGCCTGGACGTTGTGCTCAGCCTGGAGAAGCAGCCGAGATGAGGCTTCGGGCGGCGTTCTGGCTGACCGCGGCGGTCGTGGCGGTGGACCAGCTCACCAAGGCGTGGATCGTCTCGACCTACCCGCTGGGGACCGAGCTGGAGATCATCCCGGGGCTTTTTCGATTGGTGCACGCGCGAAACCGCGGCATCGCTTTCGGCATCCTCGGCGCCTCCGGACCGACGATCCAGCTCGCCCTGCTGCTGGTCGTCGTCGGGATCGTGGTTTTTGTCGCATGGCAGCTGAGGCACGCCGGCGGCGACGGGTTCGCCGGCTTGGGCCTCGCGCTCGTGCTGGGGGGCGCGATCGGGAACATCGTCGATCGTGTCCTCCGCGGCGAGGTGGTGGACTTCCTCGACTTCTACCTGGTCACCGGCGCCAGCGAGCACCACTGGCCGGCGTTCAACGTGGCGGACTCGGCGATCTCCGTGGGCGCCTGCTGCGTGGTCCTCGCCGAGGTTCTCGCGCACCAGAAGGAGAAGCGTGCATCCCGTCCTGATTGATCTCGGCTTCTTCCAGGTCCCGACCTATGGCGTCCTGCTCTACTCGGGCATCATCCTCGCGATCTACCTCGCCAGCCGCCGCGCCGTCCTGGTGGGGCTCTCGGGCACCCACGTGATGGACCTGGCGGCCTGGGTCGTCCTCTGGGGGCTGGTGGGCGCCAAGATCCTGCTCGCGATCACCGATCCCTCCTACCTGACCTCGCTCTCCGGTTTGTGGGGGCTGCTGCGAGCCGGAGGTGTCTTCTACGGAGGTCTGGTGGCGGCGCTTGTGGCGGCGGTCGTGCTGCTGCGACGCTACAAGCTCCCGTTCCTGCGGGCCACCGACGTACTGGCACCCTCGGTGGCGCTCGGCCACTTCTTCGGCCGGCTGGGGTGCTTCTCAGCCGGGTGCTGC
>MEKI01000116.1:13250-13358 GCA_001766905.1 Acidobacteria bacterium RBG_13_68_16
CCATCGAGTTTCTTAGGGGGGACCCCGACCGCGGCTTCGTGCTCGGCGGAATGCTCTCCACCAGCCAGGCGATCGCGGCGGTCATGGTGCCGGTAGGCATCGGCATTC
>MEKI01000117.1:0-4222 GCA_001766905.1 Acidobacteria bacterium RBG_13_68_16
CACAACCCGCGGGGCAAAGAGAAGACTTGACACTTCCCGCGTCGCAGCCGAAGCTTGCGCGGATGTGGAAGAAGGTTCCGCGCTGGCTCGCGGTCGGGCTGTTCGTTGGGCTGGGCCTCGGGGCCGTGGTCGGGCTCGTGCTCTCCCGCTTCGTGGACCTCCCCGCCGTCGAGGCGCTCACCAGCTACCGGCCGCCCGCCGCCACCCAGGTGCTGTGCCGCGACGGCTCGCCGCTCGGCACGTTCGCCAGCGAGCGCCGCATCCCGGTGGGGGCCGAGGGGATTCCGAAGGTGTTCCGCGACGCCGTGATCGCCGTCGAGGACGCCAACTTCTACCGCCACCCCGGGGTGGACCCTGGGGGGATCCTGCGCGCGACCCTGCGCAACATTCTGAAGAGGCGCTTCTCGCAGGGCGCTTCGACCATCACCCAGCAGCTCGCGCGCACCCTCTTCCTCACCCGCGAGAAGGTCGTCTACCGAAAGATCCAGGAGGTGCTGCTGGCGCTCCAGATCGAACAGCGCTTCTCCAAGGACCAGATCTTCACCTTCTACGCCAACCAGGTGAACTTCGGCCACGGGAACTACGGCGTCGAGGCCGCTTCACGCTTCTACTTCGGCAAGTCTGCAAAGGAGCTGACCCTTGCCGAGGCCGCACTGCTCGCGGGCCTCCCGCAGCGGCCGGGGGACCTTTCCCCCATCGACTACCCGAAACGCTCGCTGACGCGCCGCAATCACGTGCTCGGGCGCATGCTCGAGGAGAAGATGATCGACGCCGCCACCTGCAAGGCGACCCAGGGAGCACCGCTCGGAGCATCGGCGCACTACGACAGAAACGTGACCGCCGCGTACTTCATCGAGGAGGTCCGTCGCTCGGTGGAGGAGAAGTTCGGCAGCCGCAAGATGCTCGAGGGGGGGCTCGCAGTCGACACGACCCTGGACCCGCAGTTGCAGCAAATGGCCGAGGACGCTTTACGCGAGGGCCTCGTCGAGCTCCAGGAGCGCCTGGGGTGGCCTGGTGCACGTCGCAACGCGCTCGCCGACGGCGCGCAGGACGTCGCCGCGTTCCGCGCCGAGGGCTGGCCGTACATCCGCTGGCAGAAGGGTCAGCTCGCCTACGCGGTCGTCTCCGAGGTGCAGGGGGCACGTGCTTTGCTTCTGGTCGCCGGCAGGACGGCGATCCTCCCGGTCGAGGGCGCGAAGTGGACCGGCCGCACCAACCTGGCGCGCCTCGTCAAACCCGGCGACGTCGTGCTGGTGCGTCTCGTGGACATCCCGACCGACGCCTCCCAACCCGTGGTGGTCAAGCTCGAGGCCGAACCCAGGGTCGAGGGCGCGATTTTGGTGCTGGACAACCGCACAGGCGCGATACTGGCCCTGGTCGGCGGCTTCGACTTCAACCGCTCACAGTTCGACCGCTCGATGCAGGCCAAGCGACAGTGCGGGTCCGCCTTCAAGCCGTTCGTTTACCTCGCGGCCTGGGAGCGCGGGTACTCCCCCACCGACACGATCTTCGACGGCCCGGTGCTCCTGCCTGACGAGAAGAACGAGCTCACGTACTGCCCCCTGAACTACTACCGAAGCTACTTCGGCATCGTGACGTTCCGGCATGCGGTCGAGCACTCGCTCAACGCCGCGGCGACCAAGGTCCAGCAAATGGTCACCGGGGAGGCGGTCATCGACGTTGCGCAGCGCCTCGGCGTCAAGGAGCCCCTGGCGCCCTACTCCGCCCTGGCGCTGGGCTCGTTCGAGGTGCCGATGGTGGAGCTGGCCTCGGCCTACTCGGGCATCGCCAACCGCGGCCAGGTCGCCGAGCCATACTTCATCAGCAGCGTCAGGGACGCCGAGGGGCAGGTCCTGGAGGAGACGCGCCCGCGGGTGCGACAGGCGCTGCGCGAGGACGTGGCCTACATCATGACCCACGTCATGGAGGGCGTCATCCAGCGCGGGACGGCTGCGGCCGCGGCGGGGCTTCCCGGCCACCTGGCGGGCAAGACCGGGACCACCGATCGTTACACCGACGCCTGGTTCGTGGGGTACTCGCCCCGCATCACGTGTGGGGTCTGGGTGGGGCGAGACCTCAAGGAACCCATCGCGCGCCACAACATGTCAGGCGCCGAGGCCGCGCTCCCGACGTGGATGCGCTTCATGAAGGCGTACTTGGATTCGCAGAGCGAGGCGGTTCGCCAGGAGGAGTTCTCCGTGCCGGCTGGCGTGACGATGGTCCCGGTGGACAAGAACACCGGGCTGCGCGCCACCCCGGCCTGCGGTGACGCCGTGATCCTGGAGGCGGTCCCTACCGGCCGCGAGCCGGCCGAGTGCGACGCTTGGGCCCATGCGCTGCTCGCGCTGCCATGGCTGCAGCAGATCGCGTTCTACACGTACAAGCCGGGCGAGCCCCCCACCACCCTGGAGTCCATCGCGGCCGCCGAGATGAAGCTCGCCGCCGAGGCCGAGGAGGCCCAGCGCCAGAGCCAGCGCTAGGCCTGCTCCTGGGCGGGCCCCGTCCCTGGGAGTGGTAGACTCCCGCCGTGACGCTGCGTCCCCCGGCAACGGCAAGCGGAGCGCGCTGCTTCTATAAACCTACCAGCAATAGAATCTCGGAAGCCGGCCCGCATGGTTGACCCGATGTTCACCCTGCTCGTCGTGATTATCGTCGTTGCCCTGGTGTTCGACTTCTTCAACGGCTTCCACGACGCAGCCAACTCCATCGCCACGGTCGTGTCGACCCGCGTGCTGTCGCCGGGCCTGGCGGTAGTCTGGGCCGCCTTCTTCAACTTCGTCGCGGCGTTCGTGTTCCCGCTCAAGGTCGCCACCACCATCGGCAAGGGCCTGGTCAGGGCCGAGGCCGCGACCGAGTACGTGATCCTGGCGGGCCTAGTGGGCGCGATCGTCTGGGACATCGTGACCTGGTACTTCGGCCTGCCCACCAGTTCGTCGCACGCTCTGATCGGCGGCTACGCTGGGGCCGCAATCGCCAAGGTAGGCTTTGAAGCGATCCTCTACAAAGGGTGGACGAAGACCGTCGTCTCGATGTTCGCCTCCCCCGTCCTGGGGCTGGCGCTCGGGTTCGGCATGATGACCCTGCTGTACTGGCTCTTCCGAGACGCCTTCCCTCATCGGGTGGACAGGTACTTCCGCAAACTGCAGTTGGTCTCGGCGGGGCTCTACAGCCTGGGGCACGGCGGCAACGACGCACAGAAGACCATGGGGATCATCGCGATCCTGATTTACAGCTACCAGCGCTCGAAGGGGCAGGCACCGGCGGACATCCATGTCGCGATGTGGATGGTTCTCGCGTGCCACGCGGCGATCGCCCTCGGCACGCTCTCCGGCGGCTGGCGGATCGTCAAGACGATGGGCTCCAAGATCACCAAGCTGAAGCCGGTGGGTGGGTTCTGCGCCGAGACGGCGGCCGCCCTTACGCTGTTCGCCAACTCCTACCTCGGGATCCCGGTCTCCACGACCCACACCATCACCGGCGCGATCATGGGCGTCGGGGCCACCCAGAGGCTCTCGGCGGTGCGCTGGGGAGTCGCCACCCGGATCGTGTGGGCGTGGGTGTTCACCATCCCCTGCTCGGCTCTGGTGGCAGCGCTCTGCTACTGGTTTTTGGAAGCCCTCGTCAAGCTGTAGCCGCGCCCCGAGAACTAACTTCCTTTCATGATGATGGTCTCGATGACGTTGGCCACGTCCTCGCAGCGATCCGTGGCCTCCTCCAGGAAGGAGAACAGGTCCTTCAGCTTAACCACCTCGATGGCGTCGTGGGCGTTGTCGAAGAGGTCGCCGAGCGCCTCGCGAAGGACCACGTCGGCTTCGTTCTCCAGACGGTTGATCTCGACGCACGAGGTGATGGCAGAGGTGAGCTTCTTGCGGTCGGGGAGCGCCAGAACGGCTTTCTGGACCTCCTTGGCGGACTCCACCAACAGGTCGGCGAGCTCCAGGAACTTGGGTGGAACCTTGGTGATGCGGTAGACAACGAGCCTCTGGCCCGCAGCATCGGTGGCGTCGAGGATGTCGTCCAGCCGGGTGGCCAGGGTGTGGATGTCCTCGCGGTCGAACGGCGTGATGAAGGTGGTGTTGAGCTTGTCCAGGGTCAGGTGGGTCAGGCGATCTCCCTCGTGCTCGAGCTCCTTGAGCTGCTCGACGCCGGCCCGCACGGACGTCAGGTCTCCGGCCACCTCGCGGAAGAGGCAGACCCCCTTGACGATGTTGGCGGAGGCCTG
>MEKI01000117.1:4324-5375 GCA_001766905.1 Acidobacteria bacterium RBG_13_68_16
CCTTCTCGGCGTTAAGCCTCACGGTCACGAGCTGTTGGAGCGCTTCCTGCACGTGGGCGTCCGACAACGTGTTCTGGTCAAGACGCTTGCACCATTGGCACCAATCCGTGTAGAAATCCACCATCACCAGCCGGTTCTCGTTGCCGGCGCGGGTCAGCGCCGTGGACAGGTCGGGCTCCCAGGGGAGGGCCGCTGCGCCGCCGGACGGCCGCACCGCGCTGCCGCGGGAGCCAAGGATCACCGCCGCGACCATTGCCAGGACCACGACCACGCCCCAAACCGATGCTCGCTTCATGACACCCCCCACGACAGACTTTGCCACCCACCGCCGGCCGGTAACAAACGCACCCGGCTGCGCATTCTATCTTGCCGGGCCAACTCAGTACGCGAGGCCCGGGACGGGAGGGGTGGGGAGGTACCACACACGAGTGACCGCCACCCCGAGCGCACGCGCGTCGCGTCCGCTCGGCACGACCGTGGTGCTCGAAACCTCGAGCTGTACCCTTCCCGTGAGGGCCAGTTCAGGGGGGACGGGGAGCGCGACGCGCGTGAGGGCGGACCCGACGGTCACCCGGGCCGTTGAACTGCCGAGCCGTACCTCGACGACTGCGGGCTCGGATCGCGGGGTGAACATCTCGATCCCGACCAAACCCTCCCCGGCAGGAAAGCGGAAGGTCGCATGCGCCCCGGTCCACGCCGCTGGAACCGGCGGGTTGCCCATCACCTCCGGAGCGTACGTGCCCTCGGCCTCGGCGCACGCGAGGAGCAGCGAGACCTGCTCCGGGTAGAAAGTGAGCACCGTGGGTACATGGGGTGGGGCTTGGAGCGACGCGACGAAGATGCGGAGCGAAAGCGGCCGAGCGTCCCCAGGGGACCAGGCTTCCTTCTCAACGTCAAGGTCGACCCAGAGCGAGGTGTCAGTGTTCGCAGGAGGGGGGATCGGAATCGTCAGGACGCGCAGGCCGGGCGAGAGCCCGGAGCTCCACGTCCGGACGCCGGCGACCCGGGCTTCGGCTCGCGTTTCGCCCAGGTTCCGGTGCACCTCCACCGT
>MEKI01000117.1:5405-10609 GCA_001766905.1 Acidobacteria bacterium RBG_13_68_16
AGGCACCAGGAGCGCCGTTCGGGCGGCGCACCACACGAAGCGATGAGTGCCTTCGAACTCCACGGGGGACCCGCCCCGCGCGACCAGCACCGGGTTGCGAACCAGGCGCGCCTGCAGGAAACGCTCCTGGGAAAGGAGCCGAACCTGGGGTTGACCGCACTCGAACTCGACCACGCGCGAGATCGGGCATGCGAGGTCCTCGCCCACTCCCTCCGCCAGGAGCCAGAGCGGGGCGCCCGGCGTCCCGCGGCCGCCCCGCTGCATCTCGGTCATGCGAAGCGAGGCGAAGGGCAGCTTGCCCGTGAGAGTCGCGAGGTTCCGGAAGGAGAAGAGCTGGTCCTGGTATACCAGCGCGCCCCTGCCCTCGCCGGCGACGGTCCGCAGCGCCGCTACGACGGGGAGCGGGTTGCGGTGGATGTGCCGCATCGCGGGCAACGTCCACCAAACCGCGGCGACCACCCCCACGCCCGAGGCCGCAGCGGCCGCCCCTCGCGACCGGCCGAGCAGTGCGGCGCCGGCCACGGCCGGGGTCGTCAGGAGCAGCCACACCAGCACCCAATACCGCGGGTAGTTGCGGTTGTCCGCGAAGACCAGTAGGAACACCAGCAGGGCGCCCGCGATGGTGGCCCCCCACCAGCAGTTGGCGAGGGCGCGCCGCCACCCCCACCACCCCACCAGCGCCAGCGTCAGAAAGAGAAGCGCGACCGGCGGTGTGCCGAGACCGCGGACGAGGCCCAGGCTCGCCGGCGCCCACGACTCGGTCCCCAGGGTCGAAAGGTGCTGCTCGGCGTGCAGGGTGCTCACCTTCACAAGCGCCCCGAGCCCTCCTGACGCGAGCGCCGTCGGGATCATGACCATGGCCAGCACCGCCGCGGCCGCCACAGCCGCAGTGACGAGGCGCCGCGGCTCGCGGCGCACGCCCCACCCCGCCAGGACAACCGCGAGCACGAAGAACGGGGCGAGCGGCGGTCGGACCAACGCCGCGCAGGTCATCGCCACCACTCCCGGGGCGAAGCCCGTGCGCCCGCTTCGCAGCCAGAGCGCGAGGCCGATGATGGCGAGCGCCGCGGAGGGCGTCTCCGAGAACCCTCGCGCCGCGTGGAACCACACCCCAGGTAGGAACGCCGCCAGCGCCGCACCCGCGAGCGCCAGCCGCCGACCGGCCACACCCTCCCACAGCCCCACAAGCGCCCAGAGGCCGACCACCGAAAGGAGCGCGCTCGCCACCTGGAGCGCCTGCAGGGGGTCCGCCACCGCGAGCTTGCGAACGACCTTCCCGATGAAGACCCAGAGTGGGAACCCCGGCGGCAGCGGCATGTGGCGCGCGGGATCGAACTCGACCACCCCGCACGCCAGCAGCGCCTCGTCCTGCTCCCAAGCACCGTCGGGGAGTAGCAGCAGGCGGGACAGCAGCACGAGGAGTATCACCGCCGCACTCGCCGCCCCTGACGCCCAGCGCCCTCCTAAAGACAGCAGCGGCCATGGGAAAACCTGCGCCGCGAGGGGGGAGAACCGTTGCCAGATGCGTTTCACGGCCGAAGTCTAGCAAGGAAGGGAAAAAGGAAAAGGGGAAAACGGAAATAGGGAAATCACGAGGCAACGCCCGTGTCTTTCGTCTTCCCCTTTCCCTTTTCCCTTTAACCCACCAACCAACCTGAGAAAGGGCACAAAACGCGTGGCAGAAAAGATGATACGCTCTGCCCCCATGTCGGCGGTTTCGGTCGAGTTCAAGGGCGTGAGCAAGCGCTTCGGCAACCGGAGCGTGCTGGCCGCCGTGAGCGGCACCCTGCAGCGCGGCCGGGTGCTGGTGGTGGCAGGCCCCAACGGTGCCGGCAAGTCCACGCTCCTCAATATCCTGGCCGGCCTGCTGCGCCCCTCGCGCGGCGAGGTGGTGTACCGCAATGGTGATGCGCCTCTTGCCCGGACGCACTGGTTCGAGCATCTGGGCATGGCGGCTCCCGACATGGCGGTCTACGAGGAGCTCTCCGCGCTGGAGAACCTCCGCTTCTTCGCGCGCCTGCGCGGCCTTCACCTTGAGGATCCGACGCTGCAGGAGCTGCTGGATGGGTTGGGCCTGCCGCCCCGGGAGCACACCCGCACGGTCGGGACGTACTCCTCGGGGATGAGGCAGCGGGTGAAGCTGGCGCAGGCCATCTTGCACGAGCCGCCCGTCCTGCTACTCGACGAGCCGTCCTCCAACCTCGACGAGGCCGGCCACGGGGTGGTGGCCGACCTGGTGGCTCGCTTCCGCGAGCTTGCTGCGGTCGCCGTCGCCACCAACGACCCGCGGGAGATGACCTGGGCAGATGCGCGCATCGACCTTGCTCTCTGAGAGCCTGGCTGTCCTGGGCAAAGAACTCACCGCGGAGCTGCGCAGTCGCGTGGCCCTCAACGCGGTGGGGCTGTTCGGTCTGACCACCCTGATCGCGGTGGCCTACCAGATCGGACCGTACCGCATCCAGGAGCAAGACCGCCCACACTTGCTCGCGGCGCTGCTCTGGGTGATTCTGTTCTTCGCAGCGACGTCGGGTCTCTCCCGCGTCTTCGTCAAGGAGGAGGACGCCCACACCGCAAAGACCCTGCGCCTGGCGGCTCGGCCCCTCGCGGTGTTCGCCGGCAAGTTTCTGTTCAACCTGATTCTCCTCGCGGCGCTGTACGCCTTCATCGTGCCGCTCTACTGCGCCCTGATGGGGTACGCGGTGCAGGGTGTGGCGAGCCTCGCGCTGCTGCTCGCGTGCGGGGCCGTCGCGCTGTCGGCGACCTCAACGATGGTGGCCGCCATCATCTCGCGCGCTTCCGGCTCGACGACGCTCTTTGCTATCCTCAGCGTGCCTCTGGTCCTGCCGCTGCTGGTGATGCTCATCCAGGGGACGCGCGCAGCGGCCGGGAGCACGACGATAGCAGCCGTTCTGCCCGCGCTCCAGGGGGTCGTTTCGCTCGGGGGTGCGACATTGGTCATATCCGTGTACCTTTTCCCGGTGGTGTGGCATGACTAAGACCCGACTGAGAGCAGTCCTCCAATGGGCCCTGGGCGTGTGGTTCGTGCTCGTGATCCTAGCGGCCTTTTTCTACGCGCCGTCCGCCTCCGGCTTCAAGGGCGAGTCGGCCCGCATCGTGTTCTTCCACGTGCCGCAGGCGTGGGTCGCGGTGCTGGCCTTCTGCGTGAACCTGGTGGCCTCCCTGCGCTACCTGCGCACCCGGAACCCAATCGACGACGCCCGTGCGGCTGCGGCGGCCCGCCTCGGTCTCGTTTTCTCGCTGCTGGCCACGGTCACCGGCTCGCTGTTCGCCAACGTCATGTGGAACTCGTTTTGGAACTGGGACCCCCGCGAGGTCTCGATCGTGATACTCCTTCTCATTTACGCCGCCTACTTCGCGTTGCGCGAGGCGATCCCGGACGAGGAGCGACGGGGTAGCCTGTCGGCCGCCTACGCGGTACTCGCGTTTGTCACAATGCCGTTCCTGGTCTTCGTGGTGCCGCGTATCTACTGGTCGCTGCACCCGGATACGATCATCGGGGCCACCGGCCAGCTCAAACTGCAGATGGAGTCCCGGATGCTCCAGGTCCTCCTGGGCTCGTTAGTGGGATTTACTGGCCTGTTCTCCTGGTTGTACACTCTCGAAGTCCGGCTGGCACGGGCCCGGTTGGCCCGTCGGGGGCGTGAGGAGGTATAGGCGATGCCAGGTGCCGAGAGCATGATCTGGGTTGCGTCGGTGACCGTTGTTATCTGGCTCGGGCTCTTCGTGTACTGCCTCAGCCTCGATCGCCGAGTACGCCGGCTCGAGGAGGAGCAATGAGCCGCAGGATGGTTTGGACCATTGTCGGTGTGGTGGCCATTATCGGCTTCGTCGCCTTCGGCGCCGGGGCCTTCAAGTCGAACCTTACGCCGTACGTCAGCTTCCAACAGGCGCGCGCGACCAAGGATGCCGTACAGGTCGCGGGCAAGCTCGTCCCCGGCTCGGACAGCTTCGAGGAAGCCTCCTCCCGGCTGATGTTCGCCATTCAGGACCCTCACGGTGACGTCCTGAAGGTCGCGTACAAGGGATTGAAGCCTGGCAACTTCCACGAGGCCACACAGGTTGTTGCCATCGGCCGATTCCACGGCGGGATGCTCGAGGCAGAGAAGCTATTGGTGAAATGTCCGTCGAAGTATCAAGGGGTCGAGGAGAAGGAGTACCGCTCCAGCTCCTCGTGAGACTTGCGGCGACGTCACGCCGCGCCTAACCAGGGGGAAACATGTTTCTACCGGGTGCAATCGCGCTGTGGGTGGCCTTCTTCGCCCTCGTCGCGTCGACGTACTTTTACGTCCGGAGCCTTCGGGGCCACACCGAAGCGCGGGCTTGGGCCAGGCAGGCATACGGGCTCGCAACGACAGGCGTTCTGATTGCCGCGGGCGTCCTGCTCTACCTCATCGTGACCCACGACTTCCGAATCCACTACGTGTTCTCGTACTCCGACCTCTCCCTGCCGACCCGCTACCTGATCTCGACCATGTGGGCCGGGCAGGAGGGCAGCTTCCTGCTTTGGCTGATGTGGGGAATGGTCGTCGGCCTGCCGCTCATCCGCTACGCGCAGCACTACGAGGACCGCACGCTCATCGTCTACAACGTCGCCCAGATCTCGCTGCTCCTCATCCTACTGCGCCAGTCGCCATTCCGGATCCTCGCCGACCTGCCTCCCGGCCAGATGCCCTCGGACGGCCAAGGGCTCAACCCGCTGCTGCAGAACCCGTGGATGACGATTCACCCGCCCATCATGTTCCTCGGTTACGCAGCCACCGCGGTGCCGTTCGCCTTCGCGGTGGCGGCCCTGTGGGGGCGGCGTTACGACGAGTGGACCAAAGCCTCCATGCCGTGGGCGCTCGTCACCGTGGTGACGCTGGGGTGTGCAATCCTTCTGGGCGGCTACTGGGCATACGTCACGCTCGGCTGGGGCGGGTACTGGGGTTGGGACCCGGTGGAGAACTCCTCGCTGGTGCCGTGGATCGCGTCGGCCGCCCTCGTGCACGGGATGATCCTGCAGCGGGCGCGGGGCCGCTTCCGAAAGCTCAATTTCTCGCTCGCCATCCTCGCCTACGTGCTGGTGGTGTACGCGACGTTTCTGACGCGCTCCGGCGTGCTGGCCGACTTCTCGGTGCACTCGTTCGTGGACCTCGGGATCACCGGCTGGCTCGTGGCAAACCTGGCGGGCGCCCTCCTCATCG
>MEKI01000117.1:10625-14130 GCA_001766905.1 Acidobacteria bacterium RBG_13_68_16
CTGGCGCTGGCGGGAGATTCCGACCCAGCCCGGCGACGAGCCGCTCCTTTCAAGGACCGTCTTCTTCGTGCTCGCGATCTCCGCGCTTCTGGGCACCGCCGCGATGGTCCTCCTCGGCACGTCCGCGCCGCTCATCACGCGCCTCTTCGCCAAGCCGTCACAGGTGGGACCCGCGTTCTACAACCGGGTCACCTTGCCGATCGGCATCCTGCTGGCCACGCTGCTGGGGGTGGTCCCCTACCTGCACTGGAAGGGCACATCGAAGGATTTCGCGAAGCGACTGGGGCTCGCCGCGGCGCTGGCGGTGGTGGCAACGGGTGCCGGCGTGCTTTTCGGGGCCCGGGGCGTGCTGTACGTGGCGTTCCTGCTGGTCTCGCTGTTCGCCTTCTTCTCCAACGCCACCAAGACGTGGCACGAGGCGAGGGCGAAGAGGTTTCGGGTGGCCGGTGGGTATCTCGCCCACGTCGGGCTCGGGCTCATGCTCGCCGGAATCATCACTTCCTCGGCGTACGACCGGTCGCAAAAGGTCGTGCTGACGCTCAACGAAAGCAGGCAGGTCCTCGGGTACACCCTCACATTCAAGGGTGTGGACAAGCCGACCCCGACCGCTCGTGAGGCGATGCTCGTCGAGGTGCGGGAGGAGGACGGCAGGAGCTACGTCGCTCGCCCCCGCATGTTCCGGAACGAAAAGTCGAACCAGCTCGTGTCCAACCCCGACGTGCGCGTTCGCCTCACCCACGACGTCTATGTCTCGCCGATCGAGTTCGACCCCGGCCGAAGCGCCGAGGTGGGCCAGGCGGTGGAGCTGGCCAAGGGCGAGACGGGCAAGGCGGGGCCGTTCGCAATCACCTTTGATGGCTTCGACATGTCCGGCGGCCACAGTGAGGCGCAGCGGGTCTCGATCGGCGCCCGACTCACCGTCCGCACCGATGCCGGCTCTCAACAGGTGACGCCGTACATCGCCTCCGCAGGCAACGGCTTCGCCAGCACGCCCGTCCCGCTTCAGGGCGTCAATGGCGCGGCCATCTCGATCTCCGGCGTCAACGCAGGTGCTGGCCGCGTCCGCCTCCAGGTGAGCGGGGTCGGCGGCGGTGTGGCGAAGCGTGCCGTGCTTCACAAGGGTGAGACGCTGACCTACCGGGGCGTTGCGCTCAAGTTCGACGACTTCGACCTCTCCGACTTCGACCCGCAGGCAGGGAAGATCAACATCGGCGTCGTGTTCAAGGTGACCGACCCATCCGGCAAGGTCCTCGAGGCCGAGCCCCGCTTCCGCGGCGGCGAGGAGGGCGAGATCCACGAGGACGCCGCCGTCCCCGGCCTCCCCGGCGTGATGCTGAGGGTCGGGCGCATGGACCCCAACGAGAAGACCGTCGAGGCCGAGGTGCTCGACCCGAGCGCCCCGGGCGATCCCGGTGAGCCGATGAAGTTCTCGGTGGACGTCACCATCAAGCCGATGATCGGCCTGCTCTGGACCGGGCTCGTGGTGCTGCTTTCCGGGGGTATCCTCGCCGTCATCCGGCGGGGGGAGGAGTTCTCGACCGCCGTTGCGGCCCAGCCGACGCCCGGCACGTAGCGGCCTCGGTTCCGTCCAGGTACCGACTGCCTTTCCCGGGACACGCCGGCTCGTGCGGCGATACCAGGGTGTTGAGGGTTTCGCGCGCGGGTTGTAGTATGCGGTCAATGCGAGGCGTCTTCACGCTTCCCCTCTACCCCCTCGAGGGGGCGGTGCTGCTCCCGGGCGAGCGCGTGGCCGTGCCCTGGGCGCGGCTGGCGACGCGCAGCATCTTGGAGCGTGCACGGGGCTTCGGCGGTGCGGTCGTGGCTTCGCTGGTGGACGGCGAGTCCGTTCACGAGGTGGGGGTCACCGCGATGGTCGCGGACGAGAGCGAGGGCGAGACGGCCCTGCACGGCGTCAGCCGCTGCCGCCTGCTCTCGCTGGTGAGCGAGGAGGTAACGCTGGTGCGTGCCGAGAGGTACCCGGAGCAGGCACCGACACGCAGGCAGGAGGAGCCGACCGCCCGCCTGCTGCGGGCCCGCTACGAGCGGCTGTGCCAGCGGATCGGCAAGGACCTTGCGGCCCCGGTGCGACAGCACGACCTGAGCACGCTCACGTGGCGGATCACGGCGGAGCTCGGCCTTACGGCGGAACAACAGCAGAACTTCCTCAACGTCCCAGACCCCCTGACGCGTGGCAAGCTGCTCTTACTGGCGGTGCGAGAGCTCGAGCACCGCGAGCGCTTCCTGCGTCGCTGGGCTCACCTGCGCAACACGATGTCGTGGAACTGACGGACGGCCATGACCAAACTCGACACCAACCTCGACGCGTGCCAGATGTCCAGCGAAATTCTGCTGCGCCTCCGCAAGATCATGCGAGAGTCGCTGCGCACCATCCACGGCAATGAGTGGGAGGCGACCGGAATCCCCACCGAGATCCGGGAGTATCTGACGCAGCGGCAGGCAAGAGAGGCCAGCATCAACTGGAATCTCAGCGATGCCGTGGACATCCTCGACTTCGCGGGCTTCGTGGACCTCTACGAGGTCATGGCGGCAAACCCGCAGCTCCTGCAGCGCTTCCTCCCGCTGGCCCCCGACCCCAGCGTGCTACGAATCCGCTTCCTCGAGCTCGATACCATCCTCAGTCGCATCGCGTACGCGAGACCGATTTCGGAGAGCGAGCTGGGCTTCCTCGTCACCTTCGAGGACCGCCTCAAGAAGTCGGCTAGCGCCCCGCTTCCCGCCATCGAGGAGGTACCAGCTGCTCCGCCCCCAAGACCCGGGAGGACTGCGGCTGCGCCGACGCCACCTCCAAAGGTCGTGCCTCCGTCCCCCTCGCCGGCGGCGCCGGCGCCCAGGGGTGGCTCCCCGGACCCCCAACCGAAGGCCGCCCCTCAGAAGCCGGCGTCCCCTTCGAAGCCGGAGCCCGAGCCGGCGGCAGTGCCCGTCGCCGCAGAGCCGGTCGGCCCGCAGGAGCTGGAAAGCGCCCTCAAGCGCAACGACAACAGGGTGATCCTGACGGCCCTCTACCAGGAGGTCACGGCGCTGGCCGACGGCCTGTGGAACGGCTCGGTGGCGTCGTTGCAGGCCAGGACGTGGGAGCAGGTTCGCGAGTCGCAGTGGTACCACGACCTGTTCGGCAAGCTGGGGCTCAAGCCGATCTCCGATTTCTTTGGGCTGTTCGACGCGGCCAAGGGGAGGATGGGGGCCGGATCCTCCCGCAACGACCTGCAGGAGTTCCTCAAGGACCACAGCTTCGTCCAGGTGCTCCTGGGACTCAAGGATCTTTTCCGCACCCACATGAAACCATGAATCCGGGGGGTCCCGCGCCGCTCTATTCGTTGCGGGGGGCTCTGCGGCATCCCGCCCGCGCCACCGCCGCAGAAGTGCCCCCCGATCCCCCAGCGCTCGGGCGGAGTGAATCCACCCTCGCTTCACCACACGACCGGCGCTCTCGACCCCCCGAGCCCCCACCGCTCGCCGGGAGTAAATCCCGGCTCGCTTGAGGGGT
>MEKI01000117.1:14431-16019 GCA_001766905.1 Acidobacteria bacterium RBG_13_68_16
CGCGGCTGTCGGGCTGTTATCTCATCCTCATTTGGAGCCTTTTCTCGTCACTAGATTGGGCCAGTTCAAGCCGAAAGCTGTCTCTCGTGCCTTCGTTGCAGAGCCGAAAGTACGTCACGAACTTTTGCCCTGACGTTCGCATCTCCACGCGGATGATGTATCGACCCACACCAAGTTCCCATCGCGGGTTTCTCCACAGAGGTTTGCTGAAGTAGTTCTCGTTGCTCCAGCCATAGCATGATTGATCATCATCGAAACGACCTGAAACGTCGATGGTCTCGCTTTCGCCAGGTTGGATGTCTCGCCTGTAGAGCGACCTCAGCCAATCGGAATCCATGACGACACCTGTCTGTGCTGCTATTGGCGGCTCCGTACTGCCGCTCCACCGTACGGGCATTGGGCGCCCGAAGACATCTTGGCCGTCATCTTGGTGGTGGAATGAAATCATGCCCCATGTGTCGATGGCGGGATTGCGGGACATCCATCTCAGGAACCGTGGGAGCGGAGAGTTTAGGACGGACAAATACAGGAAACGAGCCTTTCGCGCTGGCGAGCTTTGTCGATTGCCATAGTCATTGTCGTGCGGCTGCGCGATCTGGAAGCGCAGTGCCGGTCTGCGAAACCATTCCACCGCGATGGTCGTTAGGATCGCAAGCACGGCACCGATTAGCGTGCTGAGGATGGCGTCCATATTAGGGACTCCTGGTCACATAACGCCTATTCGGCTGCCCAAAGGAAACCGGCAAACACCGCGGAAGGCGCAGCGTTTGTCGGCGGACCTTTCAAGGGCAGCGACGTGCAGCTCCTTGCGGCGTCCAGTGTTTACAGACGTAATCGGTCGCACCCTGGCCCTCACTTCGACGGAGCGGGCGGGTTTGGCGCAGCCTGCGGGGGAGCGTCGGGAGTGAAGATCTCGCGGGAGACCTTCCACGATCCGTCGGCCTGCCTGCGATAGATGACGAGGTACTTGCTGCGCCACTCGCCAGGCCTGCCGCCGGGAGCCGTCAAGGTCATCGAGTTGGTGCCGCGCTCGTAGGCCAAGTCTCCTTGGCCCTCGATCTCCAGTGACTCGAGTCGGTAGTCGGAAAACGGCGGGAAGCTCGCGAGGAAAGCCTCGATCGCCGCCCTACCCCGAACGTCGGGGTGGTTGGGCGGCATCATGATCGCGTCCTCCTCGTAGAAGGCCGCCGATGCCTTGTCGTTCCTTGGCTGCGCCTTTGCGTTGTTTACGAATGCCTGGACGGCCTGACGAATCGCGGTGCGATTGGCCTCTGACAACCCGGCAGGTTGCGGCTTGCTCTGGCATCCGAGGCCGAACCCCAAGCAGATCACAGCGACGAAAGCCAAAGCTGACTTTTTCATGACCACTGCCTCCTTTCGAGCCCGTGTCCGGTCACTGCACCGCTCCTGCGAAGTCCGATGCCGCGGTTTAGGGGCGGCGCCACCGGTTCGGGCCGGAATCCACGCGCCGGGCGTCACGCGGTCCCGTGGGCACCATGGGTTGCACGATTGTCCTCGAACGGAGTATAGGCCTGTGTAGGCGGTTCGAGCGGGGCGTCGCCGGAAAGGTATGCGCGGAGTAGCCAGA
>MEKI01000117.1:16091-16293 GCA_001766905.1 Acidobacteria bacterium RBG_13_68_16
TCTTCATGGCGCACTGATTCGCGCCATTCGTAAGTACGCCGAGATCTGGCCACGATGGTGGATCTCGTGGTCGATGTTGCCGCGGACGAGGATCCACCAAACGGTCACTTCTCCGCCGAATCGTTGGTCTTCGACACGCTCACGCAGCTGCTCGTCGGAGAACCCTGCGATCAGCTGTGACCGCTTGGCTCCCAGATGTTCA
>MEKI01000118.1:0-927 GCA_001766905.1 Acidobacteria bacterium RBG_13_68_16
CACCCAGGAAACCGTTCCGGCGCGCAAGCGCCAGGTCGAGCAGGTCGACGCGGTCACCATCCGATTCGTGGGCGACTCGGGCGACGGCATGCAGCTGACCGGGTCGGAGTTCACCAAGGCATCGGCCCTCGCGGGCAACGACCTCTCCACGTTCCCGGACTTCCCCGCCGAGATCCGCGCGCCGGCTGGCTCGCTCGCCGGCGTCTCCGGCTACCAGGTCCACTTCGGCGGAAAGACCGTCCACACGCCGGGAGACGCGCCAGACGTCCTCGTCGCGATGAATCCGGCGGCGCTCAAGACGAACCTCCAGGACCTGCGCCTGGGCGGTATGCTCATCGTGAACTCAGGCGCCTTCAACGAGGCGAACCTCGCGAAGGCGCTCTACAAGACGAACCCGCTCGAGGACGACGCCCTGAAGAAGAGCTACCGGGTCGTCGCGGTCGACATGAACAAGCTCGCCCAGCACGCGCTGGCGGGTTCTGGTCTCTCCTCCAAGGACATCGCGCGCTGCAACAACTACTTCGCGCTCGGCATGCTGTACTTCCTGTACGGCCGGCCGACCGAGCAGCAGATCGAGTCGATTCGCGCCAAGTTCACGAAGAAGCCGCAGTTCGCCGAGCCAAACATCAAGGTGTTCCAGGCCGGCCACGCGTTCGCCGAGACCTCCGAGCTGTTCGTGAACACCTACAACGTCCCGGCCGCCAAGCTGAAGCCTGGGACGTACCGGAACGTCACCGGTAACCAGGCGGTGGCGCTGGGCTTCGCCGCGGCGGCGAAGCTCTCTGGCCGCCAGGTCTTCCTCGGCAGCTATCCCATCACGCCCGCCACCGAGATCCTCCAGGAGATGTCCCACTTCAAGGAGATGAACGTGGTGACGTACCAGGCCGAGGACGAGATCGCCGGCATCGGCTCCGCCATCGGCGCCGC
>MEKI01000118.1:1013-1275 GCA_001766905.1 Acidobacteria bacterium RBG_13_68_16
AGTTGCCGCTGGTGGTCGTGAACGTCCAGCGCGGCGGCCCCTCGACGGGCATGCCGACCAAGACCGAGCAGGCGGACCTCCTCATGGCGCTCTTCGGGCGCCACGGCGAGGCCCCGATGCCGGTCCTCGCGGCGATGAGTCCGACCGACTGTTTCTACTCGACCATCGAGGCGGTGCGGATCGCGACCAAGTGGATGACGCCGGTGCTCCTCCTCACCGATGGATACCTCGGCTTCGGCTCCGAGCCCTTCCGGATCCCGGA
>MEKI01000118.1:1298-2271 GCA_001766905.1 Acidobacteria bacterium RBG_13_68_16
CGATCAAGTACCAGACGACGCCCAACTACGAGGGCGGCAAGTTCATGCCGTACCTGCGCGACGCGAAGCTCATCCGTCCCTGGGCGGTTCCGGGCACGGCAGGGCTCGAGCACCGGGTGGGTGGCCTCGAGAAGGACTCCCTCTCGGGCATGGTCTCCTACGACGGCATGAACCACGAGAAGATGGTCAAGACCCGGGCGCAGAAGGTCGCCAACGTGGTCGAGGACGTCCCGGACATCGAGGTGCTCGGTCCAGCCAAGGGCGAGGTGTTGCTCCTCTCCTGGGGTGGCACCTTCGGGTCGGTGAGGGCCTCCGCCGAGGCCCTCCAGGCCCAGGGGAAGAGCGTCGCCCACGCGCACCTCCGCTGGCTGAATCCGCTGCCCGCGAACACGGGCGAGGTGCTCCGGAGTTACAAGAAGGTCCTCGTCCCCGAAGTGAACAACGGGCAGCTCGCCCTCTACGTCCGGGCGATGTTCCCCGGCGTCGACCCGCTCCAGCACAACCGAATCAACGGCAAGGCGCTCAAGATCTCCGAGCTCGTCGCGAAGGTGAACGAGCTCCTCGGCTGACCCCCGCGCGCTTCCCCAACGTCCGCAGCCGAGAGGAACCCATGAGCACGACCAACGGTACCGGTGGAAAAGTCGCCGCGGCGCTGCCGGTCTACACGAAGAAGGACTTCGAGTCGGGCATCGACCCACGCTGGTGCCCCGGCTGCGGCGACTTCTCGATCATCAACCAGGTGCAGAAGCTGCTCCCCGGTGTAGGGGTGGCCCGGGAGAACATCGTCTTCATCTCGGGGATCGGCTGCTCCTCGCGCTTTCCGTACTACATGAACAACTACGGGATGCACACGCTGCACGGGCGCGCGCCGAGCTTCGCCTCGGGTCTCAAGATCAGCCGACCCGAGCTTCAAGTATGGGTGGTGACCGGGGACGGCGACGCGCTCGCCATCGGCGGCAACCAATTCATCCAC
>MEKI01000118.1:2296-3843 GCA_001766905.1 Acidobacteria bacterium RBG_13_68_16
TGGGGACGGTCCTCAAGGGCGCGGCGGAGCACCGGGGATCGACGTTCGTCGAGATCTACCAGAACTGCCCGGTGTTCAACGACGGCGCCTACACCTTCCTCACCGAGAAGGCAGTCAAGATCGAGGCGCAGCTCCGCATGGAGGAGGGCAAGCCGCTCCTCTTCGGGAAGGACAACAAGAAGGGCATCCGGTTCAACGCGCGGACGGCGGAGCTCGAGGTAGTCACCGTAGGTGATGCGGGCGTCACCGAGAAGGACATCCTCGTTCACGACTCGCGCCGCGAGGATCCCACCGTCGCGTTCATGCTGGCGAACCTGTCCACCCGGCCCGGCTTCCCCACGCCGATCGGGATCTTTCGCGACGTGAAGCTGCCGACGTGTGACGAGCTCAACTGGCGGCAGATCAGGGCCGCGCAGGCGAAGCACGGCGACGTCTCGGTCGAGAAGTTCCTCTCGACCGGGGACACCTGGACGGTCTCGTAGCGTGCAGTAAGGATTTCCCCGCTTCCATCCGCCGATACAAAAAACCGCGGCTGCGCGAGTTGCGCGGCCGCGGCTTTTATCGTCTGGTGTCACACCAGCCTATAAGCAGACTGCATCTCCGTGCTGTAGCGACAAAAAATGATTGCTTGATCGCCGTCTATGCGCTTTTCGTCGCAGTCTGATAGTCAATCTGCTCTCACCACCCAAAGCGGGCGCGGCTTTCCGTGTCCAGGGCTCCCAGAGGAGCGAGGATGACGACTGCTACTGCTGTGAAGAAGGACAAGAAGTTCCGTGGGATCGTGGTGATCAACCACGCCAGTTGCAAGGGCTGCGCCTTCTGTGTCGAGTTCTGTCCGACCAAGGCGCTGGAGCTCGAGAAGGGCTTCAACGCCAAGGGCTACCACCCGCCCTATCTCGCTAAGCCGGAGCTGTGCAACGGCTGTGACATGTGCGGGCTCTTCTGCCCCGACTTCGCCATCTTCGGCTACCGCGAGAAGCTCGAGCAAGCTGCCTAGGAGCCTGAGCCCATGAACGCAGATCCGATCGGAGTCCTCACCGGAAGCCACTATCTCGACGGTGACCACTCGTGCAGCGAGGGTGCCATCGCCGCCGGTTGCCGTTTCTCGGCCGGCTATCCCATCCCCCCTTCGACCGAGGTGGTCGAGCGGCTCGCGGCTAGATTCCCGAGGGTTGGTGGCCGATTCCAGCAGTTCGAAGACGAGCTCGCGGCATCGATCGCCGTGCTCGGGGCGGTCTGGGGCGGCGCCAAGGCCGTGACCGTCACGTCCGGCCCTGGATTCTCGCTGATGATGGAGCACATCGGCCTCGCGGCGATCACCGAATGCCCGGTGGTTTACATCAACGTCCAGCGCGGCGGCCCCTCGACGGGTCTGCCCACCCAGCCGGCGCAGGGCGACATGATGCAGGCCCGCTTTGGGTCGCACGGTGACTACAGGCTCATCGCGCTCTGCCCGAACTCGCCCCAGGAGTGCTTCGACCTCACGCTCCGCGCCTTCAACCTGGCGGAGGAGTACCGGGTCCCTGTCATCGTCATGCTGGACGAGG
>MEKI01000118.1:3857-4460 GCA_001766905.1 Acidobacteria bacterium RBG_13_68_16
ACCGAGAAGGTGGTCATTCCGCCGGCCGACCAGATCCAGGTGACGCCGCGCCGGTACACCTCGAAGAAGCCTGGTCAGTTCAAGCTGTTCGAGCCCGCCGAGGGCTCGCTCGTCCCGGAGATGGTCAAGGCGGGCGACGGTTACCGCGTCCACGTCACCGGCCTCACCCACGACGAGCGCGGCTACCCCGCGATGAACGTGGTGGCGCAGGACAAGATGGTGAAGCGGCAGTTCGCCAAGATCGTGGAGAACGCCGACAAGATCATCACCTTCGAGGAGAAGAACCTCTCGGGCGCCGAGGCGGTCGTGGTCAGCTTCGGCATCACCTCCCGCATCGCCGAGAAGGGGATGCAGCTCGCGCGCGAGAAGGGGGCCAAGGTGGGCTCGTTCCGGCTCATCACCGCCTGGCCCTTCCCGGAGAAGCAGATCGTCGAGCTCTCGAAGAAGGTGAAGGCCTTCGTCGTCCCCGAGCTCAACATGGGGCAGATGTCGCTCGAGGTGGAGCGGCTCGCCGCAGGCCGCTGCCGCACCATCCCCGTGCTCCACGCCGGCGGCACCGTCCACAACCCCGAGGTCATCGCCGAAGCGATCCTGGAGGCCGTC
>MEKI01000118.1:4688-4796 GCA_001766905.1 Acidobacteria bacterium RBG_13_68_16
GCGCCATCCCGTTCGCGACCGGCCTCAAGCTCGCGAGGCCCGACCTCAAGGTCGTGGTCTACTCCGGCGACGGCGACCTCTCCGCCATCGGCGGCAACCCCCTCGTCC
>MEKI01000119.1:0-178 GCA_001766905.1 Acidobacteria bacterium RBG_13_68_16
GGGTCCGGGACCGGCATCCTCTCTGAGCTCTTCCTCGCAAACGGCAACCGCGTCTTCGGTGTTGAGCCAAACGCCGACATGCGCGAGGCCGGGCAGCGCCTGCTCTCGCGTTACCCGCACTTTGCCAGCGTGGATGGCCGAGCGGAGGCGACAACCCTGCCCGGTGCAAGCGTGGACC
>MEKI01000119.1:308-6925 GCA_001766905.1 Acidobacteria bacterium RBG_13_68_16
CGCGCGGGCCTACGATCGGCTGCTGAGGTGCTGGTCCCCGGACTACGAGAAGGTGGACCTCGGGAACCTCACCGACGAGATGATCGCGGATTTCTTCACGCCAGGTCGGTTCAGACTTCACGCTCTCGGGAACCGGCAGGTCTTCGACTATCGGGGTCTCGAGGGGCGGCTGATGTCCTCCTCGTACGCGCCGGAGCCGGGCCACCCGAATCACCCGCCGATGCTCGCCGAGCTGCGGGCGATCTTCAACGCGCACAGCATCAACGGCACGGTCACCTTCGACTACGACACGGCGGTGTACGTCGGCCAGCTGCGGCCATAACCCCCGAGCCGCGCGCCCGGGCGGGCCTGTTGCCCCCGCGGCGCTGTTTTGATAGCCTGCAGCCCTAGTGGACAAGTCATTGGTGCCGCCCCTGCTGGCAGGGTGTGCGAGGGCTACGCTGGCGCTGTCGGACGGTTCGCTTTTCGCGGGCTACGCGGCGGGAGGGGAGGCGGTCGCCTCCGGTGAGGTGGTCTTCAACACCTCGATGTTCGGCTACCAGGAGATGCTCACGGACCCGTCCTACCGAGGCCAGATTCTCGTCCTGACCACCCCTCATGTCGGAAACGTCGGCGTCAACGACGACGATGACGAGTCGGCCCGGGTGTGGGCCGAGGGGCTGATCGTTCCCGATCTCTCGCTGCTGCCCTCGAACTGGCGCGCGACGGGAGGACTCCTGGAGCGGTTGGAAGCTCTCAGCGTGCCGGTCGGGTGGGGGTTCGACACCCGCGCGCTCGTCCTTCACCTGCGCGAGCGGGGCGCGCTGCCAGGCGTGTTGGTGACCGGCGGCGAGCCCACACGGGCCGAGGTCGCCGGGCTGCTTGCGCGGGCCCACGGCACCGACGGCTGCGATCTCACCCGCGAGGTGGCGCGCACCGGGACCGAGAAGTGGACGGCTGCACCTTGGCAGCCGCCTGGAGCCGCTGCGCACCCGCAAGCGCCGTTTCCAGGATCCCGGACCCCTGACCCCGGGCCCCGTCTCGTCGTCGTCGACTGCGGTGCGAAGCGTTCGATCCTGCGGCAGCTGGTTGGGACAGGTTCCCAGGTCACGGCAGTCCCGCCGGACAGCGACGCGGCCCGGATCCTCGCGCTGCAGCCGGCAGGCGTTGTGGTGTCCAACGGACCGGGCGACCCGGCCGCCGTGGCGGCGGTCCCGGAGACGATCCGGCATCTGCTGGGCAGGGTGCCGTTGCTCGGCATCTGCCTCGGGCACCAGCTGCTGGCCCTGGCGCTCGGCGGCAGGACCTACAAGCTGCGTTTCGGCCACCACGGCGCCAACCACCCGGTGCGCGACGAGAAAACCGGCGCCGTGTGGATCACCTCCCAGAACCACAACTACGCGGTTGACCCGGCCTCGCTTCCGCCCGGTATTCGGGTGTCCATGACCAACCTCACCGACGGCTCGGTGGAAGGAATCGTGGCGGAGGATCTGCGGGCCGAGGGAATCCAGTTCCACCCTGAAGCGGGCCCCGGCCCTCACGACGCCCTCGGGGTGTTCGCGCGCTTCGTGTGGCGCTGCCGGAAGGGGAATACGTAGTGCCGAGGCGGGACGACCTCCGCAGCGTGTGCGTCCTCGGCGCGGGCCCGATCCGCATCGGCCAGGCCTGCGAGTTCGACTACTCGGGGGTGCAGGGGGTCCAAGCGCTGCGCGAAGAGGGGCTGCGGGTCGTCCTGGTGAACTCCAACCCGGCGACGATCATGACCGACCCCGAGCGGGCCGACGCGACGTACATCGAGCCGATCACGGCGACGGTCGTCGCCGCGATACTCGAAAAGGAGCGGTGCGACGCGCTCCTGCCCACGCTGGGCGGGCAGACCGCCCTCAACGTGGCGGTGGAGCTTGCGAACTCCGGAGTGCTGGAGCGCCTCTCGGTCCGGCTTCTCGGGGCCGGCGTGGACGCGATCCGGACCGCCGAGGACCGCGAGCGTTTCCGCGAGGCGATGCGCCGGACCGGCCTCCCAGTGCTGCCCTCCCTCACGGTGACCTCGCTGGCCCGCGCCGAGGCGGCCGCGGACGTCGTTGGTTTTCCCGCCATCCTGCGGCCCTCGTTTACGCTCGGCGGCACCGGCACCGCGATGGTCTACAACCGCGAGGAGTACGGGCGGGCGATCAAGGCTGCGCTGGCGGCCAGCCCGGTGGGGGAGGTGCTGGTCGAGCGCTCGGTGGAGGGCTGGAAGGAGTTCGAGCTCGAGGTTATGCGCGACGTTGCCGACACCGTGGTGGTCGTGTGCTCGATCGAAAACGTGGACGCGATGGGCGTGCACACCGGCGACTCGATCACGGTGGCCCCGGCGCTCACCCTCACCGACAAGGAGTACCAGGTCCTCCGCGATGCCGCGGCGACGTGCCTGAAGACGGTGGGCGTGGAGACCGGCGGCGCCAACGTGCAGTTCGCTGTCCGGCCGGAGACCGGTGAGTGGGCGATCATCGAGATGAATCCGCGCGTGTCACGCTCCTCGGCGCTCGCCTCCAAGGCCACGGGTTTTCCTATCGCTCGCATCGCCGCCAAGCTCGCCCTCGGTTACCGCCTGGATGAGATCACCAACGCGATCACGGGGTCGACCCCCGCCTCGTTCGAGCCTGCGCTCGACTACGTCGTGGTCAAGGTGCCGCGCTTTGCCTTCGAGAAGTTCCCCGGTGCGGACGACACACTCGGGACCGCGATGAAATCGGTAGGCGAGGCGATGGCGATCGGGACCTGCTTCGAGGAGGCGCTGCTCAAGGCCGTACGGTCGCTCGAGCTCGGCCGTGCGGGCCTCGCCGCCCCGCCGTCGGTCGGACGCCTTGACGAGGAAGGTCTGGCTTCCCGGCTGCGAATCCCTAACCCGGAGCGACTGTGGGTGGTGGCGGAGGCGCTGCGGCGCGGCTGGGACGTTGACCGGGTGAGCGGCCTTTCGCGGTGGGATCCATGGTTCGTGCGGCGGGTGGCGGGCCTCGTGGCGGCCGAGGCGGCGATCGCAGACCGTGGCTTAAGCGACGCCGGCGCCCTTGCGGCGGCCAAGCGTCTCGGTTTCTCCGACGCGGACCTCGCACGCCTCGTGGGCCAACCCGAGGGGCAGGTGCGCGAGAGGCGGCGCAGCGCCGGAGCGGTGCGCCGCTATCGCAAGGTGGACACCTGCGCGGGCGAGTTCGCGGCCTCAACGCCCTACCTCTACGGCAGCTTCGGCACCCTCGACGAGGTGCCGGACCGGAAGCGCCCCGCGGTGGTGATCCTCGGCTCGGGACCGGTGCGAATCGGGCAGGGGATCGAGTTCGACGCCTGCTGCGTGCAGGCGATCGCCGGGTTACGCGCCCAGGGGCGCGAGGCGGTCATGCTCAACTGCAACCCCGAGACGGTGTCCACCGACTGGGACGCCGCGGACCGACTGTACTTCGAGCCTCTCACCCTCGAAGAGGCGCTCGACGTGATCACCCGCGAGCAGGCGGAGGGCGCAGTGGCCCAGTTCGGCGGGCAGACCCCTCTCAAGCTCGCGAAGGGGTTGGCGGCCGCGGGCGTGCGGATCCTCGGGACCCCGCCCGACGCGATCGACCTCGCTGAGGACCGGGAGCGCTTCTCCGCGGTGCTCAAGCGCCTCGGGCTGCGCCAGCCCGCCTGCGAGGCCGTGGTCGCGCTCGGTGAGGCGAGGAACGCCGCTGCGCGCCTGGGCTACCCGGTGCTGGTGCGGCCCTCGTACGTGCTGGGCGGACGGGGGATGGAGGTCGTGTACCGGGAGGGTGAGCTTGCGGAGTACTGGGAGCGTGAGGTGCTTGCCGCACCAGAGCACCCCGTGCTCATCGACCGCTTCCTGGAGCGCGCCGTCGAGGTCGACGTGGACGCTCTCTCCGACGGGAGCGAGGTGGTGATCTGCGGCGTTCTCGAGCACATCGAGGAGGCGGGGATCCACTCCGGGGACTCCTCGTGTGTCTTCCCGAGCGTCTCGCTGGCCCTCGAGGTCGGCGCCGAGGTCCGGCGCATCACGCGCTTGCTTGCCCGCGAGCTGGGCGTCGTTGGCCTGCTGAACCTCCAGCTCGCGGTGCGCGACGGCCTCGTCTACGTCCTGGAGGCCAACCCTCGCGCCTCGCGAACCGTGCCGTTCGTTTCCAAGGCGACCGGCGTGCCGTGGGCCGGCATGGCCGCACAGGTGTGCTGCGGTGCTCGCCTGAGCGACCTCGGGGTAGTCGACGGCGTCCCCCTCGGCGTGGCGGTGAAGATGCCAGTGTTCCCGTTCGACCGATTCCCGGGGGTCGACCCTCTGCCGGGCCCCGAGATGCGATCCACCGGCGAGGTCATGGGAATGGCGGGAAGCTTCGGCGAGGCGTACGCGAAGGCCGCACAGGGTGCGGGCCTGGCGCTCCCACCTGCGGGAACCGTCTTCCTCTCTGTCGCCGACGCCGACAAGCCGCGCGCCACGCCGCTCGCGGCGCGCCTGCAGGAGCTAGGTCTCAATCTGCTTGCCACGCAAGGAACCGCGGCGGCGCTCGCACGCGACGGGATCAAAACGGACATTGTCCGCAAGGTCTCGGAGGGCCGGCCGCACGTCGTCGACCTGATGGTGAACGGTGAAATCCAGATGGTGATCAACACCGCGAGTGGCTCGCGCGCACACCGGGACGGCATCGCGATCCGACGCGGGGCGCTGGAGCACCGGATCCCCTACGTGGCAACGGTGGCGGGCGCGTTTGCGGCGGCGGAGGCGATCGCCGCGCTGCGCGGCAGTGGGGTCGAGCCGCGTTCGCTTCAGGAATGGCAGGCACGGGCGGACGCACAGCGCCTGGCCGCCTCTCGCGCAGCCAACCGCTAGCTGTGGGTTCGCCGCTCGTCCCGCGTCACGGGCACTTGAACATCACCGGCGGGAACTCCGTCGGCACCGCCGGGATGATCTCGCCGTCCCCCGTGCCCTCGCCGGACCGCGCGCCGTCGACAGGGGACAGGTACGCGAAGAAGTTGTTGGTGATTTCGGGGTTTGCGCACGGGTCGGCGGTCACGCTCGCCGGGTCGAGCCAGAACTCAGCGGCCAGAGGCCCCGTCTGGGGCCCGATACCCAGGCTCGCAAACGTCCACTGCCCGATGGACGAGGCTGGGATCGTCTTTGTGCCTTCGCCGACGACCGTCCCGTTCGCGGCCAAGACGCGGTAGTGCACGGTGATCTCCAGCGGGGAGCCGTTCCCGATCCCCATGTTGCAGCGGAAGCGATCGTCGGGGCGGGCGCCAGTTGCGTACGACGGCGTAGCGGAGGCGTTGAGGTGCATCATTACGTTCGAGAGCCCGTGACCGAAGGTGCCGCGAGGGTCGCTGCCGGTGTTGTAGTTGCGGCAGCCGACGACGATCCATTCCTCCGGTGGGTTGTCCGGGAAGGCGCTCTTGCTGGCGTCTACGAGCAGGGCGCCCTTCATGTCGCCCTGGTGGAACATGCTCAGCACGATGTCCTGAACGAGAACGCTCCCGTGGGGTTGTATGGTCCGCGTGGCCTCATCGGGGTAGCTGGTGGGTTTCGAGTTCGCCTGGCCCTGGGGGAAGAAGGCGAAGCCGACCGTGATCGCGGAATCCATCGGGTTGTGGACGAACACGTCGCTCTGCCAGAACGCCGGCGCTACCCCGGGCCCGTGCATCACGACCGCGATCAGGTGGGTGTCGGACTGGTCCTGGGCGCTGGCGATGCCGCCTAGGAGTAGGCCCGCGAGAGCGACCGCGGTGATTCTGAGCCTCATACTCCACCTCCTTGCTCCGCACTCTATCTCAATATCATACCCCTTTTTTTCGCGACGTCGGAGGTTGCACTTTCCGCCTGTAATCAGTTGGTGTAGGCTCCAGCCGCCGCAGCCCGCGAGGCGGGGAGGAGGACACTCATGACCGCAAAGCTTGAACACGAGTGGGAGCTCGAGCTTCCTGCCGCCACCGCGGACCAGCTCCTGGCTGCCCTCACGACGCGCGACCGGCTGTACGGCCAGACGATCACCCTGGAGCCCGAGGAGAATTCCGGACAGGCAGTGGAGGTTTGGCTGGCCTCGGTGGAGTCCCTGGAGGCGAAGAAGTACAGGCTTGGCGTCTACGCCGAGATCTCGGGCCCGAAGCAGTACCTGGAGGCCGCCCGCGACGCGCTGCAGGACATCGTCTCGGAGCAGGTGGAAGCGGCTGCGGCCGAGGCCGAGGAGGCCACTCTGCTCGAGAGGAGGCCGGCGGCCGAGATCCGGTTCCGCAAGGTGGGAGAGGATGACGAGAAGCCGCAGCTCGTGATCCCGGAATGGCTCGCCCCGGGCGAGGTGGACGTGCCCTGGGGGTTCCGCGCCTTCGACGTCAAGGGCAAGGCATGGCCGGATGACCAGGTGCTGCTCGCGCACGACCGGCTCGTGCTCATTCCCTTCGGTGGTGAGCTGCTGCTCTACGCCTTGCCCCCGCTCGAGGACGACGAGGAGTAACCCGAAGCCGCCCCGAGGCTTGAGGCTGCGGCCATTCGGGGAACCAGGACAGCACCGTCCGCGAAACCTCGCATCGGCCACCCTCGTACGAACCGCATGACACTTCCAGCGGTGATACGCTTTCGGGGAGAGAGATCGCTGTCCAGCGTTCTTCGGTAGGCAAGGTAAGGAGCCGACGAT
>MEKI01000119.1:6999-7356 GCA_001766905.1 Acidobacteria bacterium RBG_13_68_16
CAGCTTCATCCACTTCACGTTCATCAACACGGGCTTCGCCGACTACACGATCGCCTTGACCCGGGAGAAGTGGGCCGCCAAGGGCTTGACGCAGGCGCAGATGGAAGGTGCCGAGGCCATCACCCGCAAGATGCTGCAACCGGGCGTGCAGGCGATCCTGGGGGTGATCTTCGGCGTTCTGATCGGCCTCATCCTCTCGCTGATCATCGCCGCGCTCGTGAAGGAGAAGGCGCAGCCCGCGACGGGCACCGCGCCCTCGGTGCCGTAGCGCAGTTTCCAGGCCTCCTCAAGACTCAGAAGAGTGGGAGGGCGACAGACGGTCGCCTGCGCAGGCGTGCGTCTCAGTGCGGCGCACCG
>MEKI01000119.1:7383-7771 GCA_001766905.1 Acidobacteria bacterium RBG_13_68_16
TCGACCTGGATCGTCCCGGCAGGGTCGGCGAGCGCCGCCGGTTGGGCGGTGGAGGCGACAACGAACCCAAGGGGGCGCTTCTCCGCTCTCTGCCAGTAGGGCTGGTCCGTAATCGACAGCTCGACCGCCACTCGTCCGGTCGTCTCGTCGAGCACGAAGGGACGGAGCAACAGCACCCGAGGACCTCCCGGCACCCGCACAGCCAGTGTTGCGCCCTCGGTGGTCTGTAGCTGCACAGGCTCGTAACCGGCGAGTTGCAGTCGCAGGCGGACCGTACGGTCGCCGAGTCGCAGGGCGGGGAACGCCTCGCGCTCCGCCTTCGGCAGCTTGAGGTAGACGTCTTTGACCAGCCACTGGGCGTACGTAACGAGGTCCCCTTCGCTTGAGA
>MEKI01000120.1:0-109 GCA_001766905.1 Acidobacteria bacterium RBG_13_68_16
ACCAGGACGGGGCGTATCTCGTGCTCGGAGCCGAACCTCCAGAACATCCCCAAGCCGGGGGAGGGTGACGAGGATTCGGAAGCGATCCGCATGTGCTTTGCGCCGGGGT
>MEKI01000120.1:141-2778 GCA_001766905.1 Acidobacteria bacterium RBG_13_68_16
AGACCCTGAGCGTGGATGAGAAGACGGCAAAAAAATGCCGTACCAAGGTGTTCTCGTATTTCAACGCGACCGGCAAGTTCATTGAGCGAACGCACGCCATCGCCGCGAAGCAGGGGTACATCCGAACGGTGTTTCGCGGTGAGCCCGCGCGCTTCCGCCTCCTGTTCGACTTCGGGTCGAAGAACCGTTCACAGGTCGGGTCCGCCAAGCGCAAGAGTTTCAACACGGTGGTGCAGGGGAGCGCCAACGACGTGTGCCTCCAGGCACTCGTCAAGGTCGACCGCTACTTCCAAGAGCGCCCCTACCTTGGTCGCGTGGTGCTCTCGATCCACGACGCTCTCCTGTTTGAGATACCTACCCACTTGGCGAGTAGCGTGCTCGTCGACATCTGCCGCATGATGACCGAGGACGTAGGATTCCCGGTCGATGTTGAAGCTGAATGGGGGCCTAACTGGTCGGAGCAATCCGTCTGGAAGCCCGGCGACGCACCGACGTGGGAGCAACCCGAGCCGACACCCACACTCAAGCCCAAACAGACAACAACCCACACGAAGAACCAACCGACGATCCACTGACGGATGGCACACGACAACAACCCAGGAGCATGAATGAAGACCCAGATGAAGAAGCCCTCCAAGAATGAGCAGACGCTCGCCGCGCTGCGAGCGCGGCACCCCACCACCAAGAAGGAAGCCGCAGCCCCCGAGGAGGAGACCGAGGCCGAGGAAGCCGAGGTCTCCGACGAGGAAACCGATGACGACGAGTCCGAGGCCGAGGAGGCCAAGGCCGTCACCCCCGAGACCAAGCGCCAGATCAAGGCGCAGATCCAGCAGCAGAAGAACGACACCATGAAGACCACGACGAAGAAGCCCGCCCCCTCCGCCACCACCGCCATCGCCAAGAAGGGACCCAGCGCCCCGGCGAAGAAGGGCAACGCCGAGATCCTCTCGTACGCCGAGATCTTGGAGCAGCAGCGTGCGCTCGTGCAAGACGAGGACGCGATCCAGGAACTCATCACCGAGGCCCTCAAGGGCATCGGGGCGTACTACAAGTGGGTCGACGGCAACCAGACCTTCCGCCTGGTGCCGCCCCCGATCCCGGGGATGCTGCCGGTGTCGGTGGTGTGGAGCCACTGGCTGGACAGCGACACGCCCGGGGAGAAGGGCCGTGGTCACCTGTGCGCCAAGAAGATGGCGGGCGAGGACTGCGAGTACTGCAACCGCGGGATGAAGCCGTCGCGCGCTGCGATCGCGCTCGGGTACGCGTTCAACAACGACGGGAGCACGAACTACGAGCCCAAGATCTTCCGGCTCGCGGGTGGTGGCTACATCGGGCTGATGGGTGCGTGGGGCGAGGACGTGACGATCTTCGACATGGAGAAGGGGTACAACTGCAAGGTCCATGCGGAGAACGCGGGGAAGAAGGAGCAGAAGCTCACCTTCACGATGGGGCGCAAGCCGGGTCCTGCGTTTCCGGATGAGGAGACGGCGGACGCGTTCTACTCTGCGGCGCCGGTCGAGGACTTCATCCGTGCGGTGACGTACGTGGCGCAGGAGCCGACGGACGCTGATGAGGTCGACGAGGAGGATGACTTCGGCGATGCGTGAACCGGTCCTTGACACCTCGCGTGTCACGGTACTGGAGGTGCAGGACCGCACCAAGGGTATCGGCGGAACGGACTCCGCCGGTATCCTTGGGGTCTCGCCCTGGTCGTCGCCGCTTCAGGTGTACCGGGACAAGGTGGCGAGCTCGCGCTTCGACCGCAGTTCCAACCGGATGAAGCTCGGCAACGTGTTGGAGCCGTTCGTGCTTCAACAGATGGAGGAGCAGATGGGTCTCAAGGTGACGCACGGGCAGACGTACGTGCGGGATCGGAAAAAACCCTTCATGCTTGGGTCGCTAGACGGCATCGCGTTCGACCCGGAGTTGGACATGCACGTACTCTTGGAGGCGAAGACGACCTCGCACGAGCAGTGGGACGAGATTCCGCCGTACTACTGGCTTCAGGTGCAGCACTACCTTGGGTTGACGGGGCTTCCCCGTGCGTACTTGGGGGCGTTGTTCTTGCACGGGGAGTTTCCGCTGGTGTTCTACCCGGTGGATGCGTCGGAGGAGGCTTGGGAGATCATCCAGGACGCGGACGAGAAGTTCTGGACGGATAACGTGCTGCCGCAGCGTCCGCCGGAGCCGAACGCGAGTTACGGAGACCGGAAGGCGCTAGAGGACCTGTGGCCGAGTCACACGCCTGGTGCGGTGGCGGAGTTGGGCCCCGAATGGATCGGTCGGGCGCAGCGGTTGGACGAGCTTGTGTCGGTGATCAAGGAGGCGGAGGATGAGAAGGCGGCGCTCGAGAACCTTCTCAAGATGGAGATCGGGGAGGCCGAGTACGGCAGGATCCCGACGGGAGATGGGTGGACGTACCGGATGCAGGAGCGCAAGGAGTACACGGTGGCGGCGTCTACGTTCCGTGTGTTGCGTCGGACGAAGCCGGAGAACATCGCGAAGGCGATGAAGGCCCTCAAGAAGAAGGGCTGACCGCGAGCCCTCCCCCAAGGCACGGGGGAGGGTTTTTTGCCTGGCACGGTTGTGCTGACCTTGTGGCGTAGACCGGAGGGTTTTTTGCCTGGCACGGTTGTG
>MEKI01000120.1:2895-3756 GCA_001766905.1 Acidobacteria bacterium RBG_13_68_16
AACCAGGAGCGAGAAGGCGAAGAAGATGACGAGCCCGGGCCTTCCCACGGGAGGAACTAATGCCTTCGCGCAGCTTTACGTGGGTAGCCTTCTTCGCCCCGTACAGCCTGGGGTACATCGCACACGACCCGATGGACGAGGCGCGGGCGGTGGTAGTACGGGCTGCGAACGCGTACGATGCGATTGAGACGGCGAGGGCGGTGTGCTTGGCGGCCAAGATGCCGAACCCATGGGCGCTTGGGGTGACGGACATGGTGTCGATGGCGGTGAAGCGGTCGAACCGTGACCGGCTGCAAGACACTGCCAAGCGGACCCCCGACTTCGCGGTGCTCCCGATGATCCACCCGGAGTGGGCCCGCTTGCGAGCGATGGGGCTTGCGGCGGTGAACCAGTTGACGAACGTGCTCCCGGGGCCTCGTGGTGGGGTGCTCGTGGAGGTACCGCCGGAAGCGGCGAGAAAGGCAGACAAGCGATGACAACGAAGATTGTTATTTTCTACACGACCGCGGAAGCGGTTTTCGTGGCGCAAGGTGCAAGGCACCTGATCGTCGAGTGCAGCGAAGACAAGGTGCTGGAGTGCCTGGATGACATGCACGGGTATGTGCTGGACCAAGGCCAGATCTTCTTGGGGGCTTCGTGTCATGCAGACACGAGGGCAACGAAGTCCTTTGCGTACGTGCCGTACTACCCGAAGGAGGGCGGTAGGAAATTCATGCGCGCGGAAGAAGCCACGGGGCACACACTCAATGCCAAAGCGCGTAGCTTGCTCCCCGATACGGTGTTGTGGTCTGGGCCGCTCAAAGGGAACAGCCGATGAACCGCGCGATCCTGGTCTACACGACCCCGTACTACGCACTGGCG
>MEKI01000120.1:3785-6559 GCA_001766905.1 Acidobacteria bacterium RBG_13_68_16
CAGTTGAGCCCCCAAGAGTCCAAGCCGGGGAGCCCCTTCTACGAGGCCATTCTCCCCTGGGTCCGGGACCGTCTGACGGGCGACACCTACCCCCCGGTTGCAGGGGAAGGCCGGAGACGTGTAGGCTTCCCACAGGAGACAGAACCGATGAACGCCGACAACGACCTCGCCAGCATCGACAAGCAGTTGCAGTGGGCGCGCGAGAACGACCGAAACAACGAGTACCTCGCCACCCTCCCGCAAGCGACCGTGACGGGAGCGGTGGTTTCGCGCTTCACCGGGGAACTGGTGACGCCGCTCCCCGGTGCGGACGAGGAGCCCGAGCAGGCGGCACCGACAGCACCCCACTCCGAAGGCCCGAACCTTGACGTGATCGCCGGGTCGCTGGGGCAGGTGCTCCGCACGTCGGGGGAACATCACTCCCGGCTGACGCGGCTGGAGGCGGAGGTCAAGATGCTGCGGGAGTTGGTGTTCAAGTTGACGGGGACCTTGGAGTTGCTCACCTCGCCGCAGCCTCTCCCCGAGGACCCACCGCCGACGACGATCGACGAGGAGGACCCTGAGCCCGACCCAAACGAAGTTCTCTCGGAGATGGTGGTGAAGGCGGCGCCGGTCGTGGCGGACTTCATCGCGGCGATGATGAACCGGAGTCGGCGGTGAAGCGGGAGAAGACCTGCTACGTCGCGAAGTTGTGGCGACTGGATGACCAGACCGAGGACGGGTCGCCGGAGAGTGAGCTCGTAGGGGTCAAGGCGTTCACGCGGGAGGAAGCCATCGCGAAGGTGAAGGCGCTGTGGCCGCGCTCGATCGTCACGTTCATCACGGACGGGTTGGAGGCGACGGTGGTGGACGTGGTGGACTTGGCGCCGGAGGAGGCGGTGCTGACGTGGGCGGTAGTGCAGGACATCGCGGAGCGAGACGAGGAGAAGTGGATGCACCAGCGTAAGGGCGTGATGGCCGCGGCGGTGTACGTGCCGCTGGCGCACGTGGCGGCGGACGCTGGCGGGATCTACGACATGTACGCGCTGACCATGGGGCGGGCGAAGGGGGGGCAGAAGGCGCTCAAGGTGGTGAACGTGGTGAACTTCGCCCGTAGGTGGCTTGGACACGAGCCCAAGCGCAAGTGGAGCAAGAAATAGGACGCCGGCTAGGGCACGAGCCCAAGCGTAAGCGGAGCAAGAAGTAGGCAAAGCCCCCGGACCACGTGTTAGCCTCCGGGCATGAGCAAGCCACGCATCACCTTCTGGGACATCCTCCGCATCGCCGACGAAGTGATCCGCCCGATCTTCGAGGAGGTCCTGCGCTTCGACGAGCCTGGAGACCGCCTCCGCGTCACCTTCGTGATCCGCAAGACGGGCAAGCGGATCCGTGACATCAAGCTCGACAAGCCCCCGGTGAAGGTGGAAGTGATCGACCAGTAACCGACCGCCAAAAAGCCGACACAGACCGACCTGACCGACCTACCCGAGAGGGCAGGTCGGTTTTTCCATTCGGGGAGTAGGCAGCCCGAACGGGTCGCGGTACGGTGCACCACCAATGACGGACGCAACCGTAATCGTACTTGGGGTCATCACGGTGGTACACATCGCTGTGGCGCTGCCGATCATTTCGCACCTTGCGCGTAGGGTGGAAGCCTTGGAAGAAAAGGTCCGGCCCCGCAACAGGCGCAAGATCGTGTCTGACTCCGAGTGGAGCGTGGAGATCGAAGACTTCCGAGGAACCGCAGAGGACTTCGCGCGCATCATGCAGGTCTGCAAGGCGAGTGCGGAAGGAGGGGTGAAGTGATGCTGACTGCCACCCCATTTTTGTTCACGCTACTCGTGATCGCGTTCTGCACGCAGACGGCGATCGTGACGATCGCGCTGCTCTCCCACAAGAAAGACCTCAACCTCTTGGCGGAGTTGCACACGATGGTCTCGCAGATCCTCCAGGAGCAGACCAAAGACTTGAAGGCGATCGGCGAGATCACGCGGAACATGAACGACTATGCGATGACCCTGCACGCCCGCCAGGCGGTCACGGACGAGGTGGTCAAGGTGATGATGGCGAACGCGGTGGACCTCGCCCAAGCGAAGATCGACCTCGTGAACGCGATGAAGGACGAGGCAGCGAAGGGGGAAGCGCCGTGAAGAAGCCTAAGCCCACCCCCAAGCCAAGCCCCTCTCTCGTCAAGCTCGCCAAGAAGCAACAGGAGCGTGTGCGGGATGACCTGGAGCGCATCGCCTTCACCGCCCTCCAAGAGAACTGGTACATCGAAACCTCGCTCGCCGAAGACGACCTACTCGACGAAGACGACTACTGACCGAAGCCCCAAGGAACCAACCCATGAGCAACCTGACCGGACTGACCGCATCCCTCCTCGCCGCACAGGCGGTGAACCCCATCCCAAGGCCCAAGCTCGGCTCGAGCCGACGCTACGACTACACCAAGCATCGGTCGAAGGCCGAGCGGCGAGCAGCAAACCCGTGGGAGGAACTCAAACGTCGGTACGCTGTAGCAGGTAGATGGTACATGGAGGCGGACCATCGTTGGAGTACGTGCAGACCTTTTTCCGAATCCGAGCACAAAGCATGGAGACGTAGGCAGCGTGCAGAAAAGAGGGTCATGCAAGTCAAAGGGCAAATGCAAAGGTTCCTCCGCACACAGAACAACGGAGGTGCCCTGTGACCAACCGCCCCTCCGCCCCCGCCAATGAAGTCGGCATCACCCTCAAGGATGGCGTTTTCACCCTCACCGCCCCCTCCTACGCGGTCGACATCACCGACACGCAGGTC
>MEKI01000121.1:0-115 GCA_001766905.1 Acidobacteria bacterium RBG_13_68_16
GTCGTTGCGAAGCCGGAGCCGCTAGCGCCGAAGTGTTCGATGGCGATGGCAACCTCGTGCCCATGGGGACCGGCAGCGCGAAGGTGGTCTCCGACCGGCCCGCGAGCCTGCGGCC
>MEKI01000121.1:237-441 GCA_001766905.1 Acidobacteria bacterium RBG_13_68_16
CCAGCGGCGACCATACAGGCACGTCGGTCGGCAGCGAAGGCACCGTCGCTCGCACCGTGGCGGCGGTGGCGAGCCCGAGAGCGACGCCGATCACGCCGCCCAGGGACGACAGCGTCACCGCTTCGGTCAGGAACTGGCCGACGATGTCGCGGCGCAACGCCCCCACCGCCCTCCTCACCCCGATCTCGCGAGTGCGCTCGGTGA
>MEKI01000121.1:493-3344 GCA_001766905.1 Acidobacteria bacterium RBG_13_68_16
GAGGGCGATGAACACCATCGCCCCGGTGACCCCGCCGGTGATCGCCTTGAACTGGGCGATGAGCTGGTCCGGGGTGTTGATGGCGAAGTCGTTGGGCTTGTTGAACGGCACCTTGCGCCGGTGGCGCAGCACCTCGGTGGCCTTGTCGATCACGAGCTGCAGGTCCTCGGGCCTCCGCGGCAGGACGCCGATGATGATGCCGTTGTCGCGAACGAAGTTGGAGAACTGGCGCTCGAAGGTGCCGAAGGGCAGCAGCACCTTGTTGTCGGGTGAGTAGCCGAACTGCTCGCCCTTCTTGTAGAGGACGCTGACCACCCGGTAGCGGGCGCCGTTGACCGTGACGTCCTTGCCGATCGGGTCCTCATCGGGAAAGATGGCTTCTCTGACGTCGGCGCCGAGGACAATGACCGGGGCGCAGTGCGCGACCTCGGTGGCCGTGTAGAACCGGCCGCGCGACACCGGGTACGCCATGGCGACCGGATAGTTCTCGTCGGTCCCCATGACGTAGGGCAGGTTGGCCTCGAGGTTGAGGTGCTTGACGTTGACCACGCCGCCGTCGTAGCTGATCCGGCTCAACACGGTCCTGGCCTCTGGCACCAGCAGGCGAATCGCCTCGGTGTCGGCCACCGTCAGGTTGCGCCGGCGCTTCTCCTCGTCGAAGGTCGGCCCGCCCGCCCCGAACCGGTCCTCGTACTTCTGGAACTCGATGCGGCTGGCGCCGAACGCCTGCAGGGTGCCGATGACGTTGTTGTTGAAGCCCGAGATGATGGCCACCATGGCGATGACCGTGGTCACCCCGACGACGATGCCCAGGGTGGTGAGGGCGGCCCGAAGCTTGTGGTCGCGGATGGCGGCGAGGGCGAAGCGCGCGTTCTCGCCGAAGCTGCGGCGGAACAGGTTGATCAACGGGCTCATGGCCTCACCTCACTCGTAGCGCAGCGCCTCGATCGGTTCCTTTTTCGCCGCCGCCGCCGCCGGCGCCAGGCCGGCGAGGACCCCGGTGACGGTGGCCACGGCGAGCCCCAGGAGGATGAACTGGAGCTTGACCTCGGCCGGGAAGTAGACGTTGACCGCGACCGCCACCAGCGCTCCCGCCAGCACCCCGACCAGGCCGCCGACCCCGGCCAGCATCGCCGACTCGAGCAGGAACTGGCGGTGGATGTCGCGCGAACGGGCGCCAAGGGCCTTCCTCAGGCCGATCTCCTGGGTGCGCTCGACCACCGACACGAACATGATGTTGGCGATGACGATGGCGCCGACCACCAGCGAGATGCCCGACACGAGGACCATAACCGCGAAGGCTCCTTGACTGATCGAGACCCACAGGCTCTTGATCGCCTCGGAGCCGACGATGCCGAACGGGTCGGGGTCCTTGAATCCGGTCTTGCGCACCGACCGCAGGATCGTCCGCACCTCGTCTTGGGTTGCGTCGACCGCGGCCATGCCGCCGGCCGGGCGGACCATGATGGCGACTCCGTCATCGCTCGTGAGCACCTTCTGGAGGAAGGTGATGGGCACGAAGACGACACTGTCACGCGGCTGGCCGAGGAACTGGCCGAGCCTTGTCTGCAAGCCGATGACCCGCAGCGGATAGCCGCGCAACAGGATGGTCCGGCCGATGGGATCGAGCGTGGGGAAGAGCTGGTCCTTGACGTCGGCGCCGATCACCGCCACCGCCGCGGCGTGGAGCTCCTCGGTCGGGTTGAAGAACCGCCCCTCGGCGAGGTCAAGGTTGAGCATGGAGTCGACGTTGGCGGTGTAACCGGTGACCTGGACGCCGGCCAGCTTGCGGTTGCCGGCGTGGACGGTGACGGCCTGCCCGGCCTGCGCCCCGACCGCGGCACAGCTCCGGCACTCGTCGGCGACCAGCCGGGTCTCGCGCATGGTCAGGGCCTTGCGGCGATTGGCGAGGACGAACTCGGCGCGGCTGCGGATGATGCCGTACTTGGTGAAGACCAGGACATCGGGGTTGAGGTTTGTCAGCTTGGTCTCAACGTACGTGTTGAGGCCGGCGATGATTGACACGACCGACACCACGGTCATCACGCCGATGATTACGCCCAAAAGCGTGAGACCCGAGCGCAGCTTGTTGCGCCTCAGGGCACGCAGCGCGATGCGGGTCAGCTCGCCAAGACTCATGAATTACGAGGAGGCCGCCGCCTCACCCGCCTCCAGCGCTTTGCGCCGTTCCTCGCTCATCGACTTGACCCGGTCGCCCTCCTTGATGGTCCTCAATGTCTTGAACGGGCCGGTCACCACCTCGGTCCCGGGCTTGAGGCCCTCCGTGACCTCGATCTGGAGCTCGCCGGAAAGGCCGGTCTTGACGGGAACGAAGCCCACCTTGCCGTCGACCACGGTGTAGACGCCCTGCTCGGTCTTGAGCCGACCGGTGGCGTCCTTCTCACGCTTAGGCGAGTCGCGGATGACGACCGCCGCCAGGGGGATGGCCGGCACCTTCGACCGGGTCCCGGTGATGATGTCGGCGGTCACGGAGAAGCCCGGGCGGATGCTAGGCGGCGGGTCGAGGAGCTTGACCCGGACCTTGAAGTTGATCGCGTCGGAGGTCGTGGTCAGGCCGGCGAGCTCGACGTCGTCCCTGGCGATGGGCGAGCTGCCGACCTCGGTTACTACCCCGTCGAAAGGGCGGCCGGAATAGGAGTCCAGGGTCAGGACGGCCTTCTGGCCGAGGGCGATGCTCGGGGTGTCGGTCTCGTCGACCATGAGTACTGCCTGCACGGTCGTCATGTCGGAGATGGTCATGAGCTGGGTGCCGGGGTTGTTCATCGTCCCGACCACGGTGACCTCGCCGGCCTTGATCCTGAGGGCGGTGATGATGCCGTCGATCGGCGAG
>MEKI01000121.1:3376-4252 GCA_001766905.1 Acidobacteria bacterium RBG_13_68_16
GGCGTTGAGCACGGCCCGGCTCTGCTCGATTTGGTGAACAGCGGTCTGGTAGGCCGCCCGCGCCGTATCGAGGGCGGCCCGGGCGTGCTGGAAGTCGGCCACCGAGATGATGCCGGAGCGGTAGTTGTCGTCCGCCCGCTTGAAGTCGCCCTGGACCTGCTCGAGGGTGGCCCGGGCCGAGTCCAACTGGCTCTGGCTTCCGCTCAGCGCCGCCGCCGAGCCGGCCTCCTCGGCCGTGGCGCGGGTCTTGTCGATCTGGAGGAGGAAGTCCCCGGTTTTGACCGGGTCGCCCTCGCGCACAGCCAGGTTGACGACCTGGCCCATCACCAGGGCGGCGAGGTCGACCTTCTTCTCCGCCTGAATCTTGCCGTTGGCCGTGACCTTGGCGACGACGTCCTCGAGCGCGACCTTGGCCACCGACACCTCGGTGGGCGCGTGCTTCTTCTGGTAGCAGGAGTAGTAGCCGCCCCCGCCAAGGGCCACGGTCAATCCGCCGAGAATCAGCCAGACTCGCAAGCGTCGCATGGTCACCTTTCTCTTCTCGCCGCGGCCGCCCGCAGCGCACTGCCCTTGATTCTTTGGACGCTGCCAGGGCCGCCAGAGGTTTCCCCCCCGGCGCCGCGCCACCCGGCGCGGACGCAAGCCGCCCAGACTCACGCTCGCATCGTCACAGAAGAATACGTTGAAGCCGGCGATTTGTTCCCGGAAGGCAGATCGACCGGGACGCGGCGCCGGACCAGGGAGGACCGCCCCACTTGGCAGGAGGGGTGCCAGGTACGTAAGTCGACCACACCGCGGGGAGTCGCCGCCAAGCAGACGGCGCTGGCGCCGGTTCCGGCGGCCAGGGACCGCACGAGGTGCAGTGAGCCCGCACAC
>MEKI01000121.1:4295-5086 GCA_001766905.1 Acidobacteria bacterium RBG_13_68_16
TGCCCCGCGCACGCTATTAGGCAGCACTTTCTCGCAGCGCTACCAGCTCTCCGCGCCGGACTCGGGCACCTCGAACTCACCTGAAAAGGTGACCCCGATGACGTTGTCCCACATGCGGACGTCCTCAGTCCCGGTGATCCGAATGCCAGATCCCTCCGCGCCGACCGCCTTGCGATAGCAGTTCTCGCACAGATCGCGGAAGGCCGCATGGTTCCAAGGGCCAACATAGGAACCTACAGGTTTCGCGACTTCGACGGGTTCCGACTTAAAGTCCGTGCCGAAGGGCTGCCGGATTTCGACCCGGAGATCCTGGTAATGCCGCCCGCCCACCTCCAGTGAGAAAAACAGCGTGGAGACCATGTGGTCCGCCTTCTTGTGAAAGCTGTGGTAGTTCTGGGTGTTCTGCAGGATCTTATGAAACGCCACTCTCACCTTTGGCATGGATTCCCCCACCTAGAACGGATTCAGACGCACGGAGTGCTGGTTCAGCGTTCTTTTCACCATCAGCAATAACAGGCTGGGCTCGTGCCGGCCCAATTCATGCCGCCACTGGATTCGCCCCGCGGCCTCGGATGACGTCCCATGCAATCCAGGCTTCAGGCGACGATCGGCCGACCTCGCCATGCTTGATCGACACCGTGCACTGCGGTTCCCGTTATTGACAACTGTCTGGTCAGCCTCACGGACACCTCGCCGCCCAGATCTACCACCATGCCGGCCGCGGCTGGTTTCGGAAGATGGGCGAAAATGCCAATCGCTAGGCCCAATTTGTTTTGGAGCTCATCCTCCAG
>MEKI01000121.1:5165-7281 GCA_001766905.1 Acidobacteria bacterium RBG_13_68_16
ACAATGTTCCTGGCGACGGGGCGGATACATGCTCTCATGCGTTATGCCCTCCTGGCTATCCCAAAACCAGCCTCCTTCTTCCTAAGGCTGCTGTCATCACCCGTTTGGGTCATGCCGGGGGGCCGACGTCCGGTCGTGTCCTAACTTCGAGAGCGGGGGAAATGTGCAAGGCTGGAGTTGGCTTAGGTTGGGTCTGGCAGGTTGCCCGGGGACACGACTCCGCCACCGGGAGCGGCCACCGAAGGGCGTGGTTGGCGCAGCTCACGCGGCGCTGCCCGACAGATCGTCTTGTATTGCCCCCCTGCCGGCGCGAAGCTGGCATGTCCCAACGAGGTCCCTGGCGGGCTGCGGCTAGTGTCCTGCGGTTGTGTCCGTCCGTCCTCCTTGACCGAAGCCTTGCGCCGGTGTCTGCCCGTCGTGAGAGCTTCGGCGAGTTGGTTTCCCGTGGACAAATGAACCACGAAGAGCTCGGGAGCAGACCTTCATCCCTAAAGGGCTCGCCTGCGTGCTGGTGATCCCAGCCGCACAGGCGGGACACACGTGGTGGAGGCGCTCGCGGAGTTGCCCCTTCCGGACGCCGAGCAGGCGCGCCGGCGTTGCCGGGAGGCGCTGCTCGGCCAGCCCAACTGAGACCTGGCTCCGGCATCGTCATTGCGTTAGAATCGCTGGTTGTGATGCCCCACCGCATCGGCCGCTTCAGAGTCGTGCGGCTCGTTGGGAGCGGCGGGATGGGTGAGGTCTACGAGGCGTTCGACGACCAGCTCCAGCGTCCCGTCGCCATAAAAGGCCTACTACATGACCGGGTAAGCTCGGAACGGCGCGAGCGTCTGCGCCGTGAGGCGCTCTCCGCCGCGGCTCTCTCGCACCCTGCGATCACTCACGTCTACGAGATCGTCAGCGAGGCCGACGCCGACTGGGTCGTCATGGAGTACGTCCAAGGCAGATCCCTTGCCGAGGTGATTGCGGCGACTCCCCTCTCACCGGGCCAGACGGCAAGCATCGGCGTCGAGATCGCCGAGGCCCTCACCGAGGCACATCAACACGGGATCGTGCACCGCGACATCAAGGCGGAGAACGTTTTCCTGATGCCGTCCGGCCACGTGAAGGTGCTCGATTTCGGCCTTGCAAAATGGACGGGTGAACGAGGCGCGGCCGATGACCGGATCACGACAGACGGAATGGTGGTGGGTACATCGAAGGCGATGTCACCCGAGCAAGCGCTGGGAAGAGACGTCGACGGCCGGAGCGACATCTTCTCCCTTGGCTCGCTCTTGTACGAGTTGTCGAGCGGCAAGCCTGCGTTCCGCGGGGCAACACCGATCGAGACCATGCACAAGATCGCCGCCGCGAGGTACGAATTGTTGACCTCGATCGCGCCCGGCACACCGGAAGCCTTGGCTGCCGTGATCGAAAAATGCTTGGCTCGGGAACCCTCGGACAGGTATCAGAAGGTCGAGGAGGTGGCGCACGAGCTCCGGCGGGTGGCCGCGAGCGCAACCGGCGCATCCGTGACACGAACCGGGTTCAGGTCGAGCCAGATCCTAGCTCGAGCGCACAGACACTGGCTCACGTTGATTGGGGTCACGGTCGTGGTTACGACCGTGCTGGTCACCGGCGTGATGTTGGGCTGGTTCGCGCCTCCAAAGCCGCTTACCGTTGCCATATTGCCTGTAGAGTCGCACACATCTGGTAACGCCGCGAGCCTCACGTGGGTCGCGATCGAGGACGCCGTTGTGACCAATCTTGCCCGACTGAAGAACGTCATCGTTGTCTCCGGCCGGGATGTGCGCGCGGTGTCAGGCCAGGGGAAACGGGTATCGGTGATCGCCCGCGAGCTGGGCGTCCGCGAGCTCATCGAGACATCGGTGACACCAGCACAGGAGGGGCAGCCGGTCCGTGTCGCCCTCCAGCGATTGGAAGGCAGTACCGGCCGGGTCATCTGGAGCGAGCAGCTCGAGGTCGGGACCGACGACTTGATGCTGCTGCAGGACCGCATCGTCACTGCTTTGGGTGACGCCTACCGCGGCCTTCCAACCAGCGGGCACCCCGGATCCCAAGACGCCACGCCAGCCGCGCTCAAGGAATACCTGCAGGCGAAGAGCAGAATCGACTCCGG
>MEKI01000121.1:7333-7480 GCA_001766905.1 Acidobacteria bacterium RBG_13_68_16
GCCGATGCGCCACGATTCCTCGGGCCTGTGACCTTGCTCGCCTGGAGGTATCGCTACCTACACGAGCTGTATCGGCGGCCCACCGACTTGGACCGGTGCACAGGGCTTGCGAGGCGCGCTCAGGAGCTGGCGCCCGACCACCCCTGG
>MEKI01000122.1:0-302 GCA_001766905.1 Acidobacteria bacterium RBG_13_68_16
GCGTCGTCTGGCGTCGAGGTCACGACAAGTATCGCTTACGATGGACCCGACGGCGGATTCGGGCGCTAGCATGAAGCGCGCCCGGTTGCCCGCCAGTCCGCTTGCGGGCTTTGTTGGGCGGCGCCTACCACGCAACGTCGGCACCAGACGCCTCAAACTCAATGACGTTCTCCCTTACGAAAGTGTTGTTCCGCATTCGAAGGTTCGAGGCACCGCCTGAGATGCGGATGCCGGACCCTGCCGAGCCGACAAGGCTGCGATAGTAGCGCTCCGCGGCGTCACGAAAGGCGGCATGGTTGAAC
>MEKI01000122.1:325-2510 GCA_001766905.1 Acidobacteria bacterium RBG_13_68_16
CCTTCCTTAAACTGGTGGAAAGGGTCGCGCCACGATCCGCCCCGCCCGACGCGCCGAATGAGCCGCGGGCAAGGGCAATAACATCAGTCCCCTATTGTGAAGCTGATCCAAGGGCAAGCTATCGCGTGCGGTGTCCCGTGTCAACCGCTCACAGCCACCTCTTGGATTCTGACGGTGCTCATGGGTGGGCCTCACGCATTTCGACACGGCCACGTCTACGGCTTCGGGTTCTGTTCGAGATAGGCGTTGATGAACTTGTCTACAAGGTCGTTCAGGTAGGATCGGATTTCGCGCAAGAGCTGCGTCCCGATCGTGCCGACACCGCCGGTGCTCCACGTGGTCGCGCTTCCATAGAGAATCGCGGGATTGCGGATGAGGCTGACTGATTGTTTAAATTCAACATCCATCCTGAAGGCATAGAGGCCAACAGTCTTGCTTTTCGAGGTGTTGACATTCACATAGAGGTAAGGCTCGGCGGAAGGGACCACCTTGATTCCCGATTGCCGGAGACGGAGTTCGATGTCGGTCTGGAGTTGGGATACTGTGAGACCGTCCTCCTCGACGTCGGGGTCCAACTTCTCGACCACTACTTTGATTTCGGTGATCCCCTTGAGGGTGGCACGGGCAGACGGCGAATCAGCAGCCCACGCCGGGGCGGTCAGGAAGAGAACGAAGAATGCAAGGACGATTCGACGGCAGGAAGGGAAGGCGGTGTGTCGCATGGCACCCTCCTATAGGAGAGCGAGGTTAGAATGCTAGAGTCTGGGGAAGTCCTCCATCGTGATCTGTGGCCGCTGCGCGTTGGGATCACCGGCCCACTCACCACCCCATGCGCTGCGATCCCACCACGGCTACGGCTTCGGGTTCTGTTCGCGGTAGGCGGTGATGAACTGGTCAACCAGGTCGGCCACCTCAGCTCGCACGTCGCGGAGTTTGCCGGTCGGTACCACGCCGACCAGGGCAACGCTCCACGTCACGGCAGGCAGACTGGTCTGGTTTCTGATGTCGCGCAGGGGTACGACGACTTGATAAAACACGACGGAGACATTGAACGCGTAGACGAGGCCGTCCGGGTGCTTCACGGTGTTCACGTGCACGTGGAGGACCTCAGTCGCCAAGGGAACGACTTTGATGCCTGCCCGTCGGAGGCGCAACTCGATATCGGCTTCGAGTTGAGATGTCGGCAAGCCGTCCCTCTCCGCATCCGGCTGTACGGGTTCGATCAGGGCCTGCAGGGAGGTGATCCCTTTGAGGGAAGCACGCTCCAGGGGACCGTCACCCGCCCACACCGGGACGGTGCAGAGGAGCAGGGCCAAAGTGAGGACGATTCGACGTCGGGAGAGGAAGGTGAGAAGTCGCATGGCACCCTCCTACGGGAGAGCGAGGTGTGGGCCAATCTTCAGGAGGGAGTCCGGGGCACGCGCGTGGGGGGCGCGCATGGGTGCGCCCGTCGGCTCTCCCCTGTGGCGCGGGTCCGCACTGGGACATGCGGACACAGCGTGAGCCTACGGCAACCTCACGGCTTGGTCAAGCCACTTCACCCGAAGCGCGGTGTAGTAGAACACCTTGGGCGTCACCCGGACGCCGGTCGCCTTCAGGACCCGACTGAGATTGTGCGCTGCCACCCGGTAGGCCTCCAACGAGGGCTGGGGTTTGCGCGGGACCAACTCCAGCACCTCCCGCCCCAGCGCTGCCAGCTCCGCGGGGATGCGCGTCCTCGGGGTGAACGTGGGGCAGGCTACCGCAAGGGAGAGGGATACGTCGGAGACGGGTTGGTCGTTGTTCGAGTCCGGCATCCTGCGCATCAGGCACCTCCGTGTGGCGATGTGAGAACCCCTGGTTGACGTGTCTGTCTGCCATGGTATCGAAGAGATGATCACAACCATGTGGGGGCTCATCCGGGCGTGGTCATGGCCGCCCCCACGCAAATTCCCCAACGACAACCTGGAACAGCCCCTCCTCGATGATCGCGTACCCTCGTCCGGCCTGCACGGCGCCCAGGAACTGGACGAACGTGAGCGCGGGCTCCTCCCGTCGGCCGAGTCCGGTCTTGTCCACGAAGTAGGTCTCGACCAGCGTCCACCCCTTGGGGCGGTAGCTCCCGATGTTCGGGATGCCACGGAGGTGACGGGCGAGGCGGTCGCCACTCTGTTTGTCTTCGGCCTCCACGATCAGGGGGAGGTGC
>MEKI01000122.1:2688-4744 GCA_001766905.1 Acidobacteria bacterium RBG_13_68_16
ACACGTCGTTCCTCCTGGTCGAGCCCCTCGCCATAGCCAACGGTGGACAGGGCAGGGATATAGACACGCTGGACTTGAATACGCATCAGCGGACCTCCTGTTGACCCTGCGGTTTGCGGCGCGGAACGCGTTTGCCTGTCTTCGTGTGGGTGAACTCCCCCACCTGACACTGCTTGCCTCCCTGGAGGATGGCGTACCCGCACCCCACTTGGACCTCGGCGAGGAACTGGAGGAAAGTGAGGGCGCCCTCGCCTCGCCGACCTTGGTGGGAGGCATCGACGCACAGCGTCCGCCCCAGGGTCCACCCGGTAGGGCGGTGACTCCCGAGGTTCGGGATGCGACGGAGATGAGTGACCAGGCAGTCCCCGCTCTGCTTATCCTCCGCCTCGACCACGAGGGGGAGCAATTGGTCGCTGGCGGCCTTCTGGGCTTGCTGTTGATTGAGGGCGTGAATCATGAGCAGGCTGAGCATCGTTTTCGTCGTCCTCGGTACGGGTCTACATAGAACGAGTCACCAAGACTGGTGCACACGGAGTCCGAGGGATGGTGGCGCGCGGGAGCATGAACGATGATCAGAACGAGGCTGGCCCATCAACCCTCCGGGGTGCGGAGGAGGGCTCTGGCCACGAGATGCCCGGTGGGAATGTACGGGGGGGAAACAAAAACCTCTCCGGGGTGGAGAGGTCTCACGCCGTTGGTTGCTCGGCCTGAGCCTTGCCTTATCGTCCCCGTGTGACCGGGCTGGCGTTGCCACCTTGGGGGCGTCCCCAGGTTGGCGGGTGCGTCGTCGGGCCAGAACCCTCAGCACCGCTCTTGATAATGTGGGGAGTTTCTATCAGGTCCGGGGTGGTGTCAACGCGAAAGTGCGCGAAGAAGCCCGTCCACCAATGTCGAGAACGCAGCCCGCTCCTCGGGAACGGACCGCAGCTCAGGTCGGTCACTCTCCATCCCGTCCGCGGTCGCGCCTGTCTCCGTGGCGCGGAAACCGGGGGCGTTTCGTGTTGACAGCGCATTCCCTTCTGGATACGCTCCGCACATACGGTCCTTCCTTTTCTGCCTTCGCTGGGCTGATGCCACGGGGGTGTGATGCGGAAACCCTTTGAGCGTAGGTCGGCAGACAGGTGGGGCGGCCCATGATGATAGCGGGTGGCGCACACGCCGCCTTCGACCTCGGCGATATCTGTGATGGCGTAGAGGAGTGGTCGTGACGGTCACCGTCGGCACGCTCGTCGCCGCCCTCACCCTGGGTCTACTCGCCGCGCCGCTCGCCGCCGACGCGCCGCAGGCGGGGAAGGCTCTGCCGTGGGACCCCGCTCCGCGTAACGTCATCCTGGAACTCCAGCAGGCGCTCGCGCACGCGATTGAACGCTTCCACGCCATGGACGAGGCAGGGGTGCTGAGCCACGTCTCCGACCACTATCGAACCGACCCGCTCACGAAGGCTGCCATCCGTGAGCAGCTTCGTGTGATGTTTGCGCTCTACGACACTCTCCGGGCGCAGGTCCGTATTGACGAAGCGCGGACGGCGGGAGCACAAGCGTGGGTCTACTCGACGGGCGAAGTCTCGGGGCGGCTACGGTGGCTTGGCACGTGGACGCCTATCCTCTCTTGGCAGCACGAGCCCGAGGTCGCACAGCGCGAGCAGGGAGTCTGGCGGCTCTACGGCTACCAGCAGTGACCGTCGTGCCGACAGCGCTCACGGTCTGCGCTCGCATCGAGTCCGATTGGAAAATCGGATCAAAAGTACGGTATCTGCGCAATGGGGAGTTAACTGATGAGCACGTCATCCTGGCGATTGAAGAGCATCACTCCCTGAGTCACACGTTCAAACCCCTTTTTGGAGAGTTCCAATCCGCGCCGCGCGGCCGACCCGGGGTAAGGGCGAGTCGGCATCGACGAGGCGCCAGGCGTCCGAGGGGCGGTCCGGGGGACCGGCGATACGTCACCGTAATTGCGGTCAGCGGCACGTAGTCTCGCGGAAGGCTCAGGCAGAAGGAGATGGGAATGAAGCCAGACACCCTGACCCAGATCATGGCGTTCGCCTACTCTATCGCCC
>MEKI01000122.1:4859-4989 GCA_001766905.1 Acidobacteria bacterium RBG_13_68_16
CATCGCGACGACCGCGAAGAGGGTGGCCATCGTCATCGTCCTCGTGGGATGGGTGCTGATCATCGTCAGGATCGTGCTCATGACCCTGGGGGTCTGAGCCATGCGTGCGGCGTGCTACCGGGATCGATCG
>MEKI01000122.1:5118-6152 GCA_001766905.1 Acidobacteria bacterium RBG_13_68_16
CATCGAGAGTTTGAAGAGACTCAACTGCCGCCATGCGAACGTGAACGACTTGAAGAACTTCTCTCTTCGCATCTTTCTCCCTCGCTCCGCGTAGGAAGGGCACCTATGCCATGTCGGGCTGCGGTCCTCCCCGACGCTGTCCCGCGCACTCAGTCCGTTCCCTTGTCGACCCAGACAGTCTTCGCGTCCCCGGTGTTCCCCACGCCGATGTAACAGAAGATCAGGGACGCCTCCTCCGTGGCCGAGGCGTTGGCGATGACGTGGATGGCTCCGCTCGGGATGTACACGAAGTCCCCGCCTTCGAGGATCACGTCCCGCCGATCACTCCCGTCGCTCCGGGCGAACCACGCCTGAATGCGGCCATGGAGGATGTACCAGCACACGTCGTTCGCGGCGTGGTAGTACGTGGCGTTCGGCCCCGCGCTGGGCACCAAGATCGGCCGGCCCATCGTCGCCCTGGCTCCGGCCACTGTCTGGTCGTTGATCCCGAAGCCGACGCGCAAGGGGGGGTTCGTAACTCACATCGGGCGTGATCTGGGTCGGGCGGATCACCGTGGGCAGTTGTCGCTCGAACGGCACCATCCGTACCGCCTCCATTTCTCGGGCTACGTGGCCTTCGGCGTCTTCGCCTGCAACGCCTTGATCTCCTCCAGCACATCCGCCTTCTTGAGTACGCCCTGCCGCTCCAACACGTTCATCAGGGCTTCCAGTTGGAGCGCCTGGGCGAGGACTAGGTCTTCCAATGGCACGGCCTGTCGGCCACCCAGCACCTTCGCCATGATCAGTCTCCGTGTTCTCCAGTCCGGGACTCCTTTCGTTTTTCCTTGAGCCATTCCTCCACGAAGCGGCGTAGGAGCAGTTCCCGCGTCACCTGCGGCTGCGCCTCCAAGGCTGCCAGCGACTCTTTGAGTTAGTCCACGGGAAGACCGAACCGCTCGGCGAGTTCCTGGACCGCCAGCGTGTGACCGTCAGCGCGGCCCGACCACGTGGAACAGGGCGTCGGCCCGTGCCGGATCGACACGTCGCAGTGGCCC
>MEKI01000122.1:6188-6304 GCA_001766905.1 Acidobacteria bacterium RBG_13_68_16
AGCGTACGCGAGGCCGAGAAGGTACCAGGCGTCGGCATAGTCCGGGTTGAGTCGGACGGCCTGACGGAGGGGGTCGACGGCGTCCGGGTAACGGTTGAGGGCGGTGTAATTGACCC
>MEKI01000122.1:6321-7285 GCA_001766905.1 Acidobacteria bacterium RBG_13_68_16
ACGGCCCGGTCCGGCGTGATGCGGAGGACCTCGCGGTACGCGTCGATGGCGTCGGGGTAGCGCGCGAGCTGGGCGTATGCGAACCCGAGGTTGTGCCAGGCGTCGGCAGAGTTTGGGTTGAGCCGGACGGCCTGACGGTACGCGTCGGTGGCGTCGGGGTAGCGAGCGAGCTGGGCGTATCCGAACCCGAGGTTGTGCCAGGCGTCGGCGTAATTGGGGTTGAGCCGGACGGCCTCCTGGTTAGCATCGACGGCGTCAGTGTAGCGAGCGAGGTTCCGGTACGCGATCCCGAGGTTGTACCAAGCGGTGGCCTCCTGCGGGTGGAGCCGGACGGCCTGGCGGTAGGCGTCGACGGCCTCGGCGTTGCGGCCAAGGTTGGCGTACGCGATTCCGAGGGCGTGCCAGGCGTCGGCATAGTCCGGGTGGAGCCGGACGGCCTCGCGGAAGGCGGCGATGGCCTCGGCGTCCCGCCCGCCTGTGACGTGCGCGAGTCCGAGGTTGTACCAGGTGATGGCCTCCGGCGGGGTGCGCCGGACGGCCTCCCGGTTGGCGTCGTCGGCCTCGGCGTAGCGGCCGAGGTGGCGGTCCGCGAACCCGCGGTTGGACCAGTCAGTGGCATGGCCCGGCGGAAGGGTGTGGGCTGGGACGGGAAGAACCGCCAGAAAGAACGCAGCACAGATCCCCCGTATGACCGTCCATCTTGTCGGGGCAGATGGGGTCATCCCGGTCCCGCCCTTGTTGTTGATGATGGCTCGGATCATGGCGTCATCCTTTTCGCCTTTCCTGAATGCCTGCACGATGTCATTCAGGGTCGTCCCGGCGTCGAGGGCGTGAAGGTCGGGTCGATCACAGCCCCTATGCTAGCGCGCGGCGAGCCTGGGGCTTGGATCGAGAACGGTGGCCGGATGGGCCGCGAGTGGGCAGCGTCCCTGCCGGGACACCGAATCAAGCGGGAGAAGTCTAG
>MEKI01000122.1:7465-7556 GCA_001766905.1 Acidobacteria bacterium RBG_13_68_16
GACACCGACAGCGCCAGGATCGACATGGGCAAGGAGGCGCGACGGATACACCAATGCTGTGACGCTCGGAAGAAAGCGGCTAGGGGACCGT
>MEKI01000122.1:7702-7773 GCA_001766905.1 Acidobacteria bacterium RBG_13_68_16
CTCCTACTCGCTCCTCAGGTCCGGTAGCGGGCACGTACGCCGTAGCCATGGCCGCCACGCCGCTCCCGGAG
>MEKI01000123.1:0-5144 GCA_001766905.1 Acidobacteria bacterium RBG_13_68_16
GGCCGCGAGGAGGTCCAGGTCGTCGCACGGGTCGTGATGACTCCGGTGCACCTCAAGCAGCTCCAGCGCGCCCTGACCGAAAACGTTGCTATCTACGAGCGCAACTTCGGCGAGATCCCGGAAGGCCCGCAGGGCGCCCCCACGACCCAGACGATGTGACGTCAGCGCGCCGGAGCACGCTGCCGTCATCCTGAGGGACGCCTAAGGCGTCCCGAAGGATCCCGGGGCGCCGCTGGCGCTCATCGACGACGCCGGCTCACGCGCAGGAAACGATCCAGCCGCCGCCCAGGAGCCTGTCCCCGTCGTAGCAGACGGCTGCCTGCCCGGGCGCGGGCGAGAGCACCGGCTCGGCGAACTCCACCTCTGCGGTTCCGTTCTCCCCCAGCCGGACGGTCGCGCAGGCCGGCTGATTCCGCGAGCGAACCTGGACCTCGGCTTCGACCGCGCCTGTCGTTCGGGGCGCCAGCCAGTTGACCTCGCGGAGGAGCAGCCTGCGGCGGGACGCTTCCACCTGGGTGCCCACCACCACCCGGTTTGATCCGGGTTGCAGCTCGAGGACGTACAGGCGCCGGCCGTCGGCGACACCGAGGCCGCGCCGCTGGCCGACGGTGAACCGGTGATACCCGCCGTGGCGCCCCAGGACGCGACCGTCCCTGTCCACGACCTCCCCGTCCCCGGGGAGCCGCTCCGCGGCAAGAGTCTCGAGGACCCGGACGTAGGAGCCGTCCGGCGGGACGAAGCAGACCTCCTGGCTTTCCTCCTTCGATGCGTTGGGAAGCCCGAGCTCCGCAGCCAACGCGCGAACCTCGGCCTTTGTGAGCCCTCCGAGGGGGAAGCGGACGTGCTCCAGCTGCCACGGCTCCAGCGCGAAGAGAAAGTACGACTGATCCTTGTCACGGTCGAGTCCACGCCGCAGTACGAACGAGTTCCCCTCGCGCGCGACTCTGGCGTAGTGGCCGGTGGCCAGCGTCTCCGCCCCCATCCGGAACGCCGCCTCCAGCAGCTCACCGAACTTGACGAAGGCGTTGCAGTGCGCGCAGGGCAGTGGGGTCTCTCCCGCGAGGTACGACTCCACGAACGGTTCGATCACCGCTCGCCGGAAAGCCGCACCCATCTCGAGGACGTCGTGGGCGATGCCGAGGCGCAGGCAGACCGCGCGCGCCATCTCGACATCCTCTTGCGAGCAGCAGCGTGAGACGCCCAGGCCGTTCGCCGAGAGATCGCCGAGCCTGAGCGTCACGCCGACTACGTCGCACCCCTCGCGCGCGAGCAACGCTGCCGCGACGGCGGAGTCCACACCGCCCGACATCGCCACGACGACACGTGTCTTCAAGGTTTGCGCCGACCCCTCACCCTTCCAGGGAGGCGTCGTGCATGTCGGTCACTATGAACATCAGCGTGGTCGTCCCCAGGCTGAACTCCTGGTTGCTGAAGATCGGGGCCTTCTGGACGCGTACGCCATCCACGTAGGTCCCGTTCGTTGACCCGAGGTCAATCACCGTGGCCTCGTCCCCCCGGATCTCCAGCATGGCATGTTTGCGCGAGACCTCGCTGTCCTGGAGCTGGACATCGCTCTCGGTGCCGCGCCCCAGGACGGTCCGCGGCTTGGCTACGGTGTAGATCTGGCCAGCGTTGGCGCCCAGGATCACAGCCAGTGAGTACCGTCTGCGGGCGGGCAGCGGGGCGAGCTGCGGAAGGTTGGAGTCGTCCTCGAACACGGTCGACTTGCCCACGTTCAGTTCCTCAGTGGTCTTCTCCGTTCCGTGAGCCGGGATCACAGCCGTGGGCGGCACTTCCCCCCCGGCCAGCAGGGGCTTGGTGACTTCGAACACCGTCGCGCACTTGGTGCACCTGAGTTTCTTGCTCGCGCTCTCGCCGAACCGGAACTCCTCGTACTGGTACTTGGCCTTGCAGCTAGGGCAGCTCACGATCACGGCGCACCCCCTTGCCCACGACACCCCCACTTCGAGTGCCGCCCCAGGGCCGGGTACATCGTTCTCCCCGGCACCCGGCCCACCAACACCCTCAGTCTACCCTCGGCGACGTTCCGGCCAAAGCCCTCCGTCTCCAGGAGCCTCCACGTCGTTCCTCGACCCGACACCGGCCCCTGGGCGGTCCCCGACGGCCGGGTCCAGGATTTCACGTGCCGACACCCGGAAAGTCCGCGCGTCAGACTCCGATCCCGAGGGCGGACCAGCACCTGGGCCCCATTCAGGCCAGGCCCGCGCCGCCCGTGCTACGATTCCGGCGTGAGCGCAACCGCAAGGGGCAAGGGGCTCTCCGGCCGGCCTGGCGGCACGTCCGCCGGGGGCGAGGCGCCTGCGCCGGGCGCACAGGTTCTCCACATCCCGGCCAGCGAGTCCGCAGAGCGAGCGGTCCTCGGCGCGGTGCTCGCCGACGCTAACTGCTTCTACCGGGTGGTGGATACGGTCGGACCGGAGGACTTCTACGCCGACACGCACCGGGCCATCTTCGAGGCTTTCATGCGCCTCGCGGCAGACAACCGCGACATCGACCTTCTCACCACGACCGACCAGCTCGAGCGCAGCGGCACGCTGGAACCTGCGGGCGGTGTCGCATACGTCGCGAGCCTTGCCGAGGGGCTCCCCGACCCGGCCAACGTCGAGCACTACGCGGCGATCGTTCGTGAGCGCGCGGTCAAGCGCCAGCTCCTGAAGATCTCGCAGGAGCTGATGGCCATGTGCGCCCGCGAGGAGGGCGAGGCGATGGACGCCCTCGACGCAGCGGAGACCCAGATTCTCGCCATCGCCGAGCGCGCCATGCGCGGCGGACTGCGCCCAATCGCCAAGCTCGTCCACGAGGAGGTGGGGCACATCGAACGGGTCTCGAAGTCGAGCGCCCCGTACACGGGGATCGAGACCGGCTACTACCGCCTCGACGAGCTCACCTCGGGCCTCCAGAAGCAGGATCTCATCATCCTGGCGGCCCGCCCTGGCGTTGGCAAGACGGCTCTGGCGCTCAACATTGCGGCCCACTGCGCCGTGCGCCACAGTCTCAAGGTGGCTGTCTTTTCGCTTGAGATGTCCGCCGTCGCTCTCACCCGACGGCTGCTGGCCGCGGAGGCCCGCATCAACCTGAAGCGATTGACGCGCGGTTTGCTGTCGAAGACCGCAGATACCCGACAGGAGGCGTCCGACTGGCAGCGTCTCGCCGAGGCGGCGGACCGCCTGGCCGACTCGCCCCTCTGGGTGGACGACACGGCGGGCATCTCCATTCTCGAGCTGCGCGGCAAGTGCCGTCGGATGATGATGGAGCACGGCCTCGACCTGGTCGTCGTTGACTACTTGCAGCTCATGTCCTCCGGGATCAAAGCGGAGAACCGCACCCAGGAGGTCTCCGCAATCACTCGGGGCCTGAAGGCGGTGGCTAAGCAGCTCAACGTCCCTTTGCTCGTGCTCTCGCAGCTGTCGCGCAACCCGGAGCGGCGGGGCGACCAGCGGCCCCAGCTCTCCGACCTCCGCGAGTCAGGCTCGATCGAGCAGGACGCGGACGTCGTGGTCTTCATCAACCGCAAGAACCGCGCCCTCCAGGCTACCGGGGGGCTCGAGGAGGAGGAGGACTGGCGCCTGGCCGACATCATCATCGCCAAGCAGCGCAACGGCCCCACCGACATGTTCAGGCTGGTCTTCCTGGAGGAGTTCACGCGCTTCGAGAACCCGGAGTTCTCGACCAATGAGCGCTGAGCTCGCCGCCACCTCCCGCGCCGAGGCGTTTCTCGAGCGCATTGGAACGAGTGGCCTGCAGGTCTTCGAGGAGGTCGGGCGCTTCTTTTACATTCTTCACACCACGATCTATTGGGCCTTCCGCAGGCCCTTCGACGGGAAGCAATGGATGCGCCAGATGGTGCGTGTGGGAGTGGACTCGATCCCGGTCGTTGGTCTGACGGCGATGTTCACGGGCATGGTGATGGCTCTGCAGACGTACCGCGGTTTCGAGCGCTTCCACGCCGAGGGGTACGTCGGCTCCGTGGTCTCACTGTCGCTGACGCGCGAGCTGGCCCCGGTCCTTGCCGCGCTGATGCTCGCCGGTCGCATCGGGTCCTCGCTCGCGGCCGAGCTGGGAACAATGCGGGTGACCGAGCAGATCGATGCGCTGTACGCGATGGCCACGGAACCCATCCAGTACCTGGTGGTGCCGCGTGTCGGGGCTACGACGGCGATGCTGCCTCCCCTGGTGGCGTTCGCCAACGGCCTCGGTATCTTCGGTGGCTATGCCATCTCGGTCGGGCTCCTCGGCGCCAATCCGGTGATGTACTGGGACAAGACTTTCCAGTACCTCGACCTCAACGACGTGTTCTCCGGTCTGATCAAGGCGGCGGTGTTCGGGCTCATCCTGTCCGTGACCGGGTGCTCGAAGGGTTTCTTCACCACGGGTGGCGCAGAGGGCGTCGGGCGTGCCACTACCAGCGCGGTCGTGATGGCCTCGGTTGTGATCCTGGTGTCCGACTTCTTCCTCACGAAGATCCTGTTCTGAGGTCATGACGGTGAGCGAAGTGCGTGCAAACAGGAAAGGGGCCGGACCGGCGGGCGGTCCGCCGACGATCGCCGTCATCGATCTGTGGAAGAGCTTTGCCGGACGACAGGTCCTCTGCGGAATCAACCTCGAGGTCGCGCGCGGGGAGTCGTTCGTGATCGTCGGCGGCTCGGGCGCAGGCAAGAGCGTTCTGGTGAAGCACCTGATCGGCCTCATCGCTCCGGACCGCGGGCACGTCATCGTGGACGGCGAGGACCTCACGCGGTCGGATCCGGCCAGGTGCCTCGAGATCCGCCGAAAGTTCGGGATGTCTTTCCAGGAGGGTGCGCTGTTCGACTCGATGAACGTCTTCGAGAACATAGCGTTTCCGCTCCGGCGCCACACGGCCATGAATGAGGCGGAGATCGCGGCACGGGTCACGGAGTGCCTTACCCTGGTGCACCTGGAGGGTGTCGAGACCAAGGCCACCAACGAGCTCTCCGGGGGAATGCGGCGCCGGGTCGGCTTCGCGCGGGCGATCGCCCTGCAGCCGGAGATACTCCTGTTCGACGAGCCCAACACGGGGCTCGACCCGATCACCGGCGCCGTGGTGGACAGCGTGATCATCGAGATGCGCGAGCACCTCGCGGTGACGATGGTAACGATCACTC
>MEKI01000123.1:5161-12903 GCA_001766905.1 Acidobacteria bacterium RBG_13_68_16
TTTCGCATAGCGGATCGGATCGCGATGCTGCGGGCGGGCCAGATCGTCGCGGCCGCAAGCCCGGAGGTCTTTCGTTCTCTTCCCGACCCGTACATCCAGAAGTTCCTCGCAGGGGAACCGCTGGAGGAGGACGTCGCATGAGCAATACCGCGCGAGTCGGCCTTTTTATGCTGGTCGCCCTGGTAGTCCTTGGGGTGTTCATCGTCAAGATCGAGGAGATCCCGATCGGCACGAAGGGTGGCCGCGTTCGGGTCAAGGCGGTCTTCCCTTCTGTGGCGGGGCTGGACGAGAAGAGCCCCGTGCGTGTGGCCGGCGTCCGGGTCGGGATCATCGAGACGATAGCCTTGCAGGGTGACCTGGGGCTCGTCACGCTGGCCCTCGATCGGGACGTCGTGCTTCACGAGGGGGCCCGCGCGCAGGTCACGAGCCTCGGCATGCTTGGTGACAAGTACGTCGAGCTCTCCCTCGGGGACCTCTCTGCTCCCCCGCTCAGGTCGGGGACCATCATCCAGGGGACGAGCCCGATCGCCTTCGACGAGGCCATCAAGACGTTCAACGATCTCGGCAGCGACCTCAAGGCCGTGAGCGCCTCGCTCCGGCAATCGCTCGGCGGCCCCGAGGGACAGAAGCGCCTCGACGAGATCATCGAGAACGTGCGCGAGCTCTCCGCCGACCTGAAGGCCGCGGTGGGGGCCAACCGCGCTAACGTTGATGCGACGATCGGCAACTTCCGCTCGTTTTCGGAGACGCTCAAAACGGAGCTACCGCGGATCGCCGAGAAGATGAACAAGCTGGCCGACCGCGTGGACGCGCTGGTCGCGGACAACCGGCAGAACCTGGACGAGTCCATCGCCAACATCAAGGACCTCTCCGCCAAGCTGCGCGTCTCGGCCGACCACCTGAACCAGATCTCGGGCAAGATTGCGCGCGGCGAAGGCTCGATCGGCAAGCTCGTCAACGACGAGACGACCGTCGACAACCTCAACGCGAGCCTGAAGTCGGTCGAGAGCGGCGTGCAGAGCCTCAAGAACACGATCGGCCGCGCCGAGCGGTGGCGCCTCGACATCAACCTCCGCTCGGAGGCGCTGCCGGGGCTGAACCAGGACAGGAACTCTCGCAGCGCTATCGGACTCGACCTGCACACGAGCGACCGCCGTTTCTTCCGGGTCGAGTTCGTGGATTCGCCGTTCCCCCGCGTGTACACCAGCACACAGACGATCACGACGGTCTACCCCGACGGCCACAGTGAGACGACCGTCACGGATGTCTCCAAGACCTCCGAGACCAACACCGTCAACGCCCAGGTCGGGTGGCATTTTCGCGATTACACGCTGCGCGCCGGCCTGTTCGAGTCGAAGGGCGGCGTGGGGCTCGACCAGATCGTGCTCAGGAACAAGCTCCGCCTCACCCTGGAGGCGTACGACTTCACGCGGGCCGAGAAGCCGCCACACGTCCGCCTCGAGGGCAGGTACTTCATTACCAAGAACCTGTTCGCGTTCGCGGGCTGGGACGATCCCACCTGGTCGCAGCGTCGCTCGGTGCTTCTCGGCGGCGGGGTTACCTGGGGCGACGAGGACGTGAAGTACCTGCTCGGGACCATCGGGTCGGCGGTCCCGAAGTAGCGATGGCTCGTGAGGGCGCCACCTTCGAGTGCACCGCGTGCGGCCAGCGCTCCCAGAAGTGGCTCGGCCGATGCCCTTCGTGCGGAGGCTGGAACACCTTTGAGGAGCTTCCCGTCGAGCTGCGCTCCCAGACCAGGAGTAGCGCCGACGTCCCGGTTCCCGTGCCGCTCTCTGCGGCCGAGCTCAAGGATGCACCGCGGGTTCTCACCGGAATAGCCGGCCTCGACCGCGTGCTGGGCGGCGGCCTTGTCCCCGGCAGCGTGGTCCTGCTCGCCGGCGAGCCCGGCGTCGGCAAGTCGACACTCCTCCTTCAGGCCGCTGCGAAGCGCCCCGACCTCGGAACGGTGCTGTACGTGAGCGCGGAGGAGTCCGCCCGACAGGTGGCGCTGCGCGCCCAGCGGCTAGGGTGCACGCGGGACCACGTCCTCCTCCTCGCGGAGCCCGGCGTCGAGTTGGTGGTGGCGGCGGCGCGTCGGCTGAAGCCGGCCCTGGTCGTCGTCGACTCGGTGCAGACCATGTACGCCGAGCGGGTGCCGGCGGTCCCCGGCAGCGTGAGCCAGGTGCGCGAGGTGGCGGCCAGCCTTCTCGAGCTCGCCAAGCGAGACGGTCCCCCTGTCGTGCTGGTCGGCCACGTCACCAAGGAAGGCTTGGTGGCCGGGCCCAAGGCCCTCGAGCACCTGGTGGACGCGGTGCTGGAGTTCTCCGGTGCCAGCGGGCACCCCCACCGTATCCTGAGATCAACGAAGAACCGCTTCGGCCCGGCCTTCGAGCTCGCCCTCTTTGCGATGAGCGACGCAGGACTCGAGGAGATCGCGAGCCCTTCGGCAGTGCTCCTGGCCGACCGCCGGCCCGGCTCCCCAGGTTCCGCAGTGGCGGTTGTCCTGGAGGGCACCACTCCCCTTCTCGTCGAGGTTCAGGCGCTGGTCTCCCGCTCCTCGCTCGCCAACCCCCGGCGCGTCGCGCAGGGCATGGATGCGGGCCGTCTCGCCCTCCTCCTCGCGGTGATCGAGAAGCGGGCGGGAGGGAGGCTGGCCGACCGCGACGTGTTCGTGAACCTGGTGGGCGGCGTCAGCGTCGAGGAGCCGGCCCTCGACCTCGCGGTGGCCGCAGCGGTGATGTCATCGGCAGCGGACCGGCCACTCCCGGCGGACCTCGCGTTCTTCGGCGAGGTCGGATTGCTCGGCGAGATCCGGGCCGTCGGCCGACCCGTCGAGCGCTTGCGCGAGGCAAAGGCGCTCGGGTTCGCCCGTTGCGCCGTCCCGGCTTCTACGAAGGTTGCCGGCGAGACCGGGGTCAGGCTCCTGCCGCTCGCCGATGTGCAGGAGCTCGGAAAGCTGATGCAAGCCCTGGACTCCTGAGGGATTCGACAGGCGTGGCGGACACTGACCCCCACGGGGCGATTGTGCGGCTGCTCAACGAGCTGGAGACTCTCCGCCGGTCCCTTCGACTCTACCCGCCCTCGCACCCCGCCCTGCAGCCGGCCCGAGCGCGCATCCGCTCAAGGGTGTCGGCGCTTGGTGAAGGTGGGGAGGTCGCAGTCCTGTCATTCGGGCCGGACCAGCTCTTTTGGAACGGCGAGAAGGTCTCGCTGCCTCCCAGCGCACCGGCCGTCAAGCTCGTTGGGCTGCTCTTCGACCTCGGCCTCGCGGCCCTAAGGCTGCACTTCCCGCACGCGAGCGACGGCCTGCCCGATCTTGCCGGTCGCATCGCGTCGCTGCACGGACCCCCCGGGGAGAGCGACCGTGCCTATCTTCTGGCGGAGGCTGACGCGCGAGGGAACGGTGGCGTGGCTGGCCGGCCGCGAGGGCTCGATGCTCGACCCCGATTGGGCCGCTGCCCTGCGCGAGGTCATCCAGCACCCCTCCGGGGCTCAGCCGCCCGGGTAATAGCCCGAGATCGTGCGTACCTCGACCTTGGGTACCTTCACCTTGACGGCCACCTTGCGGAAGATGTCCGGTGGCGCCTCGGATGTCGAGGTGTACGCGAGCAGGTACTGGCTCCGCAGCTCCTGGTTGATTCGCTCGTAGACCGGCTGGAGGGCGGCGCCGCGGGCCAGGAAGAAAGCCTCGCCTCCGGTCGTTCGGGCGAGCCGCGTGAGGTGCGAGCGAATCCCGACCTTGGTTATCGGGAGATCGATACCAACGGTGTAAATCGTGACCCCGCTACGCTTTGCGTAGTCGAGTGCCTTGTCGAAGTCCATCCGGGAGGCGTTGTCGTCGCCGTCGCTGAGGACGATCATCGCCTTGCGGCCACGCACCCCCGAGAACTGGAAGAGGCCATAGACCGTGGCGTCGTAGAGCGCGGTCTCGCCGTCGGCCCGCAGGGCGATCATCGCCCGCTCCAGGGCGCCGAAGTCGGCGCTGAACCCCTCGAGCATTGCCGTGCGGTCGTTGAACGCCTCGACGTAGGCCCGATCGCGCGGGCGCAGCAGGTTGCGCAGGAAACCCACGACGACTCGTTGCACCTCGGGCAGCGTCTTTTCCATCGAGCCCGAGGTGTCGATGACGAGACCCAACCGGATCGGCAGGTCCTGCTGGCGGGCGAAGAACGAGACCGTCTGCTTCACCCCGTCCTCGCTGACGTCGAAGTCCGCCTCCTTCAGCCCCTCGACCGGCTTTCCGTCGGGGTTGATCGCGATGACGGGGAGCTCGACGGTGGTCACCTGTACCCCGGTGAGGTACTGCGGCGCGTTGACGAACTGCACGTCCTCCGCCTGGCCTCCATCCTCCAGCACGGCCAGTGCGCGCAGGTAGCCGATCGAGCCGTCCTCCTTCACCGGCAACCACGCTTCGAAGGGTGGTGCGAACAGCGATTCCACCCGCAGTTCGTTCCAGTAGAGCTCGACCCGCGAGAGCTTGCGGTCAGTCGGAACGTTGACGGTGACCGAGGCGTGAACCTTCCCGCCCTGGCGATCGCTCGCGCCAACCGGCTGCAGCCGCACCAGGAAGCGCTCCCTGCCGATGTTGACATCGATCCGGCGGCGGTCGAGCTCCTGACCATTGGCGTCGAGGGCCACCGCGACGATCGACGCGAGCCTCGGCAGCGGCCCGAGGTCGAGGTCCACCTCGAACGGAGGCCGGTTCTTGGTCATGATCGGACGTCCGTCCAGGAGGAACTGCACCTTGGCCACCTTCGGGCCGACGAGCGCCGTCACGCGTTGAACCCCGGTGACCCCTTCGCCCTCCGGACCCTGAAGCGCCAGTGCGGGCTCCTGCGCATGCGCCACGCGGTCCACTGCCTCCTCGGCCTTGGCGTCGGCCGCCGGGAGGGTGGGAAGGACCGGGACCGGCACGTCGAAATCGAGCTCGCGCAGCGCCGCGTGCGGGGAGTTGGTGTCCTGGACCTTCATCCGCAGGTGGTACTTCCCGGGTCGCAGCTCCCTCTCGACCAGCACCGGGAAATCGCTGGCGCCGGCCACCGGGAAGGTGAAGGCGTACCGGAACCGGTCCATCATGACGGCTTCGCGAGAAATCTCGCCCGTGACGTCCAGCTGCACGACCTCCACGTCACCGACCTTGTTGGTCCCCAGCCCGGCGCGCGGCACCTTGGCGGCGAGCGTCACGGAGACCTTGCTCCCGCGCCGGTCCCCGATGGTGGGCGTCACCTCGAATTCGAAGGTCGCGGCTCCCTTCGGCAGCAGGGTTGAGAACTGAAGGAAACGTGCCGCGGCCGACTCCTGGTTCCCGGTGGCGGGCGGAATCGCGTGGTCCATCGCCTGTCTGGTGCGAAGGTCCTTCAGCCAGTACTCGGCCATGTCGAGCGCCCTCAGGATGTCCTGGTCGCCGCACCGGAACTCCGGGCGCATGATCTGACTCATGCTGCTCATGGGGTCTCGAGACCACGCCTGGAGGGCGCTCCAGCCCGACGGGTTGTAGAGGGCGGCACGCCCGTCACCCAGCGGGTCCCAGAGCCGGAACCGGCCGAGGCCATAAGGCTGGAAGAAGAGGACCACCACGTTGTCGCCGAGGCCCTCGAGCCTGTCCCAGACCCAGAACTCGAGAGGCCAGAACACGCTGTCACAGTCGATGGGCTTCCTGACGCCCGGGGGGCCGTGAAGCAGCAGCACGCGGGCACGGTCCTCCTTCGTGTTGCCGAACTCGTTCCGGCAATCCTCCAGGCGCTCTTCGTAGTCGCGACGAAAGGTCGGGGTCGTCATCGCCCGCTCCTGGGCCCACAGCCCCCAGAGCCGGTCGGCGAACTCGGATCGCTCGGCGTCGGTTTCGAGCGCCAGGAACGCCTTGCGCTGTTCCCCGGAGATGATCGGGTAGACCTCGTCTTCGAGCCACTTCCGCCACTGTTCGGGGAGCTGAGAAGGTTTCAGCGCCCATGCCGGACCGGCCGCCGCAGCGGCGAGGACCGCGACCCCCAGGAGTCCAAGGAATCTCACGTTCATCATCTCTTCTACGCCTCGGCGGGCGGTGGCGTTGCAAGTCGCAGGTACGCCTGCCACGCCCGCCCCCTCCCCTGTGCCAACACTTTCAGGTCCGACCCCATGCCCGAGGGCAGCAGCAACCTCTTCACGGCCGACAGCTCCGCCCACGCCTGCGGCGAGAGTGGCTCCCCCCGGGCCACCCCCGGAGGCAGGAACGACAGGGCCCCGTGGAGCGTCAGGAACACCCCCAACGGCCTCATTACCCCGCGCTCCCACCCGGCGTCCGAGGCGGCGTTCTCAAGGTCGTCGAAGTTGACGTGGGCCGTGATGTCGATCTCACCAGGGTCCTCCAGCACCTCTTCGACCAAGGCATGGGAACGGTATCCCACCAGCGAGCCGTGACGACGGGCGCGCGCGTCGTAGAGCTTCCGGCTGTTGTGGCCGTAGTCCACCACAAAGGCGACCGCGTCGGGCCCGCACCACGCCAGGTGCTCGGCGTGCATCGAACGTACCTGCGGCCTGATCTCCGCCACCTGCCCCTCCTCGAGAGTCAGGCCGTGCTCCCGGAGGTAGCGCAGGACCTCCGAGGTGCTGGGCTCGCCCACTGCCCACCGCAGGCCGCCCTGCCCATCGGCCTCCACGAAGTACTCCCCGAGAGCGTAGCCGGGCTGCTGCCCGAGTAACGTCACGCGGTGAACCGGCACAGCGTCGTAGAGCTCCGACGCGAACAGCACCACCGGCCCCGCCGGCCAGGTGACCTCGGAGAGTCGGGACGCGGTCTCGACCCCCTTGCAGCGCTTCGCGAGCCGTTTGCGCGCCCACTCCCCGGCCTCCACCGCGAGCACGCGGCGCAAAACGTCGGCACGCCCATCGCCGAGCTGCTCGAGCAGCAGCTCAAGCAGAACCCCTTCCCCCGCACCCAGCTCCACGAAGGTGACCGGCTCCCCGAGCGTTGTCGCGAGCTGCCGCACCAGCTCCGCAACGGTGCGGCCGAAGATCGGCGAGGCTGTGGGGGCGGTCAGGAAGTCGCCGGAACGCCCCACCGGTCCCTCCCCGGCTCGGCGCCTGGTGTAGTACCCGGCCTTCGGGTGGTAGAGGGCGAGCTCCATGAACTCGGCGAAGCTCACCCTCCCACGGCGGATCACCTCGGCGACGATCAAGTTCACGACGGTTAGCCTAGCACCGCCAGCGTGCGCCGGGACGCTGGTCGCCCGTTCCAGCGCGCGGCCAGGCGGATCATGGGCTGGGCGGGTTCAGGAACTCGTCAACCGCCTTGATGAACATCCTTGGCTGGTCCACGAAGGTCATGTGCCCGCTGTTCGGGAGGACGACCAGCTTCGAGCCTGGAATCCTGGCATTCATGTCGCGGGACAGCGACGGGTCGCACTCGTCGTGGTCGCCCACCGTGATCAACGTCGGCACTTTAATCGAACCCAGTCGATCGGCGTACTCCACGGAGGCGAGGTTGCCGTCGATCACGAATTCACCGTGCGAACCCCACATCTCGCGGTACAGGTCCCACGACATGTTGCCGTTGGCCACCGGGTCGTGGTTGGGATCCGGACGGTTCCGGTAGATGTACGGGAAGTACCCCTCGCCCCAGGCCGCGATCATGTAGTCGTTCGTGTAGCGGTGCTTCTCGTAGTCCTTTCCGTGCCCGTATAGACCCTTCGCCTCCATTGCGTCTATCCGGGCCCGCAGCTCCGGGGACATCCTCTCCCTCATCTGCTTGAAGACTTCGTTCATCG
>MEKI01000123.1:12954-13040 GCA_001766905.1 Acidobacteria bacterium RBG_13_68_16
AGCGGCAGCAGGTACGGCAGGAAGTAGTCGTGTGAGGCTCCCGGACCGCCGTGAACCACGACCAGGGGCGCCCCGCGCCCGAAGGA
>MEKI01000123.1:13102-14470 GCA_001766905.1 Acidobacteria bacterium RBG_13_68_16
CCGGAGCAGAAATCCCCTCCGCAGCCGGGGCGTCCCCGGCGACCATCCCCATCAGGATGAGCCAGACCAGCCACGCAGCACCGCGTACTCTCCTCATGTTCGTCCTCCCATCTCGATCTTCCGTGCGGTCGTACGGATCGTTTCCCAGGCTTGCACCACGTGCCGCTCCTCGGTGTTTGTCTGCCCCACGCACAGCCTCAGGGTGAAGCGATCAGCCAGCGTCGTATGCGTCAGGTAGAGGCTGCCGCTCGCGTTGAGGCGCTCGAGAAGCGTCCTGTTCAGCTCATCACCCCCTACGTGCCGGAAGCACACGAGGTTGAGGGGAGGCTTCACCGCGAGCTCGAAGTCGTCCGACTCCTCGACCCAGCCGGCGAACTGCCGGGCCAGTTCGACGTGCCGTCTGACGTGGTGCTGGAGGCCGGCAACCCCGTATGAACGGATCACGAACCAGAGCTTCAACGACCTGAACCTCCTGCCGAGCTGGATGTGCCAGTCGCGGTAGTCAATAACGGCGCCGGACTCGGTAGCCCTGTTCTTGAGGTACTCGGGAAGGATGCTGAGGGTCTTGATCAGCGCCGCGCGATCGGCCACCCAGAAGCAATCGCAGTCGAAGTTGGTGAACATCCACTTGTGCGGGTTCACGCAGAGGCTGTCCGCCAGCTCCACTCCGTTCAGAACGTGCCGGAACTCCGGGCAGATCGCCGCGGTGCCGGACATCGCTGCGTCCACGTGCAACCAGAGCCCCTCTTCCCGGCAGATCCGCCCGATCTCGGGGAGCGGATCGATGGCGTTGGAGGAGGTAGTGCCGACCGTAGCACACACGAAAAACGGCACGAGGCCCGCCTGCCGGTCGCGGCGGATCTGGCTCCCAAGCGCCTCCGGGCGCATTGCGAAGGCCCCGTCCACCTCAACGAGCCGCAGGTTGGCGCGGCCGAGACCCGCGATCTTGACACCCTTCTCGATCGAGGAGTGGGTCTGGGCGGAAGCATAGGCGACCAGGCGGCCGTCGCAGCCACGCTCGTTGCTGGCGTATCCGGTGGCCCGCTCGCGCGCCGCGAGGAGTGCGCAAAGGGACGCGCTTGAAGCCGTGTCCTGGATCACACCGCCGCCCCTTCCGCCCGAGGTGAAGGCGGCCGGGAGGCCGAGCATCTCCGCCATCCAGTCCAGGACGCGGGTCTCGAGTTCCGTGCACGCCGGGCTCGTGGCCCAGAGCATCCCCTGCACCCCGAGGCCGGCGGAGACCAGCTCTCCGAGAACCGCCGGACCGGAGGCGTTGGCCGGGAAGAAAGCGAAGAAGTTGGGCGACTGCCAGTGGGTCACGCCGGGCATGATCACGGTCTCGACGTCGCGCAGAATGACCTCGAACGG
>MEKI01000123.1:14483-15967 GCA_001766905.1 Acidobacteria bacterium RBG_13_68_16
GGCGGTCGATCGGGCAGGGCCGCGCTGACTTCGCCCGGCTGCACCTGGGAGAGCACCGGGAGCGACTCGACCCGCTCCCAGTAATCCGCGATCCAGTCCACGACCTCCCGCCCGCGACGGCGGAACTCCTGCGCCGTCATGTGAAACCCTCGCTCCTCGTGCATGCGCCCTCCCCTGCCCGGGTCGGGATACGCCGCTCGGCCAGGTTCCCGCGGCGCGCTTACGCTACCACTGTCCGCAGGAGGTGTCCGGTCGCCCGACCACGCTGCTAGTCGCCGGTGGGGAGTGTCGCCGCGGACATGTCCAGCATTCGCTGCAGCGGTCGCAGGGCGGCGAGCCTAAGCTCCTCGGGGATCTCCAGGCGGGGTACACCGTCGCGCAGACAGGCGTGAAGGTTCTCCAGGGTGTTGCGGCGCATGTAGGGGCAGACGTTGCACCCGCACTCGCCCGAGCTGCCCGGGACGGAAATGAACCGCTTGCCAGGGGCCAGCTTCTCCATCTGGTGGATGATCCCCGGCTCGGTGGCGATGAGGAACTCGGCCGCGGCGTTCTCCTGAACGAACCGAAGGATCGAGGAGGTCGAGCCGACGTGGTCGGCGAGGGCGAGGATCGGCTCCGGGCACTCGGGGTGGGCCGCCACGGCGGCCTCCGGGTGCTCGATCTTCAGTTCAACCAGCGCCTTGTGCGAGAACTGCTCGTGCACGATGCAGGTCCCTTGCCAGAGCACCATGTTTCGCCCGGTCTTCCGTGCGAGGTAGTTCCCCAGGTGGCGGTCGGGAGCGAACAGGACCGTCTGGCCGGCCGGGATCTGCCGGATGATCTTCTCGGCCGAGGACGAGGTCACGATGATGTCGGAGAGTGCCTTCACCGCTGCCGAGCAGTTGATGTACGTGACAGCGACCGCCCCGGGGTACGCCGCCCTCCAGCGTGCGAACGCCTCGGGCGGGCACGACTCCTCGAGCGAGCAGCCGGCCTCCAGGTCGGGAATGAGGACCTCCGCATCAGGATTGAGGATCTTGGCGGTCTCCGCCATGAAGCGCACCCCGCAGAAGGCGATCACCTTCGCTTCGGCGCGTTGGGCGGCGCGAGCCAGCTCGAGCGAATCACCGACGAAGTCCGCCAGGTCCTGGATCTCCGCGTCCTGGTAGTAGTGGGCGAGAAGCACTGCGCCTCGCTCCCGCTTGAGGCGCAGGATCTCCGCGACCAGGTCTTCGCGGTGGGCGGGGACGTTCCGCATCGCAGGCGACAGGGCGTCCATCTCAACCTCACCTAACCGTTCCGAACGTACGTCTGTTCCCGACCGCGCGCGGCTAGCGGCGCGCAACGAGCCGCTCGATCGCCTGCGCGTCGCTGGGCAACGAGGCGGAGAGGTTCTCCGCGCCCCCCTCGGTGATCAGGTAGTTGTCCTCGATGCGGATGCCAATCCCCTCCCCCGGCAGGTAGACCCCGGGCTCGATCGTCAGGACCATCCCGGGCGCCAGAGT
>MEKI01000123.1:15980-19474 GCA_001766905.1 Acidobacteria bacterium RBG_13_68_16
CCGACATCGTGCGCCTCCAGGCCGAGGAAGTGGCCGATTCCGTGAATGAAGAACTGGCCCAGGGTCCTCCCGCCTTCGCCTTGGAGACCGCTCTTCTCGAGGACCGCAAACGCCGCCTTGCGCGCTGCGCCGATCGTGGACCCCGGCGCAAGGGTGGCTGCCGCCGCCTCGCAGGCCGCGAAGACCGTATCGTAGAGCTGCCGTTGTCGGGGTGTGAACCTTCCGTTGACCGGGAACGTCCGGGTCAGGTCGCCGCAGTAGTAACCCCAGCGGGCCCCTATGTCCACCACCACCAGCTCACCGTCAACCAGCAAGCCGCGGTTCGCGTCGTAGTGAAGGACGCACCCGGCCTGGCCCGAGCCCACGATCGGGGGGAAGGCCCATCCGTCGGCGCCGCAGGCTCGCAGCGCCGCGAACGCCGCACCGTCCACCTCCCCCTCCCGGATCCCCGGCCGCACCCGCGTTGCCGCCGCCCCCATCGCCGCAACGGTTGCCACGACTGCCCGCCTCATCAGCTCGACCTCGCCGGGTTCCTTGCGCAGGCGCATCTCGGCGACGACCGGCGAGAGGTCGCGGACCGTGAAGCTTGGGAGCCGGTCGCGCAGGGTCTGCACCAACCGCTGCTCCGGGGTGGGCTCTCCCGACGTAGCGCCCGGAAGCGGCACCCACAACGTGCGACCGTCCCTCACTGCGTCCGCCACGCGGTCGGTCAGAGCCGGGACGGGTCGGCGTCTGGCATCCACGACAACCTCGCTGTGGTCGCGGTCCAGAACGGCCTCGAAACCAAGATCACGCGCCGTGTCCTCGCCGGGGCCGAACTTCGGGCCGGTCCACGCCTCGATGTTCGGCCTGCGGGCGGGCAGGAGCAGGGTCTCGTGCTCCTTCTCCAGCAGCAGGGCGGCCCCCGGCAGCTCCACGCCGGTCAGGTAGAAGAACGACGGGTCCTGCCTGAAGGTGCCCACGTCGCCGTAGCCACGCACGTCGGTCGCGCCAAGGACCAGCGCCACGGCACGATCCTCCAGGCGCCCCTGCAGTCTCTTCCGGCGCGCCCGGTATACCTCGGGCGCTTCGACCTCGGCGGCGTACTGCCCTCCGCGAAAGGCCCGCTCTTCGATCATCCCTCTCCTCCGACCACCTCGTGCAGGAGCGCCTCGAGGGTGTCAGGCTCGACCTCGCCCTCGGTCACGATCTCGCCGTTCACCTCGAGCAACGGGACCCGTTGGCCGAAGCTCCGCTGTAGGCGCGGCGAGCTGGAGACATCCACCACCCGGACCGAGACGCCCCACTCCGCAGCGTAGCCCTCGACCAGGTCCCGGAAGTTCTGGCAACGCGGCGAGTCATTCTTGATGTACGCCACCATCATCGGCCCCCCGCCCTGGTAGAACTCACTGGCACGGTAGGCCCGGATGGCGTGTTTCAGCACCACCCGTAGCGCCGCGGCAACCGGCACCGCCACGATGATCCCCGGGACCCCGAACAGCTCGCCGCCGACAAAGAGGGAAACCAACACCCAGACCGGGTGCAAGCCGACGCTCCTGCCGAGCAGGCTGGGCGTGAGCACCCACCCCTCGACGCTCTGGGCAACCAGGAACACCGCGAGCACGCCGAGCGGGTGCGCGAGGTCCTGGTACTCGAAGAAAGCCATGAAGAATGAACTGCCGACGCCCACAACGAGGCCCAGGTAGGGCACCAGGGACAGCAGGCCCGCGAGGGGGCCGATGACGAGCGCGAGCGGCGCCCGGACAAGGAGTAGCCCGCCTGTGTACATCACGCCGAGGGCGAGCGAGACCAGAAGCTGGCCGCGCACGAACGAGCTGAGCACCATGTGGACATCACCGGCGACCAGGTCCACCGTGGGAAGCACCGGCCTCGGCACGAGGCGCCGCAGCGAGGCGATGAAACGGTTGAAGTCGACCGTGAGGTAGGCCGCAATCACCGGGATCAGCACAAGGTTCAGAAGCGCACCGGCGACGCTAAGGAATGAGCCGAGCACTTCTGCCAGGCGGCTGACCAGGTGGTCCGCCCAGCTCGGCACGGTGGTTTGGGCCCAGGTGTTGATGCGACCCTCCAGCAACGCGTAGGCCTGCGGGAAGCGCGCCTTGAGGTCGGCGAGCACCGGCGTGATCCGCTCCTGCATCACCTCCTGCCACGACGGCATCTTCTCGCCGATGACGACAAGCTCGTTGATGACCGCCGGAACGAAGACGAAGAAGATCAGAACCAAGGTCCCCACAAACAGCAGCAGGATGACGAGGAAGCCCAGGATGCGAGGCATCCGGTGGCGCTCGAAGAAGGAGGCCAGCGGGTGGGTCAGATACGCAAGCAGGAAGCCCGCAAGCAGCGGGAACAACGCACTTGACCACGCGAATACCGCTCCTGAAACGAGCACCGCCACACCGACCACAACCAGCATTCGCCAGAGGCTGGGGGACCTAGCGTTGCTGGCCATCGTGGATCGCCTCAAGCGTCTTGGCCACGCGTCGGATGTAGTCCACCCCCGAGATGACCGTGAGGGTCAGCGCCAGATAAAAACACGCCAGCAACACGTGCTCCGCCACCCGGGTGACGTTTGCAATCAGCACCAGGGCGAGGGTGACCACGTGGATGAAGGTCGTGGCCTTCCCCCAAAGGGAGGGCGGAAACTCCACTACGTCGGCCCCCAGGTAGAGCAACAGCGCAACCAGCACGATCAGGAAGTCGCGCGAGAGCGCCAGCACCGTGAGCCAGAGCGGAATCGTCACCGAACCCGGTATCGGAAGCGTGAGAACGACGTAGGCCGTCACCAGCAACAGCTTGTCGGCGATTGGATCCAGGTACGTTCCGAGGCGCGAGCGCATGCCCAGCAGTCGCGCCACCAGCCCGTCGAGGACGTCCGAGATCCCCGCCGCGATGAAGAGCCCGAGGGCAACCAGATGGTCGCCCGCCACGACGGCGAGCACGAAAAAGGGCGTGACCGCCAGGCGCAACAGGGTGATTCCGTTGGGGATTGTGAACGGCCGCAGCGCCGCCCTCACCTCGCGCGCCGCCCGCTTTGCCACGCCCCCAGGCCTCGGCGCAGCGCGCTCGACCGCCACGCCACGATCGGGGCCCGGGGCGGCCGTTGTCCCGGCGCCCGCCCCGTCCTCTCGGCTCACCCTTCCTCCCCGGACAGCACCGACTCACGCAGGTAGCTCATCTTGCCCTCGTTGACGACCAGCCCCCGCTGCTCAAGGTCGTTGATCAGGCGCGTCACGGTCTCCCGTGAGGTGCCGATCGAGTTGGCGATGTCCTGGTGGGTGGGGCGACGGACGGCGACCCAGCCGTTGCCGAGAATCTGACCGTGCTGGCGTGCGAGGTCGATGAAGTACCGCGCCAGCCGGCCCACCACATCCAAGGTCGCCAGCGACTCCATCTGGGCGTTGGATCGCCGTAATCGTAAGGAGAGCTCGCGCATGAGCTTGCGCGCGATCGTCGGGTGCTGCTCGATGAGCCGCTCGAAATCGTCCCTCCGGATC
>MEKI01000123.1:19480-22188 GCA_001766905.1 Acidobacteria bacterium RBG_13_68_16
GCCACCGTCGGAAGCTGAGCGATCACACTTGCGGAGCGCGGCTCGTTGTCGAGCAGCGCCATTTCTCCGAAGAACTGTTCGGGTCCCAGCGTGGCCAGGATGAGCTCCTTGCCGCCGGAGGAGGACACGCACACCTTGACGCGTCCGCTCGCGAGCACGTACAGGCCGTCGGCCGGCTCGTGAGCGGCGAAGATGACCTCGTCCCGTGCGAACTCGCGTTTCTCCGCCGCTCGCGCAAGGGTCTCCAGCTCCGCAGGCTCGAGCTCGCCGAACAGCGACGCTCGCCCGAGCAGGTCCGTCAGCGCTGCGCACATGGGTCACCTCCCCCGCCAGACACCCGGCGGACCAGCGCCATCGCGGACTCGCCGTCCACGACTTCGGGAAGCTTCAAGCACCCGCTCTCGCCATCGCTGCACCAGCGCGGTGCAGGCTTCCCCAGCACCCTGCCCAGCCGCTCGAGCGTCGCCGCCAACTCCCGCGGCGACACCCTCCCCTCGGGGTTGAACCGGTGAGCGATCGGGTCGCCCGGCATCACACCGGCGCGGGCAACCGTCACAACGTCCCTCGCCTCCTGCAATGGGACAACGTCCTCGAAAACCGGGACGGAACCGTTGGCCTTGGCCGCGAGCGCCGGCGACTCCCAGGCTACGATCGCGGCCAGTCCCCTGCGAAGCAGCGGACTGGCGGCCACAGCCTCGCTGAGGTAGGGGGGTGCGTTCGTCAGGCGCAGCTGCCGGCGAGCCGCCACCAGCTGCGCGCACCGCCTGGGATTGTCGGCAGGCATTCTGCTGTAGAAATCGACCGCCAGGTCCCACTGTCCCAGCGCCTCGGCCACCGAACCCTTCAGCTCGAGCCCGTCGGGGGTGTCGGGAAGACCGGGAACGAGCTCGGCGGCGGCCCGGATATCGTGGAGCGCCAGGAGGGCGCGCACCGCAAGGATGCGCGCGCCCGGTGCGTTGGGGTTGACCTCGAGGGCCTCGCGGGCTCGTGCGAGCGCACCCGCGGGGTTGCCGCCCTGAAGCAGGCCGCTCCCCTCACCCAGAAGTGTGGCCGTGAGGGTTCCCTCGAGCTCGGCCGCAACCTTGCCCCATCCACCGTCCGGTTGTAGTTCAGCGGCGCGCCGCGCCGCCGTCAGCGCCCCGCGCGCGTCCCGCTCGTGACGGGCGGCCACGACGGCAAACCCCCACGCGGAGCCGTAGCCAGAAACGCTCCTGGCCAGCTCGAGAGCCTGGCCGGCCACCTTTTCGCCGCGCAGAAACCGCACCTCCAGCGAGGCGAGCGCCCGGACCGGGTGGCCGGGGGGTACCTCGAGCAGCTTCTGCTCGGCGGCCGCGAAGTCGCCGTTCTCCGCCGCTGCGACCGCGGCGTGGACGGCGTCGGCCTGCGCGACCATCAGAGGCCCACCTCCCGCGGGCGGCGCAAGCGGGTCGGGCACTCTGGCGATCCGCGGCGGCGCCGCCGTGCGGCACGCGGCCAGCACCACCGCAAACAGCAGCGCGACCCTATTCGCCGCTCTCGGCAAGGTGATCCCCCTCGCCGCGCGCGATACAGACGGTCGCCACGGCATGCTTGTAGATGAGGTGCTCCAGACCGTGACTCTCCACGATGAGGGCGTAGCGGTCAAAGCGCCTCAAGACCCCGGTGAGCCGTTTGCCGGTGAGCAGATAGACGTGGATGGGCCGACCGTCCCTCCGTAACGCGTAGAAGAAACTGTCCTGAACGTTGACGCCGACCTTAGCCCGCTCCTGTCCCTGTTCCAAGTCGTGCCTCCACTCGTGAAGAGGCGGCTGGGAGCAACTCCGAGCCCGCTCCCGGCAACCACTCCACCCCTTTCTCGCCCCTCAGCCACGTCATTTGTCGCTTCGCCAGCTGCCGCGTCGCCGTCTTCGCTCGCTCCACCGCGTCCGGCTCGGTCAGCACGCCCGCGAGGACCTGACACGATTCCCGATACCCGATCGCCTTGAGTGCGTGTGCCTGGGGTGAGAGCCCATCAGCAAGCAGCCCCTCCACTTCCCGCAAGAGGCCTGCGGCAAACATCCCTTCCACCCGCTGCCCAATCCTAGCATGAAGCTCCTCACGCCGCGGCCTGAGACCCAACATCAGGAACCCGTGCCGCGGCGCACCGACCGGGTGCTCGCGCCACAGGGCCGTCATGGGCCTGCCGGAGAGGATGCACACCTCGAGTGCTCGGAGGGTACGCTGTCGGTCGGCACTCGCGATGCGCAGCACCGAGTCCGGGTCGAACGCGGCCAGCCGCGCGCGCACCGCTGCCGGATCCGCCGCCCACTCGGCCTCGAGCAACTGCCGCAGTCTCGGGTCCTTTGGGGGTTCGGGGAAGAGCCCGTACAGCAACGCCCGCACGTAGAAGTGGGTGCCACCCGCGACGACCGGCAGCCGCCCGCGGTCGCGGATCTCTGCGATCGCGGTGTCCGCGTCACGGACGAACATTCCGGCCGAGTAACCCTCGCGTGGGTTGGCCACGTCGATGAGGTGGTGAGGGACTCGCGACCTCGTGGCGGCATCCGGCTTCGCCGTCCCGATGTCGAGGCCGCGGTAGACGGCGAATGCATCGGCGGACACCACCTCTCCCCGGAGCCGTTCGGCCAGCGCCGCCGCCAGCTCCGTCTTTCCCGAAGCCGTCGGGCCCACAACCACGAGTAGGTCATTCACGGTCACGCCTCTGACGTGAGACGCACACCCGGCTCGCA
>MEKI01000123.1:22216-27417 GCA_001766905.1 Acidobacteria bacterium RBG_13_68_16
CCCACCAGACCGATCCCACGCCCTCCCCCTGTCCCACCATCACTGCCGGGAGCGCGCGTACCCGCTGGACCACGAGCGGATCGGGATACGCAAAGCGGGGATGGGTTCCGGTCGCGGCGAGCGCGATGACCGGCCCCACCGCCGCGAGAAAGGCCGGGGTGGACGAGGTCCGCGAGCCGTGGTGCGGAAGCTGAAGCACCTCCGCCCTCGGAGACTCGCCGCGAGCGAGCACGGACACCTCGCCCGCCGCTTCCACGTCTCCGGCGATCAGCACTCTTGCCCCTCCAAAACCGAAACGGGCCACCAGGCTCGCATCGTTGTCGGCACCCTCCATTGCCGGCGGAGGCCAGAAGACCTCACAATCGATCGCGCCGAGTCGGAGGCGCTGGCCCTCCGCCAGCGCGACCTCCTCCACACCGGCAAGTCGCGCGGCACGCCTGAGCGCGACGATCTCCGCCCTCTCACCGAGCGCGCGCGGGAAGCAGAGACGCCGGACCTTGAGCCGCTCCACCAGGATCGCGGCTCCCCCCGTGTGGTCCGCATCGGGGTGCGTCACGACCAGCGCGTCGAGGCGCCGGACCCGCGCCCGGGCCAGCTCCCGCCACGCGTCCCCCGGTGAGCGCCCCGCATCCACGAGAACGGCCGTCCCCCCGCTCTCCACCAGGATAGCCATTCCTTCCCTCACTCCCAGCACCCGGACCCGGTGCGACGATGGGGCCGGAAGCCCTGGAAGGGCCATCCAGCCGAGCGTCGCGGCCACCACAAGGAGCGCGGCGGGCAGTGCAAACCGGGCCCGCGTGAGGGCGGCGAGGCCGAGGACGGCGAGCACCACGGCAAGGACCGCGGGAAGCGGAGGAAACGGCCAGCTCAGCAGCCCTCCGACCGCGGACGCGCGGTCGAGGAGCCATTGCCCGAGGGCGACCCCGAGAAGCGCAGAGCCGCCGAGCGATGACGACAGGGGCGCCACGGCCAAGGCGAGGAGGCTGGCCCCGACCAGGAGGAGCTCCAGCGGCGCCGCAAGGAGGTTCGCCACCACCCCGAGCGGAGGAACGACGGCGAAGTACCCCCCTACCAGTGGGGTCGACGCCCCCTGCGCGACCAGGGCGACCGCGAGCGCCAGCGCGATCCGCTGCGGAACGACGTGGAGGAGGCTCGCCAACGGCGCCATCCAGCGCACCAGGGCCAGCGTCACGAACGCCGACAGCTCGAAGCCGGGCTGCAGGACCACTGCCGGCTCCAGCGCAACCAGCCCCGCCACGATGGCCCAGACCGTTGGCAGCGGCTCGAGCGGCCTGCCAAGCTGACGTGCCGCGAGATAGGCGATCCCGGCGGCCGCCGCCCTCCGAACCGGAGCGTTCCCTCCCGCCAGCAGGGAGAATCCGACCAGAGCCGCGATCACGAGCCACCGCCGTGTCCTGGGGTTCACTCCCGCCAGGTTGAGTGCTCCCCACACCAGGACTGCGACAAGCCCCACGTGCAGGCCCGAGACCGACAGCAGGTGAACGAGCCCAGAGCGGCGCATGCTCGCCACCTCGCCGGCCTGGAGGCCCTCCCGACGCTGAAGCACGAGCGCTGCCGCCAGGCCGGCAGCGTGCAGCTTCGTCGGGTCGACCCCAGCACTTTCGCGCAGAGTTTGCACACCGGCCTCGCGGAGCCGGTCCACGGGAGAGCCCCCCGGCTGCGGGCGAAGGAGCAGCAGCGTCTTCACCCGCAAGTAGCCGGTCTTCAGTTGGAGGCGCGGATCGCCCACCAACTCGCCGCTCCCCTCCCACCGCGTGCCCGGGATCGGCAGTTGCGCGAGTCCCACGGGGGCGGACACGTAGAGGTCCATTTCCCGCGGGTGGGCCTCACGCCTGCCGGCACGCTCGAGTCCCAGCACCCGCACGCGCGTGCCCCACCCGCGTGCCCCGGCGGTCCATCCGTCCCTCACCGAGACGACGAAGCGCACCGGCACCGGCCTGCCGCCGGGGCCGGCAGGCGTGCGTGGGGCGAATGCACAGGCGGCGAGGCCGACCAGGGCACCACACGCACCCCACCAGAGGAGCCGCCGCCCCGTTCCCCGCAGCCCCTGCCAAGCCGCCAGCACCGCGAGCAGGCTCAGGGGTACGCCCAGGCGGGGGTCCGGCGGAAGCGGGTTGCCGAGCAGGGCGGCCACCACGACGGCCGCAGCCAGGGTCACGAGGCGTGAGCCCGGGGGTTCAGGCGGCGGGGCGCCGGAAGTCCGCCAGGATCTCCACATGGTGCGAACCGGCAAAGAGGTCCCACAACTCCAGCGAGGCCAGTTTGTAGCCGAAGGCCAGGAGCTGAGCCGCGTCACGCCCGAAGTGAGCGGCGTCGCAGGAGAGCAGCACGATGCCCTCGGGCAACCAGCGCACCAGCCCCGCCGTTGCCGCCGCAGTGAGGCCCGCGCGCGGCGGGTCGATGATCGCGAGCGTGCCCCTCCCCACGCCCGGGTCCTCGAGGTAGCCCTCCGCGGACACCGCCAGCACCAGGGCTCCCGGGAGGTTGACTGCGGCCGCCTCCGCGGCGACCAGGCTTCCCTCGATCGCCGTGATCGCCGCGGCGCCAGCACGCCTGGCGGCGGCGGCGAAGAAGCCGACCCCCGCGTAGAGGTCCACGACGCGGGCGTGCCCATGGGCACGCACCAGCTCGCCGACCCTTGCGAAGAGCTTTGGGACGAGGTGGCGGTTCGCCTGGAAGAAGGTCCCCACCGGAACCCGGAGCTGGATTGGCAGGTCCATCGTGACGCCGGTGGCGCCCCAACCTCCCGAGAGCAACGCGCCTCCCTCGCCGATCGGGTGCCAGCCGGCGAGCCCGCGCACCGAGACCTCCGGAGGCGTTCCGGGACCGCGCCAGCCGGCAACCGCGGCGCTCGGCCCCAGGTTTTCGAGCCACTCCACGTCACCGTCTGGGAGGCCAGCCGCGGCGAGGGCCCGCGACATCCTGGGCAGGCCGTCCAGGAGCAGGCGTGAGATCACCCTGCATGGAGAGATGTCGGCCGTGCGGTGGGAGCGGGGCCCGCGAAAACCGAGCGTTTGCGTTCGCGCCTCCCAGTGGAGCCTCGCTCGAAGGCGCCAACCCATCTCGGACACCACGACCGGCGCCTTCCCCACCGCGTCTGCGAGCTCGGGCGGTGCATGCCTGAGCGCACCGCAGGCCACTTCCCGCAGCGCGTCCTCGATGACCTCGCGACGCACATGGGCGAGATCACAGCCGCCACACGCCCCAGCAACCGGGCAGGGGTCCGCTTCCCGCCACGGACTCGGTTTGAGCACGGCGGTCACGCGCGCCTCCCCGACTCCCGCACGTTCGCGCTCGACCTCGGCCTCGACCACCTCACCGGGCAAGGCGCCCGCCACGAACCACACCTTTCGCCCAACGCGGGCCACGCCGCGGCCACCGCCGCCCAGGGACTTGATCTCAATGCGCACTGACGGTCAGCTCCAGCCGCGGCAAGCCGATGAGACGCCGCAGCGCCTTGACGAGCAGCGCGTGCCGGGTCCGATTGCGCACGTCGTCCGCGAGCTTCAGGCCCGCCAGCTCGCGCTCGACGTCGGAAGCAATGGCCTCGTGCCGGTCCACGGGCAGCGCGCCAAGCAGCGCATCGAGCGAGGTGAACTCCAGGTCCGCGAGTGTCTCGTCCAGCGCCGCCGGCTGTCCGTCCTCGGGAAGCGTGGAGACCGCCCGTTCCAGGTCGGAAAGGACCGCCGCCACCTGGGGCACGCCTCGCCAGGCAGCCGCGGTCTCCGCCACGGCCCTGGCCAGCGCGCGGATCGCCTCCGCAACGTCGAACGCGCCCTCACCCGATGCGGCCCCGACGCGTGCCGATGCGAGTCGCTTTGCCTGACGGGCGACCGCGTGGCGACAGTAGGAAAGAGACGAGACGGGATCCGCTTCCCGCTCCCGCCTGCGCTCCCAGATCTCGCCGATTCCCGCCAGGACCCCGGCGAGCGGAACGCCTTCCGTCCACCACTTGCGCAGCAATGCGAAGTCTTTCGGGGAGAAGAGGAAGGGCGTGCCCCGAAGGGCGGCGAAGTGGTCTTCCACCGCGCGGTAGTAGGCCAACTCGTCCTCGTCGGGGGCGGTCATCGCGACGCGTTCCCTTCAGTCATGTTCCGACCGGTTGCGCTCCCAGAGCAGGCGCAGCCCCTTGAGCGTAAGGTCTTCGTCCACCACGTCGAAGATCTTCGTGTAGCGCGCGATCACCGGCGCCAACCCGCCCGTTGCCACCACGGTCCCGCCGCCGAGTTCGGCCAGCACCCGGCTGGTGAGCCCCTCGACCAGGCCCACGTAGCCGTAGACGAGGCCCGCCTGCATTGAGTCCACCGTCCCCTTGCCGATCACGCGCGGGGGCGCGGCGAGCTCGATCCTCGGAAGCTTGGCGGCACGCGAGAACAGTGCCTCGGCGGCGATCTCGAGCCCGGGCGCGATCACTCCCCCGAGAAATTCACCCTTCTTGGAGACCACGTCCCAGGTGCTGGCCGTTCCGAAGTCCACCACCACGCACGGCCCGCCGTGCTCGGCAAACGCCGCAACCGAGTTGCAGAGTCGGTCCGCTCCCAGTTCGAGAGGCGTCTCGACCTTGAGCGGCATCCCCGACTTGATGCCGGGGGCGACGAAGAGTGGCTGGGCGTGGAGGTAGGAAATCACCGCGGCTCGAAGCGAGGCGTCGAGCGGGGGCACCACTGAGCCGATGATCACTCCGCCGATATCGCCTGGGCCGATCTCCGCCCACTCGCAGAGCTGCCGCAGCAGGATGCCGATCTCGTCCACGGTGCGCTCGCGCACGGTGGAGAGCCGCCAACGGCGCAGAATCTCACCCTCCCGGAAGACACCAATCGTGGTGTGGGTGTTGCCCACGTCGAGGGCAAGCAGCATCTCAGCCTCCAGGCCCCTTCTCGCCCAGAAGTTCGCCGGTCGAGAAGCGGCTCACCTTGCCTCCGACCTCAAGCTCGAGCTCCCCCTCCTCACCGAAACCGACGAAACGCCCTTCCACGGTTCCCGAGGGGACCCGCAGACGCATCATCTCCCCGGCGCGGTGAATGCTCCTGGCTACCCACTCGGCACGGCTGCCCTTAGGATCCTCCAATGCCGGATGGATGCGCACCAGGAAGCCGGCGACCAGCGACCAGATCCCCTCGCCAGCGTCACCGGCAAAGCCGAGGGCGGCCAGCGAGACCGGTTTGGTCCGGTCGCCTGCG
>MEKI01000123.1:27429-32008 GCA_001766905.1 Acidobacteria bacterium RBG_13_68_16
TCGGCCCCAATGTTGATGCCAAACCCCACGGAAACCCAGGCGGCCTCGCCGTCGCTGCGGCTGGCGGACAGCACGCCCCCGAGCTTGCGCCCGGAAACCAGGAGATCGTTTGGCCACTTCAGGTCCACTCGCACTCCCGGCAGCAACTCCTCCACCGCGGCGGCCAGGCTCACGCCGACGGCCATCGGGAGGATCGAAAGCGCCCGCACCGGCAGCCACGCGAGCCAGGTCGCGTACAGCCCGCCAGCGGGCGACTGCCATCCGTGAGAACCTCGCCCCCGCCCGGCCGACTGGCGCTGCGCCACCAGCAGCGTCTCCGGGAGCCGGTCCTCCTCCTCCGCCAACCATGACTCGAACAGCCGTCCGGCTACCGCGTTGGTGGAATCGCAGTCGTCCAGCCAGACCACGTTGGCCGGCGCCGGTGCGGACACCACCCGCTTCACGATCTGTGCTCCAGCGTTGCGGTGAGCAGCCGCACCTTGTGCGTGAGCTCGGCCGCACGTACCCGGCTCCCGGCTACGACGTCCTTGGGAGCGCGGGCTGTGAAGCTCGCGTCCGAGAGGCGCGCGGTCGCCTGCCCCAGCTCCGTCTCAACCTGTGCCAGCTCCGCAGCCAAGCGCGCCCGCTCGGCCTCGCCGAGGGCCCCCTCGGGCAGAACAATGGCGACGTTCACGCCTCCGGCAAGGTCACGGATGGCCTCTGCCGGCACGGACGTAGGGTTCAGTCCGAGCGTCGAGAGCCCGGCGAGCCGAGAGAGCTCGGTCGCCAGGCTTGAGAACGCCTCGCGCCGGGCCGGGTCGAGGCCCACGAGGAAGAGCGCTAGGGGCGTCCCCGGCGGCAACCCCACCAGGTGACGGTACGAGCGAGTCTCCTGCACGACCGCCTGGAAGGCTGCGATGACCGCGAGCGCATGGGGAAACTCCGTCCGCCGCCCTGCGGCCGGGTACGGTGTGGTGATAAGCGGGTCCTCGGACCCGAGGTGGCGGGCGATCTCCTCGGTGATGAAGGGCATCACCGGGTGCAGCAGCTTGAGTGCCTCGATGAGCACCCCGCGCGCCACCGCCCGGACGTCGTCCGCCCTGCGCCCGTCCCACCCACCCTCCTGCAGGACGGGTTTGGCCATCTCCAGGTACCAGTCGCAGAAGTCGTTCCACACGAACTGGTACAGCTCGCGACAGGCCTCGTCGAAGCGGTAGTTCTCCCACGAGCGGTTGACGGCTGCCGTGGTGCGCTCGAGCTCCGTGAGGATCCACGCCTCCGGGAGCGCCAGCCTGCCCGGATCGAGCTGCTCGAGTCCAGCCTCGGAGCCGTCTAGGTTCATCTGGACGAAACGCGCGGCGTTCCACAGTTTGGTGCCGAAGGCGTGGTACCCCTCCATCCGCTTGGCGTCGAGCGGCAGGTCCCGACCGGGTGAGGCCAGGGCCGCAAGCGTGAAGCGCACGGCATCGGCGCCGTACTGCTCCACGAGGTCGAGCGGGTCCATCACGTTCCCCTTGGTCTTGGACATTTTCTGGCCGCGGGCGTCGCGGACGAGACCGGTGAGGTGAACGTGGGCGAACGGCGCCTTCCCCGTGAAGTGGCAGCCCATCATAACCATGCGGGCCACCCAGAAGAACAGGATGTCGAAGCCGGTGATCATCACGCTGGTCGGGTAGAACGCGCGCATGTCGGCGGTGTCTTCGGGCCAGCCTAGGGTCGAGATCGGCCAGAGCGCCGACGAAAACCAGGTGTCGAGAACGTCGGGATCACGTTCGACCGGCCTCCCGCACTCACCGCAGGCGGTGACGTCCTCCTCGGAGACGGTCGTGTGCCCGTCGGGGCAGTAGAACGCGGGGATGCGGTGCCCCCACCAGAGCTGGCGCGAGATGCACCAGTCGAGGATGTTCTCCAGCCAGTTTTCGTACGTGGAGACCCAGAAATCCGGAACCAGCCTCACGTCGCCCGAGCGCACCGCCTCGAGGGCGCGGTCGGCCATCGCCCGCATCGAGCAGAACCACTGCTTCGAGAGGTACGGCTCGACCACCGTGTCGCACCGCTGGCAATGCCCGACCGCGTGGCGGTGTGTCTTCTCGCCGCGTCGGAGCCCCTTCTCCCCGAGCGCGGCGAGCACGGCTTTCCGCGCCGCGAAACGGTCTTGCCCCGCAAACGGGCCTCCGTTGGAGTTGATCGTCCCGTCCTCGTTGAGGATGTTGATCTTCTCGAGCGCGTGCCGCTCGCCGGTAGCGAAGTCGTTGGCGTCGTGGGCGGGGGTGACCTTTACCGCCCCGGTCCCGAACGCCGGGTCCACCAGCACCTCGTCAGCGATGACGGGGAACCGCCTGTCGAGCAACGGGTGCTGAACCTGACGGCCTATCAGTTGGCGGTAGCGCTCGTCGGTGGGGTGAACGGCGACCGCGGTGTCCCCCAGCATCGTCTCCGGCCTGGACGTCGAGACAACGATCTCGCCGCCGTCCACGAGCGGGTATGCAAAGTCCCACATCCCCCCGTCGACCTCCTTGTGAACGACCTCGAGGTCGGAGAGCGCGGTCAGGCAGCGCGGACACCAGTTGATGAGCCGGTGGGCGCGATAGATCAGCCCCTCACGGTAGAGCGAGACGAAGGCGTACCGCACCGCACGCGAGAGCATCTCGTCTAGCGTGAACCGCTCGCGCGTCCAGTCGCAGGAGGCACCGAGCGCCTTGGCCTGGTGCGAGATGTTGTCCTTGTACTGAGCCTTCCACTCCCACATCCGCTTGAGGAACTTCTCGCGCCCGAGCTCGCGGCGGCTGGTGCCCTCCTTGGCAAGCTCCCGCTCCACCATCACCTGGGTCGCGATCCCTGCGTGATCCGTTCCGGGCAGCCAGAGGGCGTTTCGCCCCTGCATCCGGCGCCAGCGAATCACCAGGTCCTGAAGGGTGAACTGCAGGGCATGTCCGATGTGTAGTTTGCCGGTGACGTTTGGAGGCGGGATCAGGATCACGAACGGCGCCTTGGCCGACGGCTGCTCGGGCGTGAACGCCCCCGACGCCTCCCAGGCGGCGTACCACCTCCCCTCGAATGAGGCCGGATCGAAGCGAGTCGGCAGTTGTTCCCGACGGCTCACGCCACCCCCCGCGCACCAGTCTGGCAGCGAGTCTAGCATCCCCGGAACACGCCTGATGGTTTGAGCATTTCGGCCCGACTGTGCTCCCGACATGCCTTCGAGCCCGAATCGCTCGGCGACGTGGCGGTTCTCTAGAACAGGGAGTTGAACGGGCCCTGCGCAGGGAGCGACGCCAGCCTCGCGTACACTGCCGCGACCTCAACGTCGCCGCATGCGACGTCCAGCACCACGCCGCCCAGCCGCGGGAGAACCCACCCGACGCGGCCTCCCTGGCGCTTCTTGTCGCGGGCCACGTACTGCGCGATCGAGTCCCACGGCAACCCCTCGAGGTCCGGCAGCGGCGCGAGTGTCTGGATCCTCTCCGCCCAGGTCTGCGCCTCGGCGGTTGAGAGGAGGCCGCGGTCGCGGGCGAGACGCAGCGCCCCGAGAAGACCCCACGCCACCGCTTCCCCATGCAGGAAACGACGGTACTCCCCCGCCCCCTCGAGGCCGTGAGCGAGAGTGTGTCCCAGGTTGAGCGCCTGGCGCGGGCCGCTTTCCCTCTCGTCCATCTCCACGATGTCCGCCTTCACGCGCACGCACCCGACGATCAGCTCCCAGGCGTGCAGGGGATCTCCGGCGGCCACCGGTGCGAGGTGGCTGTCCAGGACGGGTTCGAGGGTCGAGGGCGCGATCATCGCGGACTTGATCACCTCGGCCAGGCCCGAACGCATCTCGCGCAGGTGCAGCGTCGCAAGAACCAGCGGGTCCGCCACCACCATACGGGGCGGCCAGAACGCGCCCACCAGGTTCTTCCCCACGTCGAGATCGATGCCGGTCTTGCCGCCGACCGCGGCGTCCGCCATGCACAACAGGGTGGTGGGCACCGCAATCCAGGGAATACCGCGCAGCATCACGGCCGCGGCGAACCCAACCAGGTCGGTTATCACCCCGCCCCCCACCGCAATCAGCACGCTCTGCCGGTCCGCCTCGTGGGACACGAGCCAGCGCAGCACGCGCTCGACCGCGGGCCACTGCTTGTACTCCTCCCCGGCGGGCAGCTCGAGGCAGGCGGCGTCCAGCCGCTCGGCGATCTCGGAGCCGTACAGCGGCCCCACGTTTGCGTCGGTTATCACGAACGCCTGGCGCCCCGCGAGGTGCGGCCTCGCCAGCTCGGGGAGATCCGCGAGCACCCCTTCCCCTACGTGATAGGGGGCCTTCTCGCCCCAGCCGGATAGCTCCAGGACCGTCACGCCCCCTCCCGGTGCCGCCTCAGGATTCGCACGGCCAGTACCGCGGCGCCGAAGCCGTTGTCGATGTTCACGACTCCCACGCCGGGGGCGCAAGCGTTAAGCATCGCGAGAAGCGGTGCCAGACCGCCGAACGCGGCCCCGTACCCGACCGAGGTCGGGACGGCCACCACGGGGGCCGGCACCAGGCCGGCGATCACCGATGGCAGTGCGCCTTCCATGCCGGCGACGGCGATCACGGCCTCGGCCCGGCGAAGACCCTCGACGT
>MEKI01000123.1:32033-35055 GCA_001766905.1 Acidobacteria bacterium RBG_13_68_16
CACGCCGACGTCCCCGACGCGCGTCACGGTCGCGCCGAGTGCCGCAGCGGTGACTGCAGCCTCCTCCGCCACGGGAAGGTCAGAGGTGCCGGCGCACACCACCGCCACCTCGCCGCACGCGGGAGGTGTTCCGGGCAGGACCACCATGCGCGCTTCCCGGTGGTGGACGGCGGCAGGAACAGCCTCGACGATCGCCCGGACGTGGGGCTCCTCGGCCCGGGTCGCGAGCACCGGCCCGCCGCCGACGGCGAGGGCCGCGAAAGCCGCGGCCGCCTGTACGGGGCTCTTTCCCGCGCAGTAAACCGCCTCGGACTCTCCGGTCCGGAGGGCGCGGTGCGTGTCCACCATCACGCCCTCACCCAGGCGGTACGGGAGGTGGGCCAACTCCTCGGCGGCCTCGGCGGGCGAGATCTCACCCCGCGCGACGCGCTGCAAAAGGCGGCGGAGTTTGTCTGCCTGCACCATTGAATAATAGCTACTTCACGACGACCCTGGACAGCGTGGGCGACAGGCGCGAGAGGATCTCGTAGTTGATGGTCCCCGCGTTCTCCGCGAGCTCCTCCGCGGTGATCCGCTCGTCACCGTCCGCCCCGATCAGGGTGGCCACATCCCCGTCCCGCACATCGGGGATGTCAGTCACATCAACCATGAAGATGTTCATGCACACCCGCCCCACGACCGGTGCGGCACGGCCGCGCAGCAGCACCCTGCTTCGGCTCGAGAGCGCGCGCGGGTACCCCTCCGCGTATCCGACCGGCAGCACCGCGATCAGGGTCGTGCGGGTGGGGCGGTACGTGAGCCCGTAGCCTATCGGTGCGCCCGCCTCCACCTTCTTCACCTGACCCACCCGCGCGCGCCACGACAGGGCTGGTTCGAGCTTGACCCCGTCGCGACCGTGTTCGAGCAGCCACGAGAGGTGGGTCTCCTTGGAAGGCCAGTGCCCGTAGAGGGAGATTCCGACTCGAACCATGCCGAAGTCGGCCTCGCGGAACAGCAGGGCGGCGGCCGAGCACGCCGCGTGCACCCACCTCACCCTCCCCACCTGCTCCTGCACCGCCGTGACTGCGCCGCGGAATCGCTCGAGCTGGAGGTAGGCGTAGCTGTGGTCGGTGGTGTCCTCGATGTTGGCGAAGTGGGTGGCGACGCCCGCCACCGTCAGCCCGGCCCCGTGCGCCGCGGCGGCCAGCTTCGCCGCCTCCCCCGGGTCAACCCCCTGCCGGTGGGTGCCGGTGTCGACCTTGACGTGGACCGGGAGCGAGGCTCCAAGGGCGCGGCCGCGCGCCGCCAGGGCCTCGAGCACCTGGTACGAGGACAGGAGCACATGGACCTCGGGGTCGATAGCGTCGGCGATCTGTTGCGGCGTGAGGTACCCCATCACCATGATTGGAACGCCCACCCCCATGCGACGGAGCGCCACGACCTCGCCTGCGGTGTGGACCCCGAGCATCTCCACTCCGGAGGAGACGCACACCCCGGCGACCTGCTCCAGACCGTGCCCGTATGCGTTGGCCTTGACGACGGCGAGGAGGGCGGTTCCCGGGTTCAGCAGGCGCCGGAAGAGCGCAATGTTGTGCTCAAGCGCGCCGCCCGAGACCTCGAGCCAGTTGGTCAGGCCGTTGAAGCGGAGGTCCTCCACGCCGCGAAGTGTAGCCCGGATCGCGCCGACGCGCTGGGTGGCAGCTAGAATGCACCGGGATGGCGGGGAACGGTTTGCCCTGGCGGGAGCGAATGCGCGAGCGCCGTGATCGCACGGTGGCGCTGGGAAGGGTGCTTCACCGGCGTTACTCGCGGCCGTTCTGGGCGCTGCACTCGGCCTGGGCCCTCTTCACGGGCCTGGTGGTGCTGGTCCTGGCCCACAACCGGTACGGCTTCCTCCCCTGGGTCGTGCTCTTCCTCACTCTGACCTGGGCCTCGACGCTGTTCTTCTCCCGGTTCACCGCTGGACGAGAGTCAGGAAGGCTGAGCTTCGCTCACGGTTTCGTCTCCTACCTCACCAGGGTGATGTACCAGGAGACGCTGTTCTTTCTGCTGCCGTTCTACTTCTACTCCACCACCTTCCCGTCCTGGAACAGCGGCTACGTGGTGGGCCTGGCGGCACTTGCCCTGCTCTCCTGCTTCGACATGGTGTTCGACCCCCTCCTTCGAACGAGGCGCCCTTTCGCCGTCGGCTTCTTCGCGGTCGTGACGTACTCCGCCCTGCAGCTCTTCCTGCCCCTGGTCCTTCACGTGCAGATCCACAACGGCGCCTACCTCGCGGCGGCGCTGGCGTTCTTCGCTTCGCTTCCGGTGGCCTACTCCTGGCAGGAGCTGCGGCAACCCCGCAGGCTGGCGCTCTTTGCCCTCTCGCTGGCGGCCATTATCGGGGTCTTGAAGCTCGGGCGGGCGATGATGCCGCCGGTGCCCCTCCGGCTGACCCGGATGAGCTTTGCGGCCAGCATCGACCCGACCACGTTGACGCTCGACCGCGAGCTTGCCCGGGTCGTGTCTATTGCGGAGCTCCCGCACGGGAGGCTCTGCGTGCGGGCAACGATCTTCTCACCCGGGAGGTTGCCCGTGCGCGCACGGCTGCGCTTTCTCCGTGACGGCAAGCTGCTGAAAACCTCCCGCCTCCTGGACCTGGTGGCGCACCGGCGGGGCTTCCGGGTCTGGGATGCGCTCCGCGGCGGCCCGGACGGCCTCACCCCCGGCCTCTACCGGGTCGAGGTCTGGACGGGGGAAGGCCAGCTCGTCGGCCGCAGCGACATCCGCATCACGGCGAAAAGCGTCAGAGGAACTTCGTGATCTCGGCCGGCGTCGCGTCGTAGTCCGGCTCCTGGCCAACCTCGGGCACGAGCTGCTCGTAGCGCACCATTCCGGCCTTGTCGATCACGAGCATGCCCCGTACCAACAGCCGAAGCTCCTTGACCAGCAACATTCCCTGGACCGTTGCCCTTCAGCCCTCGATGCCCAGGCGCCGGCGGAGGTAGCTCACGATCTCGCGGGTGTCGGTACCGGGGGGAAAGATGCGTTCGACTCCCTGCTC
>MEKI01000124.1:0-2275 GCA_001766905.1 Acidobacteria bacterium RBG_13_68_16
CGCAGTCTATGGGGCAACCGTCGGGGGACTCTGCCTTGCCCAGGAGGGCGGGCAGGCGGGAAAGGAGGCGGTTAAGGAGGAGCAGCAAGCCCAGCAGAAGGAAGAACAGGTCCAACCGAAGAAAGAAGAGCCGGCCGGGCAGTACGTCGAGCAAGTCACCGTCACGGCGCAGAAGCGCCCGGAGGACATCCAGAAGATCCCACTCGCGGTCTCGACGCTCTCCGGCTCGGATCTCAGCATTCTCCTAACGGCCGGTCCGGATATCCGCGCCATCTCGGGACGGGTGCCGAGCCTGACCCTCGAGTCGTCGTTCGGCCGCGCGTTCCCGCGCTTCTACATGCGCGGCCTCGGAAACAGCGACTTCGACCTGAACGCCTCGCAGCCGGTCTCGATGGTGGTCGACGAGGTGGTCATGGAGAACCCGATCGTCAAGGGCATGCCGCTGTTCGACCTCGACCGGATCGAGGTGCTGCGCGGCCCGCAGGGAACGCTGTTCGGGCGCAACACCCCCGCCGGCGTGATCAAGTTCGACACCAAGCGACCGAGCAAGGATTTCGATGCGAACTTCAGGGTCTCCTACGGGACCTACGACAACATCGACGTCAACGGCGGGATCGGCGGCGCCTTGAGCAAGACGGTGTCTGCGCGCTTCTCGGCCCTGTACCAGGGGCAGAGCGACTGGGTGGACAACCTGCACACGGGCGAGGACAACGCCCTCGGGGGCTACACCACCACCGCCTACCGCCTGCAGTTCCTGTGGGAACCGAGCGACAAGTTCAGCGGCCTGTTCAACGTCCACGGCTGGGACGTCGACGGCACCGCGCGGATCTTCCGTGCCAACATCATCAAGAAGGGGACCAACGACCTGGTCGACGACTTCCAGCAGGACGTCGTCTACCACGACGGCCTGAACAAGCAGGACATCAGCTCCCTTGGCGGGTTGCTGCGGTTTGACTACAACTTCGGTTCCGCGACCCTGACGTCGGTCACGGGCTACGAGAGCCTGAACGACATGTACAGCCGTGGCGACATCGACGGCGGCTTCGGCGGCGAGTTCGACGGCCACCCGGGCGGACCCGGATTCATCCCGTTCACCTCCGAGAGCGCCGACGGGATCCCCTCGCTCACCCAGTGGACCGAGGAGTTGCGAATCGCGAGCAACAACGCGGAGGTGTTCAACTGGCTGGTAGGCGCGTACTACTTCGACGAGGATCTCGACGTCGACTCGTTCAGCTACAACTCATACGCGGCCGGCAATCCCCAGAACGGGTACGCGATCCAGACCCAGCAGACCACCAGCTACGCCCTCTTCGGATCGTTCGACTTCAAGATCGCGGAGGACTGGAACATCAAACTGGGCTTGAGGTACACGAACGACGAGAAGGACTTCGCGGCCGACCGGCCGCAGCCGCTCTTCCAGCCGCCGCTGACGGCGCCGATCAGGAGAAGCACCTCGGACAGCAACGTCAGCTGGGACCTGAGCGCGAATTACAGGGTCAACCCCGATGTCAACCTCTACGGCCGGCTCGCCACGGGCTACCGCGGGCCCAGCATCCAGGGCCGCATCATGTTCGCGCCCGACTTCTCGGACGGCCAGGACCCCACCACCAACGGGGTCTCGGTGGCCGATGCGGAAACCATTCAATCGTTCGAGATCGGGGTCAAGACCATCCTGGCCGACCAGCGGCTGCGCCTGAACCTCGCCGCCTACATGTTCCAGATGGACGGCCAGCAGCTCACCGCGGTCGGCGGCCAGTACAACGTCGCGACGCTGGTCAACGCCGACAAGACCGACGGCCACGGCTTTGAGGCCGACATCGAGTGGATTCCCTCGCCCTACGTGTTCGCGAGCTTCGGCCTTTCCTGGAACCCGACCGAGATCAACGACTCAAACCTCACGGTGGATGGCTGCGGCCTGGGCCGCACTGTGTGCACGGTGACCGATCCCATTACTTCCGGGGGCAAAGTGTCCATCGACGGCAACAGCCTGCCTTTCGCACCGGAGTGGATCTTCTCGGGCGTCCTCAACTTCCAGTCCGACCCGTTCAACAGGGGGTTCTTCGGCAGCCTCGACTGGGCCTACTCCGGCGACAAACAGTTCTTCCTCTACGAGTCGAAGGAGTTCCACTCCGACAGCCTGGAGTTCGGGCTGCGCCTGGGCTACGGCTGGAACGGCGGCAAGTACGAGGTTGCCCTGTTCGGGCGGAACATCCTGGATGCGGAGATCGTCCAGGGCGGGATCGACTTCGACAACCTGACCGGCATGACCAACGAG
>MEKI01000124.1:2349-2597 GCA_001766905.1 Acidobacteria bacterium RBG_13_68_16
GCGATCCCCGCCCACTGGTTTTTCGCCCGGGCATCAGTGGCGGGTATCATGAGTCGCGCGCTTGACCGCCAAGGAGGTGCCGATGTCACGCCGTCTTGTCATCTTTGTAGCCCTAGCTCTGAGTGTAGCGACGCGGGTCCTCGCAGCGCCGGCTGCAGCGGACGGCATGTGGCTGGTGGATGGGGGTCTGGTCCTGGTGATGGACGAGGCGGGAACGGTCATCTCCGGAGGAGCTGTCGCCATCCAGG
>MEKI01000124.1:2629-4791 GCA_001766905.1 Acidobacteria bacterium RBG_13_68_16
GCTGCGGGGCGGAGTCACGACCTTCGTCGACATGTACTACTTCGAAGATGCCATCGCCGAAGAGGCAGCCCGTTGCGGGATGCGGGCGGTGGTCGGGGAGTCGCTGATCGATTTCCCCGCCCCCGACAACAAGACCTGGGCGGATGCGCTGGCGTACATGGAAAGGTTCCTGGTGCGGTGGCACGGCCATCGGCTGATCACGCCGGCGGTGGCACCGCACGCCACGTACACCGTGTCGGCCGAGCACCTCCGAGAGGCGCACGCCCTGGCCGCGAAGCACGACGTACCGATGCTCATGCACCTGGCCGAGGCTCGCTACGAGGTCGAGTTCGTTCGGGAGAAGCACGGCAAGGGGCCGGTGGAGTACGTGGCATCGCTCGGCATCCTCGACGATCGGGTCGTGGCGGCCCACATGATCTTTCCGAGCCCTGCGGAGATCGCGCTGCTGGCCGAGCACAAGGTCGGCGTGGCGCACTGTCCCCAGTCCAACATGAAGGGCGCGTCGGGAGTGGCCCCCGTGCCTGCGCTGCTGGCGGCGGGGGTAGCGGTCGGCCTCGGCACCGACGGCGCGGCCTCCAACAACGACCTCTCGCTGTGGGAGGAGATGGACACCGCGGCCAAGCTTCACAAGGTCACGAGCGGCGACCCGAAGATGCTGAACGCCCGCACCGCGCTGGCGATGGCGACGCGGCTGGGCGCCGAAGCCGTCGGCCTGCAAAACATGATCGGGTCGCTGGAGGTGGGCAAGCGGGCCGACCTGATCCTGGTGCGCACCGACAGCCTCCACCAGATCCCTCACTACGACCCGTACTCGCTGCTGGTTTATGCGACGAAGGCTTGCGACGTGGACACGGTCATCATCGACGGCGAGGTGGTGATGGCGGGCGGTCGCGTTCTCACGGTGAGCGAGACGGCGGTGCGGGAGCGGGTGGCGGCCTACCAGGAGCGCATCGCCGCCGCGAACCTCGAGCCCCGCAAGTAGAGCCGATCAACGGGCGCGTTCAGACCGCCACATCTTGCAGCGTCTGGCCAAGGTGCCCCACCGCGGACTTGTGGCACTGTGCCTCGCTGCGGCGAAGAAAGATGAGGGGGAGGGAAAACCCTCCCCCTCCGTTCTACTGATTACGTCTCCTCGTCTACCAGATGATCCTGACGCCCACCTGCGCCTGCCGTGGCTCGCCGAGGCCGCTCTGCACCGTTCCGTCGAAGTTGAAGATCAGGTTCCCCGTCTCCGGGATGCGGAGGTTCTTGCTGTTGAAAAGGTTGAACACCTCGAGGATCGGCTCGAGGGTGATGACGCCGAAGTTGAACGGGCGCGTAATGCTGAAGTCCAGCGAGGAGTACTTGTTGTCCTTGCGGCCGGTGTTGCGCTGCACGACGGTGCCGTCAGAGCAAACACGGTCGGAAGTCCCACCCGGATTCTTGATGAACGGGCTCTGCGACGGCGATCCGTCGCACTTCAGCGACCGAGGCTGCGGCGAGCGGTACGAGTACCGCACGTTGACGTTGATGTCCCCGGGCGCCTTCCAGAGGAAGATCGCGTTGAAGCGGTCGCGCTGGTCGCGGTTGGAGTAGCCGTACTCGGCGGCGAGGTCGGTGACCTTCGCGTAGGCCAGGGTGAACGGGTCGCGCTCGTTATCGTCGTCGGACTTGTCCTGCGAGTAGGTGTAGAACACCTGGAACTGGTAGTTGTCGCTCCACTTCTTCAGGAGGCCCAGGGTCACCCCCCAGTACCTGCTCTTGGCGGTGGATTGTGCTGTCCATAACCCGAAGACGCCGTTTGTGTTCCCGCCCGAAGCGTCGGGGAGGCCCGTGCTCCAGGGGGAGCCCAGCAGTTTGTCGTTGCTGTCGATGTACCGGGTCAACTGTGTGGTATCGGCGTAGTTGCCCTTGAGCGAGATTGCAAGGTCCTCGGTGATCGCCCGGTCAACGCCGATCGCGAACGAGGTCGTCTTGGGGTTCTTGAAGTTCTTGTCGAAGACGTAGACGTCGGGGTGGTCGGGGGTTCCGGCGGCCGACGCCGGGAGCAGGTTGGGGTAGGTCGGGAGACCGAGGAAGTTCAGGAAGCTGGCGCGGAAGATCGTCTGCCCGCGGCTGCCGTTGGTCGAGCGGGCCGACGCCAGGTAGAGGCCGGGGATGCGGGCGTAGTAAACACCGCCGGT
>MEKI01000124.1:4801-4946 GCA_001766905.1 Acidobacteria bacterium RBG_13_68_16
ACGGTCTTGCCGTCGTTGGCGGGGTCCCAGGTGATGCCGAGGCGCGGCTGCCACATCTTCCTATCAGATGGGATCTTGCCGTTGGACGGAAACGCCTGGCCGTTGACGGTCTTGCCGATGAACGGTGCGTAGAAGACCTCGCTGG
>MEKI01000125.1:0-4688 GCA_001766905.1 Acidobacteria bacterium RBG_13_68_16
TCTCAAGGAGGAAACGGCGCGCCGGATGCACTCCCGAATCTACAGCCTCGACCCGCGCCTTCCGGGCATGGCGCACGGTTTCTACGAGATCGACGCCCATGGGGTGCGGGGAATCGGCCATGGCGGCGACACCACGATGTTCCACTCGCAACTGTTGCTGCTGCCCGACCACAACGTCGGCCTGTTTGTGTGCTACGGGAGCACCGGCCTGCCGGGCTTCGACATCGTGCCCGCGTTCATCGGCCGGTATTTCGGTGCCCCCGAACCGGCGCCGCCGGCACTGCCGGCCGGCTTCGAGGAGCGGACCAAGCGCGTCGCCGGGGTCTATCGCTTCACCCGCCACAACTACACGTCGATCGAGAAGGCGCTCGCGCTGCCTTCGGTCGCGAACGTTTCCGCGGGCCCGAACGGCACCATCACCACGGCGATTCAGGGACTCGGTGAGCCATGGGTCTGGCGCGAGGTCACGCCGAACTACTACGAGCAGATCGACGGCACGATGAGACTCGTCTTTCGCGAGGCGGCCAACGGCTCGATCAGCAACATGTACTTCTCGCTCCTACCCTTCATGCCGTGCTACCGGGTGGCGTGGTACGCGACGCCGACGCTGAACTACCTCCTGCTGGGGGCGACCCTCTTTCTCTGCATCTCGACCCTGGTCGCCTTCTGCTACCACCGCAAGGGCAGGAGGGAAGACCCGACGCTCGCCCGCTGGTCCGCCCGGCTCGGCGCGATCATTGCGTTGGCGACGCTGGCTTTCGTCGCCGGCCTAGCGGCCGTGGTCTCCGCCGGAGGCGAGGAGTTCATGTACGGCGTCCCGAAGGGCTTCGCCGCGTTGCTGGTGCTGCCCGTTTTGATCACAATCATGACTGCCGCCCTGCTCGTGCTCGTGGTCGCCGCCTGGAAGAACCGCTGGTGGACGCCGTTCCGGCGCGTTCACGCCTCGTTGTTCGCGCTCGCAGCGTTGGGCATGGTCTGGTTCTACGTGTACTGGAACATCCTCGGTTGGCAGTACTGAAGTTGTCGCGGCTCGGTCCCGGCGCCGTCCGGGGCGGTCGCGAGGGAGCAGGAGTGGCGTTCGAGGATGCACACCGCAGGCAGTCCGACCGCCCACCGGCCGCGCAGGCCGGCGGCGATGAAAGGAGGTCGTAATGAAGATCACCAGGAAGGGCTTTTTGCGCGCTGTAGCAGGCGGTGGTATGGCCAGCGGGCTTGGCGCGCTCATGCCGGTCTCGCTCTTCGCGGCGGCACAGGCCGAGAAGAAACGACGGCCTACCATCACCAGCGTCGAGGCGGCGCCGTTCAGCGTGCCCCTGCACTCGGAAGCAAAGGTCGCACTCGGGGTCGCGGTCACCGCGGATAACGTCCTGATCCGCCTGCGCACCACCGACGGCACGATCGGCTACGGCGAGGTCTCGGCGTACTCGCCGGTGATGAGCGAGACGCAGGCTTCCGACCTCGCCCTCGCGCGACCGCTCGGCTCGCTCCTGCTCGGCCGCGACCCGTTTGAGCTACCGCGATTACTCGACGCAATGACCAGGACCTCACCGCGCTCTGCCGGGATCATCGCCGCGTTCGAAATGGCGCTGTGGGACCTCTGCGGCAAGATCGCCGGACAGCCCGTCTACCGGCTGCTCGGCGCGGCGAAGGAGTCGTTCGAAACGGATTGCACGGTGTTTCTCGGCTCACCGGAGGAGATGGCCCGCCTCGCCGTCGGGCTCGCCGGGGAGGGTTTCCCGGCGGTCAAGATCAAGCTCGGCGAGGCGCCGGCGCTCGACATCGACCGCGTCCGCGCGATTCGCGAGGCGGTGGGCCCGAAGGTGCGCCTCTGGTGCGACGCGAACCAGGGTTGGAGCGTGTCCGACGCCCTGGTCGCGCTACGCGGTATCGGGCCCTACGGCCTCGAGTTCTGCGAGCAGCCGGTGCAGGCGTGGGACTGGAATGGCCTCCATCGCGTGCGTGCCGACTCGCCGATCCCGATCATGGCCGACGAGGCGGTGCACTCGCCGCACGACGCCATCGAGGGCCTGCGCCACGATGCCTTCGACATGATCAACATCAAGCTGATGAAGGCCGGCGGCATCCTGCCTGCCGTCCGCATCGCGCACATCGCCGCCGCCGCCAACGTGCCCTGCATGGTCGGCTGCATGGCCGAAACTCGCCTCGCGCTTACCGCTGCGGCGCACGTCGTCATGTCCCAGGCGATCATCCGTTGGGCCGACCTCGATGCGTACCACGAGATGACGGTCGATCCCTGCTCCGGCGGCATGAAGGTCGAACGTGGGGTTGTCACGCTTCCCGACACACCCGGGCTCGGGGTCGAGATGGACCCCGCGATTGTGAAGAAGCTGAAGGCGGTGGCGTAGGCGTCGATAAGGGCGGCGGCCGGCCGGTCGGCGGCGCGGCCGCGATTGGGGGTCTCGTCATCCGGATGCCCAGATTGCAGATGACCCCCCGGGTCGCGGCTCAGCCTGGCAGTCGTCTACGTGGCCGCACTGCTGGTCACACCGCCGGCCGGCGCGGGCGTCGTGTCATTCTTCCTGCGCAGGTCACCGGGGGGAGGTTCGGAATGAACAACCGCGTGCGCGCGTGGGTGGTTGCAGTCTGGTTCGTCGGCACCCTGGCTGTCGTCTCGGTCGCGCAGGAGAGGGCACCGGAACCCATCGTCGCCCTCGTCGGGGCGACACTCGTCGACGGGACCGGGGCGCCGCCGCTCGCCAACACGACGGTGCTTATCCAGGGCGACAGGATCACGGCGGTCGGGTCGGCCACGGCGATCCGCGTGCCGCCCGGCGCGCGGACGATCCATGTGACCGGCAAGTGGATCCTCCCCGGCTTCATCGACTGCCACATCCATACTGCAGGTGTTGACGACGAACTGCAGGAGCTCGCGGACACGGACAGCCTGGCCACGCTGCGGAGCGTGCACACCCTGGACATGTACCTGCGGAGTGGCGTGACGGCAGTGCGCGACCTGGGGTCGCCGGTCGAATCGATGCAGGCGATTCTGGCCGCCCAGCAATCCGGCCACCTCGACACGATCCGGCTGTTCGCATGCGGCAACCTGATCACGGTCACCGGCGGGCACGGCGATGGGCACCGCGGAGTGTTGGCCGTCGACGGGCCGTGGGCCTGGCGGAGAGCCGTTCGGCAGATGCAGAAGGCCGGTTTCGGCCAAATCAAGATCTCGCCGACGTTCACTCTCGAGGAGGCGGCAGCCGCAGTCGACGAGGCCAAAACGCTCGGCCTCCGCATCACCGCCCATGGTGGCGGCGTCTCGGACACGACGCCGCCGACGATGACCCGCGTCGCCGTGGAGGCCGGCGTCCAATGCGTCGAGCACCTCAACGAAATGGGGGATGACGTCCTCGACCTGATGGCCGAGAAGGGTGTCTACAACGTGCCGACGCTTTCGGCCTACCGGGAGATTTACAGGACCAACAAGGTCCCGCCAGTTCTCGTGGAGAAGCGACACTGGACGCTGTCGATGCACGAGGCGCTGTTCAGAAAGGCCCGCGAGCGCGGGATCGTGATGGGCATCGGCACCGACGGTACTGGCGAGATGAGGAAGCTCTATCCCGGCCTCTACTTTTCCGAGCTCAAGTACTTCGCCGAGCTGGGGGCGAGCCCGATGGAAGCGATCGTGGCGGCAACCAGGAACGGCGCGATGATCCTGGGCAAGGCCGATGAGCTCGGGACGCTCGAGCCGGGCAAGCTGGCCGACCTTCAGGTGGTGGCCGGCGACCCGATCGAGGGGTTCGACGTCCTGGGCAAGCCCGAGCTCGTCATCGTCGGTGGCAAGGTCCACCGGTTCTAACCGGTATGGAGAAGACCAGGGACTACGAGCTGTCGCAGTAGGGAAGGGTGATCACGCCGCAGGCGGCCCCCCGCGAAACGGCATGACCCGTCGCCCGTGAACTCTTAACTGTCGACTTCCCCAGCTCTTCGCGGCGCGCTCGTGGCCGGGCGGGAAGTGCTCCACCTTGGTTCTCGTCGTGGGGGACCCCGTCCCGCCTTCGGAAGGACTCTCGCCCCCCGTACCCCCACCGCTCACTGAAAATGAATTCCCGCTCGCGGCCTCAGGGGCTGAACCGCTCTGCCTCACTCCTTGGGAAAGTGCTCCACCTTCACGGAGAGATGGCCTGCGATCTGGTCGGCCTCGCGGGTGAGGGCGCGGCCGATCACGACACGCTGAATCTGGTTGGTGCCCTCGTAGATCTGGGTAATCTTCGCATCCCGCATGTACTTCTCGATCGGGTAGTCCTGGCAATACCCATACCCGCCAAACAACTGCACGGCATCGGTGGTGACGCGCATCGCGGTGTCGGTGGCGAACACCTTGCACATCGCGGAGAGCTTCGAGACACCGGACAACCCCGCGTCGATGGCGCGGGCCGCCGTGTACACAAGTTGGCGCGCCGCCTCGACCTGGATCGCCATGTCCGAAAGCATGAACTGGATCGCCTGGAACGACATCACGCTCTGCCCGAACTGTTGCCGTTCCGAGGTGTAGCGGATCGCCCACTCGAGCGCCCCCTGAGCCAGGCCGAGGGCCTGCGCCGCCACCCCAGGCCGGGCCCGGTCCAGCGTCATCATCGCGTTGGCGAAGCCGCCACCCTCCTTGCCTCCCAGCAGCGCGGAGGGCGGTACGTGACAGTCGCGGAAGTGGAGCTCGTGCACCGGCACGC
>MEKI01000125.1:4696-16216 GCA_001766905.1 Acidobacteria bacterium RBG_13_68_16
CCCATGAGCTGCTCACGCTTGCCGATCTCGAAACCCGGCGTGCCCTTCTCCAAGATGAACGCCGAGGCGCCGCGGGTGCCGCGGTCGGGGTTGGTCGAGGCGTACACCGTGTAGATGCTGGCCGCGTTGGCGTTGGTGGTCCACTTCTTGTCGCCGTCGATGATCCAGCCGTCGCCGTTGTGCACCGCCCGAGCGCGCAGCGAGCCTGCGTCGGAACCCGAGGCCTTCTCCGAGAGGCCGAAGGCGATGAGCTTGTCGCCCTTGGCTACGGCAGGCAGGAAGCGACGCTTCTGTTCCTCCGTCCCCCCCAGTACGATCGGGAAGCTCCCCAGAGCGTTGACCGCGTACGCGACGCCCATCCCGCCGCAGGCGCGGGAGATCTCCTCCACCACCACGCACATGTCGAGGACGCCCGCACCATGCCCACCGTACTCCTCGGGGATCCAGATCCCCATGAGGTCGTACTTCCGGAGCGCCTCGATCACGCTCCAGGGGTACTCCCCGCTGCGGTCCAGCTCGGCGGCGACCGGTCGGACGTACTTCTCCGCCACCTCGCGGGCACGTGCCTGGTACTCCTGAGTCCTGGCAGGAAGCAGCTCTTTCATGGTCCCCCCGTGGCTGCGGAATTGTAACACCGGGGCGGCGACGTACGTTTCACGTGGAACGGCCTCCGTGCGAGAATCCACACGGAGCCACCGTGTTCTCGCGTCGAGTCCCCGAAGAGCTTTCAGCCAACCGCATCGCGAGCGCACGAGCCTCATCACCCCCGCGTTTCGATCTGACGGTTTCCAACCCGACCGCGTGCGACATCGCATACCCCCCCTCGCTGCTCGCCCCCCTCGCGGACCCCGCCGGCCTCGAGTACCGGCCTCACCCGCGCGGCCTGAGCGCAGCCAGGGAGGCCGTGGCGCGCGAGTACCTGCGGTACGCCGCCACCGCGGATCCCGAGCGTGTCCTCCTCACGGCCTCCACCAGCGAGGCCTACGCGTTCCTGTTCAAGCTCCTGGCGAACCCGGGCGAGGCCGTGCTCGTGCCCACGCCCTCGTACCCGCTGTTCGAGCACCTGGCTCGCGTGGAGGGCGTGCAGGCGGTGCCCTACTCGCTTGACGCCGAAGCAGGGTGGCGTCTCGACCCGCACGCTCTCGCCCACGCGCCGGAGAGCGTCCGAGCCGTCGTGGTCGTGCACCCGAACAACCCGACGGGCTCGTTCGTGCACCCCGAGGATGCGGCCGCCCTCTCCGCGTTGGCTATCGAGCGCGGGTGGGCGCTCATCGCCGATGAGGTCTTTCTGGATTACCCCCTGGATGGAGGGCCGGGCGCGGGTTACAGCTTCGCAGCCAACCAGGCTGTACTTACCTTCACCCTGGGCGGGCTCTCCAAGAGCGTGGGTCTGCCGCAGCTCAAGCTGGCGTGGGTCGTCGCGAGCGGCCCGCAGAACCTCACCACCGCCGCCCTCGAGCGCCTCGAGTTCGTCGCCGACACGTTCCTCTCGGTGGCCACCCCGGTGCAGCTCGCATTGCCGAGCCTCCTCCGCGACGGGGCCACGGTGCGCGAGGAGATCCTCACACGGTGCCGGGCGAACCTCGCCGCGCTGCGCCGCGCGGCCGCCGGCGTCCCGTCCGTAAGCGTTCCCTCAGTGGGTGGGGGGTGGACCGCGATGCTGCGCGTGCCGGCGGTCGTGGGCGAGGAGGCTCTCGTCCTCGAGTTGCTGCACGAGGACCGCGTGGCCGTGCACCCCGGGTACTTCTTCGACTTCCCGGCGGACGGAACCCTGGTGCTGAGCCTCCTGCCCGAACCCGACACCTTTGCAGAGGGGGTCCGCCGCCTACTGCGCAGGATCGCCGCACACCTCGCCGCGGCGTGACACGGTCTCTCACTCAGCCGAAACGCACCCTCTGGTGCGATGGGACCCTTCGCTACGCTCAGGGTGAAACCGATTTCGCCTGTCGTCGAATCGGTTTCAGTCTCTGTAGAGCCAGCCGGCGACCAGCGTCGCCAGGATCGCCCCCACCCACAGCTCCAGCATCCACCAGAACGGGATGCCCCGTCCGAACGGCGCCCAGGCCGCCAGACAAAACGCGAGCGGGAAGCCGCTCGCGAACCCCACGAGCGCTCCGACGCAGAGCGCGGTCTTCGGGCCGGCGCCCCTGGTCGCCCTCACCCCGGCGTAGAACCAGGCGCAGATTGCCGCTAGCACGAACAGCATCACGAACCACGCGGGCACGAAGAACGAGTAGCGCGGCTCCTTGAGCAGCGTGCCGGCCTCCTGCGCCGCCGCGTAGCGGGGCATCAGCACAGCAAAGTTGGTGATCGCGCTCCAAATCAGCCAGACAACCCAGCCGCCCAGCGCACCCAGCCAAACCCTCCTTGTGTTCACACCTGCCATCGCACGCCTCCCCCTGGCTGAAACGTGGGCCAAGGGTAGCACGGGAATCCGCCCCGAGCCGCCACTCGGGTCGGCCGAGCGATGCTACGGCTGGACCTCCTCGAGGAGCCTAAGGAACCGGTCGTAGGGAAGAGCCTGCCAGCTCTCGGCGGTGACGGCGCCCTCGCTGCGCGATATCAGCGACACCCGGTGGGCCGTCTCGACGTCCGGCGCATCGTAGATGTCCATGAAGTCGTAAGGCCCCAGAATCGCGTAATGGGCGATCCACTTCACGTCGGGGCAGAGCCCCTGGACCTTCTTGAGCCACCCCTTGCCCATCGCGCGCCGGCCGTGCGCGTCGTGCAGGCTCTCGGGGCGCAGGCGGGTCATGAGCACGAACGTAGGCATGCGTCACCTCCTTCGGCTGACAAACCCAATCTCGGCCGTTCCCGCCTCCCGCGCAACCCTCGCCTGGCCGCAGCGCCCTGCTAACCTGCGCAGGATGGCTAGCGGCGAGGCACCGCGGCAACGGCCCCACGTGGTGCTCGTGCACCCCGAGATCGCCTGGAACACGGGCAACGCCGGGCGCACCTGCCTCGCGGCCGGGGCGCAGTTACACCTAGTACGGCCGCTGGGTTTCTCCCTCGACGAGCGGGAGGTCCGCCGCTCGGGGCTGGACTACTGGCCCAGGGTTCGCCCGGTCGTATGGCGGGACTGGGCGAGCTTCGAGGCCGCCATGCCGGGACTCGGGGAGCCTTTCCTCTTCTCCGCCGAGGCCGCCCGCGAGCTTTGGGACGTGACGTTCCCGCCCGAACCGGTGCTGGTGTTCGGGCGCGAGAGCGGCGGCCTACCCGACGAACTGCGGTCTCGGTTCCCCGACCGCCTCGTCTGCATTCCGATGGCCGACACCAAGATGCGCTCGCTGAACCTCTCTACCGCCGTCGCCATCGCTCTCTACGAGGTGCTGCGCCAGCATCGGGGCTCCTCTCCTTAACCCGCATGCTCACGCGCCTCTGGCAACTTCGCTGGCCAATCCTCGTATCATTGTTCGCCCACCGAGGGAGGATTTCATGAGCCGCAGCCACATTTCCATGGACGTCATCTTCGAGATGAACCGACGCGAGTTTGTGCGCACGGTCGCCGGTTGCACGGCCGCAGCCGGAGCGGTGATGCTCGGTGCGCCGGTCTCCGGGCAGGAGAAGGAGGCCGTCCCGGAGGTTACGACCAACATCGCGGATTTCCTGAAGGTCCCGAAGACGTCCCACTCGCTGCCAGGACCGTTCCCTGGCAGAGTCGTCAAGGTCACCGATCCGCGCTCCCTGGTGGACGAGAGGGTGGACGGCAAGGTCGTCGCCGAGATGGTCGAGAGGGGGATCCGGACCCTCACCGGTACCTCCATGAAGAAGAGTTTCCGGATGTTCTTCACCCGCGACGACGTGGTGGGCCTCAAGGTGAACCCGGTGGGGCCCCCGCTCATCAGCACCAAGCCGGAGATCGCGGAGGTAGTGATCAGCTGGCTAGTCGACAACAAGCTCCCTGTCAGGAACATCGTGATATGGGACCGCTTCGACCTGGACCTCAAAGACGCCGGATTCACCGCATCCCGCTTTCCCGGCGTGCGCATTCAGGCGCTGCAGACCATGGTGGAGGAGGGGCACAGCTTCCGGGACGCCGGTGGAAACCACATCTCCGCCGGGAACTTTGACCCCGACGTCTACTACTTCGCAAAGGGCGTGGTGGGGAAGGGCGTGCGCGGCTATCAGGACGACGAGTTCTACCTGAACCAGCACGTCTTCGCGGGCGAGTACTCCTACCTCGGCAATCTCCTCACCCGGGACATCACCAAGCTCGTCAACCTCGCTGCGTACAAGAACACCGGCAACGGGATCTCGATGGCCACCAAGAACGTGGGCTACGCAGCCGTCTGCAACACCGGCAGGTTACACGCGCCGCTTGGCTTCAAGGTCTGCACCGAGGTGCTCGCGGCGCCCGCGGTGCGCGACAAGCTCGTGCTCAACATCACGGACGGACTGCGCGGACAGTACGAGGGCGGCCCGGACAAGAACGAGAAGTTCGTCTACCCGAACCGCTCGCTCTACTTCGCCACCGACCCGTTCGCCCTCGACGCGGTGTGTCACCGCGAGCTTGTGGCAAAGCGCAAGGAGATGGGGATCGCGGTCAACGAGCACCCTCGTTTCACCGAGTACCTGAACTACGCCGAGAAGCTCGGGCTGGGCATCGCGGATCCCGCAAGGATCGCCCTGGTGAGGGTGTGAGGCCACCCGTAGTCCTCGCGGCGCTTGCGATCGTGGGCGGCACCGCTCTTGCCGGTGGCGACGGTCCACTGTTGCCGCCCTCAGGCTTCCTGGGAACCTGGAACGTCGAGGGGAAGCCCCGGTTGTTCCCCGGCAGCGAGCTGTACGGCCACATCGACGGGGGCGCGGAGATCTTCTTCGAGTTCGGCTTCGAGGAGGCGACGGTCCAGCGGTACCGGAGCCCCGCCGGCGAGGTAGTCGTCGAGCACTACACGATGAGCGACCCGCTTGGCGCGCTCGGGATCTATCTCGGGAAGTGCGGCAAGGAGACCCCCGACCCTACCCTTGCCGAGAGGCACACCGCGGGCCGCTTCCAGCTGATGTTCGTCCGCGACCGCTACTTCGTGATCGTGGACAACCTCGCAGGCACACCCGCGCTGACACCGGTCCTTGTCGAGTTCGCCCGCTTCATCGCGTCGCGCTTGCCCGAATCGCGCCCCGTCACGGTCTTCGACACTCTCCCCAAGCAGGGCCAGATCGAAGGCTCCCGGCGGCTCATCCGGGGGCCGGTTGCGCTCGAGGCCATCGCCACGCTGGGCAGGGGCGACATCCTCCAGCTCGGTGGGCGGACCGCGGCGGTGGCGGCCGACTACAGCGACGCTGCCGGGAAGTACACGGTGATCATCGCAACCTACCCCGACGTGCAGGCTGCCGCCGCGGCCTTCCGAAACCTCACGGATAACCTGGATTCCGAGATCAAACCCCTCGCGCGCACTGAAACACGGCTCGTCTTCCGCGACTACGACGGGACGTTCGGCACGGCCTCCCTCGGGGCAAGCCGTCTCGAGCTCCGTCTCCGCCTGCGGCAGGAACCGCCTCTGAAGTGACCCCCGTCGCGGCGTGCGGCGTTCAGTTTGTCTTAGTCGGTGTGCTGGGCGTGGCCAGCCGCCGCCTCGAGCGTAACAACGAGAGCACGCCCCCGACCGGGAGGAAGTAGGCGGCCAGCAGCGGGTAGAGCGCATAGCTCTGGAGCCCCGCAGCACCCAGGAACGCGAAAACGAAGATCATCACGTGCATCCGGATGACGTTGAGGTACGGCTTGAACAGCATCGAGCCGTCAGTGGTCTCGAAGGCGGCCGTGTAGGCCGACAGACGCGAGAGCGCGCTCGCAGCCACGAACGGCCAGTAGCGAACCACGGCCTCCCTGGCGCACGACCCCATAATGCCGAACACCTGGTCCGGCGACTTCCCGACTGGCGTCTCTCTCACCAGAGGGAAGAACCCGTTGAGGAAGACGCCGTGGACGAGGTGAAAGAGCCCGAAGTGAAACGTGAAGAAGCCCAGCATGAAGAGGCCGCCCGGCAACAGGATCACCAAGCGGGCGAGACCACGATTCGGGTCGGGGAACAGCTTCCAACCCAGGCGGTCCCGCAGGGCACCGCCGACGGCGAGGATGGAGCCGGTCGCGACGACCGCGAGGACGACCCCGGTGACCCGGGCGAACCCAAACATCATTGCGCACACGGCCACCATCATAATGTTCAGCGGCAGCGCCGCGCGGGCGGTCGCCGCCTTTCCGCGTGCGAGCGGCTCCGTGCCTCCACCCGACGTGCCTCCCAGCAGCACCGATGTGCTGCCGTGGGCGAGCGAGCCGACGATCGAGGCCAGAATCAGCGAATAGCCAACGGTGAGGCTCGAGATCCAGAGGCTCCACACTAGGTCGGTGGTGGACCAGCGGTAGTGCACCGCCATCGCGGACGTCACGCCGAACAGGAGGAGGTCGAGCCCGATGTCGAGCTTTCTGCCCGTTGGGGGCATCTCAGCGTTCCACCCGTTCCATGGTATGTCAGACGCCCGCGCCGCAGCGGGCACCGCGCACGGCTCATCCTCGGCGCAGGGCTGGAGCAACCAGGAAGAGATTGGCCACCAGCCGGCCCAGGAGCAGGGCCACGGCCGCAGCTACCGCACCGATCAGGTCGAGGACACCGATCCCCACAGCTAGTGCAGCCAGGATACCCACCACCTCGAGGGCGGTCGCCCAGGTGATCAGCGTCGTGCGCCGTGCATGCACCAGCAACGAGCGCTGAAAGGAGAGTACGACCTCCAAGGCCGGCATCAGGCAGAGCACCCGGAGCGGGATCAGGGCGAAGCGGGTCAGCTCCATGGAGAGGCCGGACACCGTATGGAACCACCCGATTGCGAGCGGTGAGAACGCCACCACCGCCAGGACACCGGCGGTGGCGGTTGCCAGGACCCCGGCGAAGCGCCTCAGCGGCGCGAACCCTTTGCGGTCCTCACCCAGCAGCGCGATCGCCACCTCCTGGTAGGCCACTCCAGCTGCGCGGAACGCGAACACCAGCGCGGCCACCACAGGCATGACGGCGAGCGACTCGAGGGCGGAGCGGCTCCGCCCGAGGAAGAACGTCACCAGCGGGTTAACCCCCATGGTGAGCAGCGACGTCATGGCAAGGGGAGTGTAGAAACGGACGATCGCCCTGGTGGTCAGGGGCGCGCCCGCGCGATCCCGGCCGCGCAGGAGCTCCCTGACCACCAGGCGCGCCATGAAGCGACTGGCGATCGCCTCCATCGTGACGCCTGCCGAGAGCGCAGCGGCGCCCACCCACGCGCCCGGGAGTCTCGTTGACGCGTAGAGGGCAAGCCCGGTCACCGCCATGGAGAGCAAACGGATCACGGTGCCGTACGCCACTCTGCGGGTGAGGTTGTTCCGAACGAGGATCCCCTGGTAGAACCGCCTGTAGCCTATTGCGGCCGGCCAGGGCAGCAGGATTGCGACCGCCACGTGGGTGAGCGACGCAACCTCGTGGGGCAGGCCGATCAGCGTCTCGGTCACGAAGGTGAACACCGGCGGCAGCAGCAGCACGATCATCACCGCGGTGATCAGCGCGTTGAGGGCGTAGGCGAAGCGCCGGAGAGCCAGGAAGGAGCCGCGGTCGGCGGCGAGTGCGATCGCCGCGCTCATCATCATGATGATCGGTGCCTCGATGAGCATCGCGAACGAAAACGCCACACCGTACGCCGCCAGGTTGAACTCGGGCTCGCCGAGTCGCGCAATCACGGCCGCCAGGAACGGACCCTCGACCGCCATCATCAGCCAGGTGGCCGCTAGGGGCGCCCAGAACAGGAAGATCCGGCGCAGCGTCAGCTCGTGGGTTTCTTCCACCGTTGCACCGACGCCAGGATAGCTCCCACCGCGGGAAGGGCGACAGGCGCGCACAGCACGTTCATGAGGATTACCGTGGGTGGCGGCGATTGCCGATCCGTGGACTACCGGGCCGACACCAAGGTCCTCACCTACATGGTCACGCTTTCCGGCTCGCTGGTGAAGGACCAGTTCCGCGTCGACGCAACCTCAGCGCTTGTAGCGGATGGCTACTGCCACGATCTTGCGCCCGTACACCGCGTGGGAGCTGCGCGCCCACCAGGGGCCCTGGTAGACGGTGCCGATGCGCTTGGTTCTGTCGTAGACCAGGACCGCGGCGTCGGCGCCCAGCTTGGCGGCTTCTGTGCGGATCGCCTGCTCCATCTCGGCAACCGCCGGGTTTCCTGAGGGCTCGAGGTATACCTCACCGAGCTTCTCGTGGGGTCGGCGCGGCTCGCGCCGCAGGATTTCCACCGTGGCAGGGTCCGTGGTTGCGAACTGCCGCACCCCGAGGTAGCGGTTTGACGAGACCGAAACGGTGCTGCACGCCGTAATTCCAGCTGTCGCGAGGACTAGCGCTCCGACAACCGCGAGCCGTGCTGCTCCTCTGCCGGTCATGGTCGTACCCTCCCTGGCCATCGTAGCCCGCATCCACACTCGTAAGACGATCGCCTGAAGAACGGGGTTGACGCCACGCCACGATTAGTCCTTCGGCTCCCTCACCACAACTGAGAACCGTCAAGCCCAGGTACAGGCAAACAGTGGCCGCGCCGGGCGGCGCGGCCGAGAATCACTCCTGTGGGAAGGCTCACGCCTCAGTGACGGTCCAGCCTACTCGAGGACGTGGATGTTCTTCTTCGCGCAGATCTCCTTGAGCTCTTTGGGCCACACCGTGACGGTGACCTCGCCGAGATGGGCCGTCCGGAGCAGGTACATGAACGTCCGAGCCTGCCCGATTCCCCCACCGATCGAGAGCGGGATCTGGTCGTTGAGGATCGCCTGGTGGTAGGGGAGCTTAAGGAAGTCGAGCTGGCCGGATATCTCGAGTTGCTGCTTGAGCGTCTCCTTGGTGACGCGAATTCCCATGGAAGTCAGCTCGTGGCGGCGCTTGGTGACCGGGTTCCAGACCAGGATGTCGCCGTTGAGGCCGTGCGTAGGCTTGCCGGTCTCCTTGTCCGTGGGGGTGACCCAGTCGTCGTAGTCGGCCGCGCGCATCTCGTGCGGGTAGCCGTCCTTGAGCACCCAGCCGATACCGATGATGAAGACTGCCGGGTACTTCTGCAGGATGGTGGTTTCACGCTGCTTGCGCGGCAGGTCGGGGTACATGTCGAGGAGATCCTCTGCGTGAATGAACGTGAGCTCCTCGGGGATGCCGGGGTACTTGCTCGACTTGAGCGCCGGGAACATCTCCTGGACGTGAACACCGGCGCCCCGGATGACTTTCCAAATCTTTCGGACCGTGTCCTTCAGGTACTCGAGGTTGCGCTCCTTGGGGGTGATCACCCTCTCCCAGTCCCACTGATCCACGTACGAGCTGTGGTCGTGGTCGAGGAAGTAGTCCTTGCGCACGGCGCGCATGTCGGTGCAGATACCCTCCCCGACCTTGCACTCAAATTGCCGCAGGGCCATGCGCTTCCACTTGGTGGCCGCCTGCACGACCTGGGCGGTGATGCGCTTGGAGAGGCCGAGCCCGCAGGGGAACTCGATGGGCGTCCGGGAGCCGTCGCGGTCCAGGTAGTCGTTCACCCCGCTCTCGCGGTCGACGATCAGAGGGACTTGAACCATCTGGAGGTTGAGCGCTTTGCAGAGGTTGTCCTCGATCGAGCGCTTGATCTCGAAGAGGGCCCTCTGCGTGTCCAAGCGGTTGAGCAGGGGGCTGTAGTCCATTGGAAGGATCTTGTCCACCTCCGGGTAGGTGCTGATGCCGGGTCCAGCTAGGTCCGCCCTCTTGTCTGCCATCGCTTTCGGTCCCCTTTCGTGTGGTTTTTTGTTTTGCAGTGGCACACACGGCAAACCCCTTCCGGGGTTCGCTGCAGTCTATGCCGCGGCGTGACCGGACGCAAGGCCGCGTTCTCAACTCGAGGCTGCCCTATCATTGCCGTGAGGGAGGAGGGTCGATGGCGAGCTTTCCCCGCCGCGTCACGCTGGGCAGATCAGGTCTCTCGGTCGGACCTCTCGGGGTGTCGGGCGGGTACGGCGTCGGCGCCGGGGCGGTCCTGCGGGCGTTCGACCGCGGCGTCAACTACCTCTACCACGGCTCCCGGCGAAACCCGGGGATGGCGGCCGCGATCAGGCAGCTGGTCGCGGCGGGCCACCGCGCCGAACTCGTCATCGTCCTGCAGAGCTACTCGCGCTCCGCGGGCCTGCTGGAGCGCTCGCTCACCCGCGGCCTCCGGCAGCTCGGGATCGAGACTGCCGACGTGCTGCTCCTGGGTTGGTACAACCGGCCGCCCGGAGACCGGCTCTTTGAGCGGGCGGACCGCATGCGCGAGAACGGGATGTTCCGGCACCTGGCCGTTTCCGGCCACCGACGGCCGGCTTTCGTGGGGCACGCCGCAGACAAGCGCATTTCAATCATTCACGTCCGCTACAACGCCGCCCACACCGGCGCGGAGACTGACATCTTCCCGCATCTCCCAGCCGAGGGCAGGCCTGGCGTCGTCGCCTACACTGCGACATCCTGGGGTGCGCTCCTCAAGTCCCGCAGGATGCCGCCCGGCGAGCCACCGCTGCGCGGGCGCGACTGTTACCGGTTCGTCCTCTCCAACCCCCACTTCAACGTCTGCATGAGCGGGCCAAGGGACGACGCGCAGATGGACGAGGCGCTGGCGGCACTCGATGGGGGTCCGCTTTCGCCCGAGGAGGACGCGCGCATCCGCCGCATCGGGCGCTGGGTGCACGAGCACGCGCTTTTCGCGCGCTGACGGTCCGCGATCAACGCACCGCACCGCGCCCAGCTCTCGTACCCTCGAAAGTGCGACCGCGGACAAACTTGACAGTACACATCCCCCGACCTAGCCTCGAATGAGGGGGGGTGCGCTTGGAAGGCGTGGCCAAGACCTACGTGAAGAGCGGCGAGTTCGTGACGCGCGCGGTCGCGGGCGAGACCATTGTCGTTCCCATCACCGCGGGCGTTGGCGACCTCGATTCGATCTACACCCTCAACGACGTCGGCGCCACGATCTGGGCGCTGATCGACGGCACCACCACGGTCGAGCAGATCGTGTCTACCGTGACCCGGGGATTCGAAGTGGAATTCGACCAGGCGAAAGCCGACGTGCTGGAGTTCGTGATCTCCCTCGCCGAAGCGGGCTTGATCCGGCCGCTCGGGGAAGGCAAGGTCTAGACCGTGGAGCTGGAGCGCTACCAGGACTTCAGCGCTCGCCTCCACCGCAAGGTGGTGGCGGAGCGGGTGCCCGCCAACGGCACGATCGAGGTCACGTGGCGGTGCCCGCTCGCCTGCGTTCACTGCTACAACAGCCTCGAGCTCGGTGACCAGGCCGCCCGCCGCGGTGAGCTGACCCGCGTGGAGCACTTCAGGATCGTGGACGAGATCGTCGAAGCCGGTTGCCTCTGGCTGCTCTACACGGGTGGCGAGCCGTTCGCGAGGCCGGACTTCCTCGACATCTACACCCACGCCAAGCGCCGGGGGTTGCTCATCACGGTCTTCACCAACGGCACGCTGATCACCGAGAAGGCGGCCAACCGGCTCGCCGAGTGGCGTCCGTTCGCGATCGAGA
>MEKI01000126.1:0-543 GCA_001766905.1 Acidobacteria bacterium RBG_13_68_16
CACTGGACTCCACTGATGCGCTCCTCGTTGGCCCGACGCAACGCCTCAACCTCACTCGGGCGCAGCACGTACCCCAGGTTCACGAGATCCTCGTACAGGCGGTTGATGTCGTCCACGTTGTTGCGGATCTCGCCTTCGATGGCGGTGTCGGTGTTCGTGCGCAGCGAGATCCCGAAGATCGTCGACAGCCAGCTGGTCACCACCCGCTGCTGGTAGTTCTCCTCCGACGGAGCGAGCCGTCGGGCGCGGCCCAGCAACGGCATGAACTGCTCGACCAGATACGCGTCGTAGTCACGCACGTACCAGCGGCCGTGCTCCTGGCGGGCCTTACCGAGCGCCTGCATCGTGCGCATCATCACTTCACCCACCACGGGGATGGCCGTCCACGCCTCGGGAGCCTCGGCGTAGTCGCCGCTGAACGGGATGTTGCTGTAGAACTGACGGCCCGCAGCGATCTCGGCGGGGACCTTGATCCACGGGTTGATGCTACTGAGGACCTCACGCGGGTTCGTCGCGAGGTTCAGGTCCTGGTACGGCAGGTCG
>MEKI01000126.1:771-953 GCA_001766905.1 Acidobacteria bacterium RBG_13_68_16
CACGCCGCGGATCCCCTTGTCCTTCGTGGACGCACCCAGGAACGGGGTCAGCTCCGAAGTCTGACCGCCCGTCAACAGCCCCGACATCTCGACCCGCTCGAAGCCCTCGGCGACGTTCTCGCCCAGCTCCTTGGCCACGGCCTCACGGCCACCGTCGTCGTACAGTCGGCGCGCACGCCAGT
>MEKI01000126.1:976-2214 GCA_001766905.1 Acidobacteria bacterium RBG_13_68_16
ATGCCCGCCATCCAGTTGTTCATCACGCCGCCACCGAAGTTGCGGAAGTTGAAGCCAGGCGTCAGCACCGCGTACGTCTTGAAGATGTTGGTCATGTAGTCGAAGGCCCGCACCAGCGAGCGCAAGCCACCGTGCTCGGGGTACAGCCGCTGGACGGCGGTCAGGGCATCGACAGCCCACTCGGGACCCTGGGACCGCAAGCTCAGCTGGCTGAAGCCGTCCTCCAGCGCCTTGCGGAACTTCGGCTCGAAGTCGTCCTCCATCGCACGGATGGCGTCCTCCATCGACAGCGCCTTGTTGCCCGCCGCCGTCAGCTCGGCCACCTGCTGCTCATAGGCAGCCTGTAGACGCACCGACATGGCCTTGGCCTCGGCGTTCTCGGCCGCAGTGCGCAGCGCCGTGCGCTCGTACTCGTCGACCGTCTGCATGTACTGGTCCATCAACGGGACCATGTCCTCGCGCTCTATGCGGGCGGCTACGTCGTACGCCTCCTCCACTCGTTCGCGGGCATGGATCTCGTCGAACATCAGCTGGGACTGCTGCTTGTCGATCGACTTCCACTCGCGCGCGACCTGCCGCTCCAGCTGATCCAACCGCTGCTGGTTCTGCTTGTGGAACCGCCATGCCTGACGAGCGCTGCCGTTGGCTTCGATCACCTGGGCCTCGACGGAACGCAGCGTTGCCTCGTGCTCCCGCAGGTTGTTGCGGTGCTTGGCCAGCGTCCGCTCCTGACGGCGGTACCAGTCGTCCACCAGATTGTCTACCTTGCCCTGGTGGGTGGGGATGACGTTGCGGATCCGCACCTGCCCAGGCTCCAACGCGATGGCGTGCCACTCGCCGCCCTTCACGCGGTAGATCATGCCGTCGTGGCCAGCGGCCGCGAGGCTGCCTGCCACTGCCTCCTGGAGCGGCTTGCGAGCCTCATCGGGCAGATGGGCCATCGTCACGTAGGCGAACCCCCGCGTCGAGGATCGACGCAGCTGGCGATGACCCAGGCTCAGCGCCTCATCCACGTCCATGCCCATCTCCTCCAGCTCCGCGCGGGTGGAGATCATCATGGGGTCATCGTCCACCAGCTGGCTCCCGAGACGGGATTCCAGCGAGTAGTCGAAGTCGGTCAGCGGGACCTCACGGCCCAGCACCCCCCGTAGGTCACCAGTGATCTGGTACTCGTCGATGACGCGCTCCCAGAACGCACGGATCTCGTCGTCGGCGTGGGGCCGTCCGCCCGTCGCCCG
>MEKI01000126.1:2238-2482 GCA_001766905.1 Acidobacteria bacterium RBG_13_68_16
GTGTGCCTGTACCGCGGGCGACCCCACTGCGCTCGGCGTAGTTCTTGGCGTAGCCAAGGTTGGGGGTGAACTGCATCCCCAACGACGCGTCGATGTCGTGGACGTTGTGAACGTCGTCGATCTTGTTGGCCCCCATCGGGCCAGCCGTCAGATCCAGCTGCCCCGCGGTGCCGTGATACCAACCGCCACCCGCATCCCCCTGGGAGCCGTTCGGCAGCAGATAGCCCTTGTCGGACCAGTCCAT
>MEKI01000126.1:2501-3083 GCA_001766905.1 Acidobacteria bacterium RBG_13_68_16
GCCAGCCGCTCGACCAGCCCGTTCTGCCCCCGACGCTGCGCCTCGGCGGACAGCTCGGCCCGCATCTCACGGGCGAAGTCGATCTCGTCGTTTGCCAGCCGAACCTCGTCCGTTGCGTAGACGCCCCGCTGTGCATCCAGTTCAGCCTTGAGAGAAGCCGTGAAGCGCTGGCCCGTAGCGACCTCCGAACGAGCACGCACCAGTTGGGCTTCTACGTCGGCGGCGGTCAGTCCGTTGCGCTCCAACGTCCCCAAGATGGACTCGTACTCGTCCATGGTGCGCTGATCCAGAACGTCCCACTGGGAGTTGGCCCGCCACCGCTTCATCTTCCCGCCGCGGACGCCCTGGACGAGCCGCTCGAAGCGAGCCTGCTCGGCCTGCCCGCGGCGCAGCCGCAGCATCGTCTGCTCCAGCTTCTCGGCCTGGGCGATGTACTCCTGGGTCTTGGTCTGGACCGCCTTCAGGTCAGCCTGGACCACGTCGGGCGCACGCCCGAACTCAGCGGCCTGGGCCTGGAGGACCTGGAGGTCGTCGTCCAGCAGGTCGATCTCCCGCTGGAGCTTCACCACTTCACGGGCGTCC
>MEKI01000126.1:3190-4596 GCA_001766905.1 Acidobacteria bacterium RBG_13_68_16
GAACGACTCTTCCGCTGCGCGGCGGGCCTCACCCAGTTCGCTGTCCGTCAGCGTGGCCAGCTTCCGCTCGTCCAGCGCCCACTGCTGGGCGCGGATGTCGCCGTGCTGCTCCAACAGAACCTCGGCGTACTCACGCTGGATGGCACCCCGTCGGCTGCCCCCCGCCGTGGCTTCCCGAGCACCGAGCACAGCGTGCCCCGCACGCGTCTCGGTGATCCCAGCCTCCCGTGCGATCTTGTCGGCGCGTCCCGCCGCAGCGGCAGCCCGCTCACCCAGTTCCCCGACACCGCCCGACTTGCGGCTGACCTCGCCCTTCAGGAAGTCCAGCTGGTTCCGCATCCGCTCGAAGCGGGCCAGCTCTCGGAGCGTCTTCTTGGTGGGGCGGTACAGGTCCTTCAGGATCCCGTCAGCCCGCAGGCTGTTCTCCATGCCGCGGCCCGCGGCCCGACGGGACGTGGTCCGCACCTGTTGCGGGTACACCTTGAACCAGTCGTCCTCGAACATGCGGAACGCCTGACGGTCACCCAGCGTGGCGATGCGTTCGTCTATGATCTCCTGGGCCTGTTCACGGGGGTTCAACCCACGGGGATGGTCAGCAGAGGCGACCAGCCTCTCGCCCATGAACTCTCCGTCTACCACGATGTTGGCACGACGCTCGAAGCCCTCGGTGTCGAACGGGGACCTGCCCCGCGTGCGCCCAGGCTTCTTCTTGATCGACCTGTAGTAGTCCCTCAGCTCCTCGGGCCGTATCGCGTAGGAGTGGTCGGCGCGGTGGGCGATAAAGTCCTCGCCCGCCAGCGCATGCGCCCGTTCGCGCACGGCATCGTCGAAGCCGCGGACTTCGTCCGCGAACCCAGGGATCTTCTTGTTCAGCTTGGCGATGGCCCGCTCGTTGCCGCCCAGAGCCGACTGGATGGTCTTGCCGTCGATGTGGGCCTTGCGGGCACGGCGCTGCAAGCCGTGCCCCATGGCCTCCAGCTCCTCCTCCATGAGCTTCCGTTGCAGGTTGTACTGCTGGTCCCGCTTGATGACCCCCAGTGCCCTCTCATACGTCTCAGGATCGTTCGTACCGAGCAGAGTGTTCTTCACCCCCGCCAGACGCCCTCCGACGAGGTTACGGGCCTCCTGGACGATCCTGGTGCGATTCAGAGCCTGACGGCCGTAACCCATGGCACGGAGCGGTGCGATCAACGTGTCGGTGCGCTCAGCGATACGCAAGGCGACGGGATCGTAGATCAACCGCCCCTTGACTTCGCGACCCGCGGCCAGACGGCCACGGTTCGCAACACGACGACCAGTGTTACGAGCGCCACGGACCATCCGCCCCGTGCCAGGGACGTTGAAGAACAGGCCAGACCGCTCCCCGATCGCAGCCAGCTCGTCTCTCGTCAGAGCGTTCCGCCCCC
>MEKI01000126.1:4671-4869 GCA_001766905.1 Acidobacteria bacterium RBG_13_68_16
CGCCGACCTCGTCGTTCTCATCGATGTACTCCGACGCCGCCACGTAGCCCCGGCCGCGCTCCACGCGCAACTCGGCCGAGAAGTTCACGCTGTCCGTGAGCGTCGCGACGAGCTGCTCGGGGTTGCACACCAGGATCGCCGCGTCGCACTCGAAATCCCCCGCCCGGATCTCGCCGGGCGTGTTCCGGCTCACCCGCA
>MEKI01000126.1:5014-5124 GCA_001766905.1 Acidobacteria bacterium RBG_13_68_16
AGCGGGACCGTCAGGGTTCACCGAGGTACCAGTGACCTGCTCCCCAGCATCAATGAACTCAATGGCCTGCTGGATGCGCTGCTGCGCATCAGCGGGCAGCTCACCACCCG
>MEKI01000126.1:5205-5473 GCA_001766905.1 Acidobacteria bacterium RBG_13_68_16
AACTGCCAGTGGAACCACCCTCGGCTGCCCGACGCTCGTACGCGCTCGAAGAAGCCCGCCCCTCATAGCGGCTCAGGTCAGGGGGTCGCCACCCGTACGGGTTGTCGATCCAGAAGAGGCCCGTCTGGGGCACTAGGTCCTGCCGTAGCGCTGCTGGTTGTTGCGGTTGTTCGCGGCTACCGCATCAGCGTACTGCTGGAGTGCTTGCTGCTGCATGGCCTGGAGGTAGGAGGCAGCGGGGTTCTCGCCCTGGGGGGGGACGTACTGG